>NZ_JBNCNR010000004.1:117856-289505 GCF_049847065.1 Gordonia sp. DT219 | reverse complement strand
AAACCAAACCTTAAGCGAGACACCGGCGTTGCGCCCTACGCCACGCTCAAACCACCCACACCTACATCACAAGAGCCGTCCTCGTGCTCAGGCTTGGACACCGTCGAGAGGTATACCGATGAAAGAGTCTCGAACTTGCCGTCGGTCGACGGAGAGAATTGTCTATCGTGAATTTTCCGCGGCCTAACCTGGCGATTCCGTCGACGAGGAGCTGCAAGTTCGGTGCGCCAGGCCAGTCGGCGGGCCGCGCTGCGAGCGATGTTGACCTCGACCGCGAAGGACGGAAAGCCGCGATGGGCTGCGGGCGTTGATTCGCATGGAAAGTGCGCGCCGCCTTGCAGCGCTCGGCGGCACCGATTCGACAGGTGCGGCGACTCCGCGTCGTCGGTCGTCGGTCGGATGATCTCGTCGATACGTCGGTCTGGATCGACCATCTGCACACCGGGAACGAGCAGCTGACGGCACGATGGCACTCCTTGCCGACGGCGAGATCGGCTGTCACCCACTGGTTGTGGAAGAACTCGCACTGGGACGCTCTAGACACGCGACAAACGTTTGAGAGCCGCGTGCGTCGAGGCCGGGTCTTTCGCGCCGTCGAGTGACGCTCGTCGGCGACGTTGTCTAGCGGAGACTTGAATTGTGGTGGTGCGCTTCGCTGGTCCGGCGATGATTCACCAGATATCAGCCGCGGAGGCAGAAGGGGTGTCCGGCGGGATCGTGCAGTACGCGTGAGTGGTCCGGGCCGGCCTGGTACTCACTCTTGGTCGCACCGAGCCGGAGTGCGGTTGCTTCGGCGGAGTCGAGGTCGTCGACCGCAAGGTCGAGGTGAATCTGCTGGGGCTGGTCCGTTGACGGCCAGGTCGGCGGCCGGTAATCGTCCACGCGGACTGCACCGATGAACAGGTCGGCGGTTTTGACCGCGCAGAAAGCGGGCGTTTCGACGGCGACCTCGCCGTCGAGGATCTGTGCCCAGAAGTGCGCGAGCGCACTCGGGTCGGTGCACTCGAAGTTGATGGAGGCTATACGGAAGTCAGGCATGGGTTTCCTCGGTGATAGGGGGACATTCAGGTCACGGGGAGTGCGGGATCGTCGATGAGTTGGCGGTTGCCGTCGATTCCGTGGGTGAGGGCGGCGGCGACATCGTCGTGCGGTGTTCCGAGCGGAACTGCACTGACGTCGTCGAGCAGCGCGTACTGCGCATCGTCGAGATCGACGTCCAGTGCGTCGAGATAACCTTGGAGGTGAGTTGATGTGCGGGGTCCGACGATCGGGATCATCGAGGTGCCGGAGCGGGCGGCCCGCTCGTGCAGCCAGGACAGCGCGACCTGTACCGGGCCCGTTTCGATCTGGTCGGCCACGCTGATCACCGCATCGAGGACGGTGGTCCGCTGCTCGGTGTCCTCCCCGGGCGTGGTCGACTCGGCTGCCGTGCTGAGACGCCCCTGTTCGCCGTTGCGATATTTGCCGGAGAGCAGTCCACCGGCGAGCGGCGAATAGAGCACGACGCCCAGCCCGTGCGCCTGTGCCATCGGCAGGAGCTCTCGCTCGGCAGACCGCTCGGCCAGGTTGTACTCGGTCTGGATGCCCAGCAGGTGACCGCCTCCGGTCAGCTCGGACCTCACGGCGGCGCCGGCGACCCGCCACGCCGGAAAGTTCGACAAGCCGTAATACCGGATCTTCCCGGCCCGGACGAGATCTTCGAGCGCTTGCTGAATCTCCGACATCGGGGTGAGGCCATCGGGGAAGTGCGGCATGAACACGTCGACGTAATCGGTCTGCAGGCGACGCAGGCTTTCGTCCAACGACCGGAACATGACCTTCCTGCTGTTGCCGGTGGTGCCCGGTCGGGCATCGGCCCGACGGGTGCCGCTGTACTTGGTGATCACGACCATGTCGTCGCGATCACTTCCGAGAAGATCCCCGAGGACCGCCTCGGCCTCCCCGACCTGGTAGATATTCGAGGAGTCGAAGGTGGTTCCGCCGGCATCCAGGAACGCGCGGTAGATGTCCTTGGCCCCGTCGAGTCCGGTCGATGTCTCGCTCGATCCGAAGTTGGCGGTGCCCAAGACGTACTGCGAGACGCGCAGTCCGCTGAGTCTTCCGAAGGGCTGGTACCGCACGCGAGGTCTCCAAACTGGTGTGGCGAACTATGTATGGTGAGAAGGTAACACAAAAAACGAACGGTCACTCTTTATGCCCAAGGTCACGCAGGACCACCTCGACGCACGCAGACAACAGATCATCGATGCCGCACGTCGATTGTTCGCCACTCAGGGGTTCGCTCGAACGTCGATGAGCGACCTCGTCAACGCATCGGGCTTGTCCAACGGTGCGATCTACCGCTACTTCGCCAGTAAGGACGAAATCATCACGGCGATCTGCGACCAGGCCACCCATGCGTTCCCGGCTGATCTGACCCCCGACGTGATCCACCGGTTTCTACAGCACATCCGCGCCCTGGCCCGCGAAGAGAACCACGCCCGGCTCGTCGCACAGATCTATGCCGAGGCGGCGGTGTCGCCTGCCCTCGGCGAAGTGGTGAAGGCTCAGCTCGACCAGCTACGTTCCTCGATCGTCGGACTCCTGCCGGACCGCGAGCCGGTCGATGCGCAGCAGATCGCCGAGGCTTTCGTCGCGCTCTGCCATGGCTACACCCAGCAGCTCGCCGTGCGAGGTGACGTCGATCCGAGCCCTTACGCAGCAGCCCTCGTCAGGATTGCGAAGCTGTGACGTCCCAACGGCATTCGGACGCGGCCGTATTGGCATACGAGTTCGAATCCCTGGTGGCGCTTGGGGTTCGGGTGATGGCTCAGGCTGCTGACGCTCGAGTGGGTCATCTACGCCTGGCCAGGTGATCGAAGTGCTGGGCAGCCTCGCGGCATAAGCCGAGGTCAGGGACGGGTACAGCACGCTAGAATTCTGTACATGACGACATTGCCGATCGCAGACGTGCGCGCCAACCTCTCCAAGTTGGTGGACGAGGCGGTGCGTACCCATCAGCGGGTGGAGCTCACCAGGAATGGGCGGCGTGCCGCCGTGCTGATGAGCGCCGACGACTACGACTCTCTCATGGAGACGCTAGACATTCTGGGCGACCGGGAAGCAATGGAGGCCATCGGCGAGGCGGACGCCGATATCGCTGCCGGCCGGGTCTACCCGCTTGATGAGGTGGAGGCCGAACTCCGCGCGAAGGGCACCATCGGTTCATGACCTACCCGGTCGAACTGACTCGACGCGCACGTCGAAGTCTGTCCGAGGACCTTCCCGAGATTGTTGCGGCGGCGGGCTGGGAGTTCATTCGCGGGCCGCTCGCCGAGAATCCGCATCGGGTCGGTAAACGCCTGCGCGGCGAGTTGGCCGGCCGCTGGTCGGCGCGGCGCGGCGAGTTCCGGGTTGTCTACGAGATCCACGAGGATGTTGTCGTTGTCCGCGTGATCGACGTACGGCATCGTCGTGATGTGTACCGGTGACCGAACGTGCCATCGATCAATGTTCGGACGCGAGAACCCGTGATGGATCGTCGCTATCGGGTGCGCTCTTTCGATAGGCCCTCCGCACCGATGGCAGCGAGGAAACGCAGCGACTCGGCGGCGGGAGAACCGGCGGCCGCGCTGTAGAGCACGAGATGCTGATCGCGGTCGGTCAAGGCGAGGGCGTCGCAGTCCACCGTGATCGCCCCGACGGTCGCGTGGTGGAACGTCTTGGTCAGCATCGGTGCGGGCTGGACGTCGTTGCGCTCCCAGAGGCGGGCGAACTCGCGGCTTTCCTCGCGGAGTTCCTCGATGAGCCCGGCGATGGCGGGATCGGTCGGATACCGGGCGGCAGCGGAGCGCAGTTCCATGACCGCCTGCTGACGGAACTCGGCGGCATTCGAGATCCCGTAGGGCGCTTGGTCTTCCGACGGATCGGGCAAGAAGGCGCGGCGGGCGAGGTTGCGGTCATCAGGTGCCCGTCGGGAAAAGTCCTCCATGAGTGCCGCGGTCAGGTCGTTCCAGGCGAGGACGTCGAAGGCTGCCGACATCACGAACGCGGCTGTCTGTGGAAGTCGTGCCAGCAGTGCCAGGATGCTCGGCCGTACGTCGCGGCGATGCCATCCGGTCCTGTTCGGTGCGGTCCCGGCGAGGAGGTGAAGGTGGTCGCCTTCGACGTCCGTCAGCCGTAGCGCGCCGGCGATTCCGGCCAAGACGTCGGCCGACGGTCGCGGAGCGCGGCCCTGTTCGAGGCGGATGTAGTACTCGGTCGAGATGTGGGCGAGGACGGCGACTTCCTCGCGTCGCAGCCCAGGGGTGCGGCGGCGGGGCCCGGAGGGCAGACCGACGTCCTCGGGGCGCAGCCGCTCGCGTCGGCTTCGGAGAAAGGCCCCCAACTCCCGCTTGTCCATTGCTCCAGTGTGCGCTCGCGGCGAGCGGGGAAGGTGGTACAGCTTGTGCCTGCATCCGCGGCGACGGCCGGGGCAGGTTGGTCGACATGACACACAACGACACCGCCACCACATCGATCGGGCTGCTTGCGGGAAAGATCATCTTCATCACGGGAGCGAGCCGCGGTATCGGTGCCGCGGCCGCGCACCTCTTCGCCCAGGAGGGCGCGTCGGTCGTCCTCGCGGCGCGCAGCCGAGATGCGTTGGACCGCATCGTCACCGAGATCCGTGACGGCGGGGGAACCGCCGACGCCGTCACCGTCGACCTCGCCGTCCCCGATAGCATCCGGGCAGGGGTGACCCGTGTTCGTGAGCTGCACGGCCGGCTGGACGGCGCGTTCAACAACGGCGGAATCATGCAACAGCAAGCCGGTCCGGTGGATGGCGCGACCGACGCCGACGTGGACGAGCAGTATGCGGTCAACTTCCGGTCGCACCTGATCGCCATGAACGCCGAATTCGCACTCATGCGTGAAAGCGGCGGCGGGGCGATCGTGAACACCTCCAGCATCGGTGCCCGCCGCGCGAACCCGCTGCTTCCCGTGTACGGGGCGATGAAGCGGGCCCTGAACAGCGTCACCGAATCCGCCGCCGTCAGCTGGGCCAAGGACGGCATTCGCGTCAACGGCATCACTCCGGGCGGCACCGCGACGGAATTGATGCAGGAGTGGGATGAGGCCAGCCCCGGCGTGATCGAGGCAAGCGCGGCCAGTAGCCCGATGGGCCGTCTGGCCGAGCCCCGCGAGGTCGCCGAGGCCGCTGCCTGGCTGTTGAGTGACCGCGCATCCATGGTCACCGGGGCGATCGTCCCGGTCGACGGAGGGGCCGGCGCGTGACCGATCTGTGCCGCAACACGAGGACCCGCCCGCGGTGCCCGGCGCCGACCTGGATGCGGCACTGCTCCATACAGGTGTAGTAATCGGTACTGGTCGCCCTTCGCACGACCGCTGAATCTTCAGCAGCGGAAAGGACCGACGCTCCGGCGCGGACGTCGGCAACGAATGGCTCGAGCCGGTCACCGACGAGGTGTACGGCCGACTTCGGAAAGAACGGAGACAACCGATGAGCACCCTGAACGACACCTACACCCTCACGAACGGCGTCCGGATTCCCAAGCTGGGTCTGGGCACCTGGTTCATCGACGACGACAAAGCCGCGCAGGCGGTCCGTGACGCCGTGCAGATCGGCTACCGCAACATCGACACCGCGCAGGCCTACGGCAACGAGCGTGGCGTCGGCGAGGGCGTGCGTACTGCAGGCGTCCCGCGCCCGGACCTCTTCGTCTCGACGAAGCTGGCCGCCGAGATCAAGGAGTACGACGCCGCGGTCGCCGCGATCGACGGGTCCCTCGAGGCGATGGGCCTCGACTACGTCGACCTGATGCTCATCCATTCGCCGCAGCCGTGGGACGACTTCCGCGGCGGCGACTACGCCGAGGGCAACCGCGAGGCGTGGCGTGCACTCGAAGAGGCGCACAAGGCAGGCAAGATCCGCTCGATCGGTGTCTCCAACTTCCAGCAGTCCGACCTCGAGAACATCCTCGCGGGCGCGACGGTCACGCCGCACGTGAACCAGCTGCTCGTGCATGCGGGCAACACCCCGGGCGAGCTGATCGCCTTCTGCGAGAGCAAGGGCATCCTCGTCGAGTCGTACTCGCCGATCGCGCACGGCGAAATCCTGACGAACGTCGACATGGCGGCGATGGCCGAACGGTACGGCGTGAGCGTCCCGCAGCTGTGCATCCGCTACACGCTGCAGCTCGGTACGGTGTCGCTGCCGAAGACGGCGAACCCGGAGCACATGCGCGCCAATGCCGAGGTCGACTTCGAGATCTCGGACGCGGACATGGCGGCGCTGAGAGACCTCGACGCCCGGGACTACGGCGAGAATGCCGCGTTCCCTGTCTACAGCGGCAGGTGACGTGTAGGACCATGGCGGAGAAGGCGATCCGCGCCGGTCGACTCGCGGTCCGGGCAACGCGCTCTGGTCGCCGGTGACGCCCCTGCTCGTGGACGTGTGGCGCAGCGCAGTCGATGCCACGCGCGGGGTCAGACCACTCGAACTGACGCGGACTGTGCGGTGGCCCCGGCGTCGTCGTGATCGGGGTGGGCGGCAAGCATCTCGCGAATGAGTGCGGTTCGCACCGTGGGTAATCCGGCGACCGATACCGCGACCACCGTCATGCAGATCCACATCAGGACACCGCTGGCGAAGAGCAGTAACTGCAATGTCCAGGTCGGCGCACTGATCTCGTCCGAGGCCAGCTGACGGGCCCATAGCCGCCAGTAGATCATGAGGTTCACCGTGATCCCGACGAAATAGGAGACGCCGAATGACGCCAGATATTGTCGCCATGTTCCGTCTTTCAGTCGCGCAGACAGCGACTCATGCCGGAGCGGTGCGAGGACCGACAGCAGGTTGCCGACGCCCAGCCAGATCAGCACCATGACGATGAATTGATCGATCATTGCGGGAGCGTAGAGATCCGTTGTGGCGCTGAGGTATACGATCACGGGAGTGGCTGCGATGGCCACGCCGACCAAGACTGCGAGGTTCTTGGCGGCCAGTATCCGCCACAGCCGCTGTCCGGCGCGCATGTCAGCCCACACCCGCTTCGCGTCGAAACACAGTGCATTGGTGCAGATGACGCTGCCGACCACCGCGCCGAAGACGTAGAGCGTTGAGGAACCGGTCTTGTCGTAACTGGCCCACCCGGTCAGGCTGTAGAACGTGACGAGCGACATGCTGACGGCCAGGGTGATCACCACTCGGATGAGAACCGCGGGTGGCCGGGATCGGACGGCGTGGACGATTTCACGCGCGCTGCGCTGTGACAACTGCCGCACGGCGATGCCGATCAGTCGCAAGGTGGCGCCATGGCCGATCGTGTCGGCCGCCGTCGTGTCGGTGAGGGCGGCGCCGGCCAACACGATGTCGAGTCGCGCGCTGCGGACGGCATCGGCGACGAGAGGTGCACGCAGTGCGTCGTCATCGGCCATCGTCGCGACCATGCCCGCCAGCTTCTCGATCTCCTCGGCGAGGTCGTCGATCTCGGCCGAGATGGACCGTCCCGGAGCATCGCCCGAGCGGGTGGGCGTGTCGGGATGGACCTGCGCTATCGGCCCGGAGACGGCGTTGTCACTCACACCGATCAGCTAAGCATCTGGGTCGCGGTGCGTCCACGGCGTCGGGAACGCCACTGAGTGCTTCCCGCCGCGTCGCGGTCAACGTCTCCGGCCGCGTTGCGGTCACCTGAACGGACTGCCTCCGGCTGATGCGGACCGCTACACCATCAGGCCGGCCTGGGCGGTCACCGGCTTCTGGAGGTATGGCGCAGCGCAGTCGACGCAGCACAGACGCCGGTGTTGTCGAGACGACGGCAGGGCCTACTCGCTGCTGCGGATGAAGCGGGTGACGGCCGCACATCACACCGGTCAGGCGCACGGGGCGAATATAGGATGCGCCTATAGCGACGGTCGAGACGATAATCGTCTCGACCGTCGCCATAGCCGCACGTTATATCTCGACGTCCAGGACACGGGCCGGTTCGCAGCCGCCGAAGCGCCCCGACCGTACGGCGGCGTCGACTTCGACTCAAAGTGATGTCATGGCCGATATCGAAGTCCTGGAGGTGTAGCGATGTCGTCCATCGTCGTCAGAGGACTCGACCCCTTCGGTGAAGAAACGCCTCGCTGAGCAAAGCATCCGGATGTGGCGCGCGTGGTGGACTTCGCACGTGTTCCTGCGCGCTGTACGGTGCGCGGGAAGCATCAGTCGGACCGGAATACCTGCGCGTCAGCGTGTTCCGCGGGTGCTGGGCACCGTCGTCTGTGCGGTGTCGACGGCACTGCCGAGTTTCACCGTGACGGTGCGTTCCTGGCCGCCGCGGGACACGGTGACCGGGACCGTTTGCCCCGGCTGATGTGTCAGGATCTGTGCCATCAGATCGGCGTAGCCGGTCACCCGCTCGTCACCGACCTTGGTGATGACGTCACCGGCGGAGATTCCGGCCGCGTCGGCCGCGCTGCCGCTCTGTACGCCGGTGACCCGAGCGCCGGCGGTGCCGCCGCCGGTGGTGGCACCGGTGTCGGTGTCCTGAAGCGAACCGGTCACGCCCAGAACGGGTTTGGTGGCGTGTCCGTCGGCGAGGAGTTCGTTGGCGACGCGGCGTGCGGTGTTGACCGGGATCGCGAAGCCCAAGCCGAACGCCTGGACACCACCCTGGGAGTCCGATCCGGTGTCGACGGCGGAGTTGACGCCGATCACCTGACCGGACAGGTTCACCAGCGGCCCACCGGAATTGCCCGGGTTGATCGCCGTGTCGGTCTGCAGTCCGTTGTAGACCGTGACCTGCGAGCCCTGCTCGTCACCGGCGGTGACGGTGCGCGAGAGGTTGCTGATGATGCCGGAGGTGACCGTGTTGGACAGGTTCTCCGGGCTGCCGACGGCGACCACCTGTTGTCCCACCTGGAGTCCGTCCGAGTTGCCGAGGGCGGCCGCAGGGAGACCGGATGCGTTGGCCAGCTTGACGACCGCGAGGTCATAGGACGGTGAGGTGCCCACCACGGAGCCCGCATAGGTCTTCTGGTCTGCGGTGGTGACGCGGATGGTCGCGCCATCGCCGACGCCGGCGACCACATGGTTGTTGGTCAGGACGTAGCCATCGGGCGACAATACGATGCCGCTGCCGATCGCGGTGCCCTGACCGGCGGACACCTCGATGTCGGCGGTGAACTTGGAGGCGGCCTGCGCGGCGTAGGTGACCGATCCGGGCTGGGCGGGTGCGGCGGTGGCCGCGGCCGGTGCGCCCAGTTGCGGGGCGGACCCGGTGGTGTGGCCGACCAGGGCGCTGCCGCCGAGAGCTACTGCGCCGCCGAGCAATCCGGCGATCAGTGCGGTCGCGATGATCGGCTTCATCGATGAACGGCGCGGACCGCCCGGCGGCGGCGCCATGGTGGTCATCGGGGAGAAGGGTGGCGGTCCGGGTGGCAGTTGACCGGTCGCCGCCGGGCCGGGATAGGGCTGTCCCAGCGGTGAGGTGGCGTAGGGGTGCGGACCGTGCGCGTCGGTCGGGGCCGGGCGGGCGTCGGGTGTCGCAGCACCGAACGGCGCGGTGTGCTGCCACTGCGCAGACGTATCGGGTGTGGCGGACGCATCGGGTGCGGTGCCGACGGGCGGACCCGTCGGACCGGCCGGCCGGCCGGCCGGAACAGTGAAATCCGGTGGCACGGGGTCGTGCTCCGTGCCACCGGAGGGCACCGGATTGTCCGATCCGTCCGGAATGTTGTTGTCGGGATGGCGATCTGTGGTCATCAGACCACGCTGCCCACGGTGACTGAGAACTGCCCGAGAGATTTGTGGTGAATTCGCTGTCAATTCACTGGGTTGCGCCGGAGGCTCGTCGGGACGGTGCGATCACTACTTGATCTCCCCGCGCATGATGCGCATGATCCCGAAGGCCATCGGGATCGCGATCCACAGGACCGCGGACACGAGGAGCTTGCCCCAGTCGCCACCGGAGGCCCAGTGCTCGGACTGGAAGGGCGCGTTGGTCGTTCCGATATCGATCCACGTGCCGAGGTGATCTTTGAACCACGGCACCAGCTGGCTGACGAGAGTCAGTGCGGTCGGCAACACGAAGTAGCCGACGATGGCACCGGGTGTGTTCAGGAACAACGCGGCGAAGCCGAAGCCCAGGAGTAACCCGAATAGTTGCAGGACAAAGGAATTCACCAAGCCGGCTGCGGTGACCGACCACGCGCCCGCCGGATCGGCGAAAACCAGACCGGCGATCACGTTTCCGACCGCCCCCAGGGCGAGGGCCACCGCGACGGCGATCCCGGACGCGATGACGGCCGTCGCCAGCTTCGCGATCACGATCCGCTCGCGGCGGGGTTCCATGGTGAAGGTCGTCAGCGCCGACCGCTGACTCCACTCACCGGTCACCAGCAGGATGGCCATCACCGGCAAGATGACCCCGAGTGGGATGTTCACCATTCCGAAGATCTGACCGAAGCTCAGCGCGGTGAGATCGTTGCGATTGGCGATCAGCATCGCCCCGATGACGACCACCGACAGCACGCCGATCGAGGCCGCGAGCCAGAATCCGGCCCGGGTGTCGACGAGTTTGCGGAGTTCGACCCGGATGAGGCGGGACATCGGGATACCCGTGGCATCGCGGGTGCCGACCGCGGTGGCGGGTTGGGTGGCGGCAAGGGTGGTCATCAGAATGCTCCTGCGGTCAGTGGTTGTTCACGTTGGGTGGATGCGGTGAGCGAGAGAAACATCTCCTCGAGTTTGGCTCCGTCGCCGGCACGCAACTCGGTCAGCGCGATGGCGTGTGCGGCGGCGACCCGACCGACCTGCTCGGGGTCGGCGTCGGTGTGCAGGCCGCCTGCGGTATCGGGATGTGCGACGATCCCGGCCGCGTCGAGTGCCGTCGCCAGGGCGGCGTCGTCGAGCGAACGGACGCTGGTGCCGGTGCCGGCGAGCAGCTCGGATTTGGTGCCCTGGGCCACGATTCGTCCGTTGCCGATCACCACGAGATCGTCGGCGACGATCTCGATCTCGTTCAGCAGGTGCGACGACAACAGGACCGTGCCGCCGCGATCGGCGTATCCGCGCAACAGACTGCGCATCCAGTGGATACCGGCCGGGTCGAGGCCGTTGGCCGGCTCGTCGAGGATCAACACCCGCGGATCTCCCATGAGCGCGTTGGCGATTCCCAGACGCTGACGCATCCCGAGCGAGTAGTTGCGGACGCGCCGCCCGGCTTCGTCGGGGGTCAGACTGACCAGCTCGAGCATCTCGTCGACCCGGGTGCGTGGCATGCCGATGGTCATCGCGGTCAGGCGCAGGATCTCCTCGCCCGTACGGCCGGCATGCTGTGCCGACGCGTCGAGCAGTACCCCGACCTCGATGGACGGGTTGGGGATCTCCCGGTAGCGCCGGCCGTCGATGGTGACCGCTCCCGACGTCGGCGGCGTCAGACCCGTCATCACCCGCATGGTGGTGGACTTGCCTGCCCCATTGGGGCCGAGGAAGCCGGTGACCTGTCCGGGCCGGCACGTGAACGACGCATCGTCGACGGCGATGTGGTCGCCATAGCGTTTGGTGAGGTTTTCGACTGTGATCATGGGATTCATGCTCGTCGGAACCGGTGGCCGAGGACATCGGGCACGAGGATGGAATCGGTCTACGACCAAAGTCGGATATCGACCCAGCCGATGGATGCACGCGCGTGCGGGTTGCCCCCCACTACGGTGAGAGGGTGCGCCCGGAGGATTATCAGCCAGCGCTGACGTGGTGGAGTCACACCTGGCGATTGCTGCTGATGCTCGCGATCTCCGTGCTGGCGTTCGCCGGTCACGGCGAAAACCATCTGCCCCATGCGATGTGGTTTATCGGCGCCGACCTCGTCGTCGGGGTGGCCTGCTATGTGGCGACGTGGTGGCGCCGTTCGCACCCGGTACTGGTGTGTACGTTCACGAATCTGGCCGCGATGATCTCGATGAGCTCCGCCGGTGCCGGTGCGCTGGCCATGGTCTCGCTGTCCACGCGCCGCCGGTGGCGCGAGATCGTCCCGCAGATCGCGTTGAGTATCGTCTGCGGCGCAGTGGGGGACGAGTTCCTCACCGGCTCGTCGAGCGATCCGCGCTTGCAGCGCTACGCATTTCTGGTGGCGATCACCGCGATACTGGTCGCGTGGGGCATGTACATCGGGTCGCGGCGCGAACTGCTGGCCACCTGGCGATCGCGGGCGATGCTCGCCGAACAGGAACAGCAGGCCAAGGTGGCCCAGGCGCGCTCGGTGGAGCGTGCGCGGATCGCGCGGGAAATGCATGATGTTCTCGCGCACCGAATTTCGACGGTCAGCATGTATGCCGGAGCGTTGGCCTACCGGAGGGATCTGACCCCGGATCAGGTACACGACTCCGCCGAGACCATCGAGGCCAACTCGCGGCTGGCGCTGACGGAATTGCGCGAGGTGCTCGGCGTGCTGCGTGAGGGACCCGGCGACGCCGACCCCGAGCAGCCCCAGGCCGGCGGCGACGACGTCGACGACCTGGTCGCGCAGAGCACGGCTGCGGGGATGCGGGTGACCTATACCCGCACCGCAGACCTGACGACCGTGGCGGCGACCACGGTGCGAACGCTGTACCGCTGCCTGCAGGAAGGGCTGACCAATGCGCGTAAACACGCCCCGGCCTCGGCGGTGACGGTGCGCATCGAGCCGGGGCGAGCCGACGGGATCGATCTGCTGGTCGCCAACCCGCTGCCGATCGGGGACCGCTCGCCCTCGCTGCCGCCGTCCGGGCTGGGGTTGATCGGCCTCGCCGAACGAGTGGAGTTGAGTGGCGGGCGGCACTCGACCACCCGCACCGACGACGGGATGTTCATCCTGCATGTCTGGCTGCCCGCGCGGACCTGACACCGGCTTGCCGCGCGCGTGGCCGGACGTTCAGACTGCGATGCGAGGGTGGCGAGGATGAACCGAATGCGGAGGAGACAAGAGTGGTCGCACGCGTGATGGTGGTCGACGACGATCCGCTGGTGCGGTCGGGTCTGCAACTTCTGCTCGGTGGCGAGCCGACGCTGTCGATCGTGGCGGTGGCGGCCAACGGCAGCGAGGCGGTCGACGCCCACCGCGCGGCACCGGTCGACCTGGTGCTGATGGATCTGCGGATGCCGGTGATGGACGGTATCGCCGCGACCACCGAGTTGAAGGCGGCCGCGCCCGCGCCCGCGGTCATCGTGCTGACGACTTTCGACGCCGACGACTATGTGGTGCGCGCACTGGCGGTGGGCGCCGACGGGTTCTTGCTGAAGGACACCCCGCCGGAGGGCATCGTCGCGGCGATCACCAATGTGCTCGACGGCCAGCCGGCACTGAGTCCTTCGGTGACCGCCGCCCTGATCAAGCAGGTCGTCGACGCGGGGGATCGTGCGGAGGCGCCGGCGGCCCGGGCGGCGCTCGACGAGTTGACCGAGCGCGAGCGTGAGGTGGCCGTCGCGCTGGCGAAGGGCGCGTCGAATGCGGAGATCGGTGCCGAGCTCTACCTGAGCGTGGCCACGGTGAAGGCCCATATCTCCCATATCTTCACCAAACTCGGCGCGGCCAACCGCGTGCAGGTGGCGATCCTCGTCCACGACGCCGGACTGGACTGAACGTGCGGCCTCCCACCGGCGACGGGCCGCGTGGTGGCGAACGCGGCGGGCGGTGGCCACACTGGAGTCACAGTGCCTGACCCCGATGGCAGGCCCATGAACGGGAGGCTGCCGATGGCCGGTCAGAATCAACCCTTCGGGTTCGATCCCGAGGACTTCGATCGTTTCGCGCGGGAGGCCGCCGACGGACTTCGGCAGGTGTTCGGGCGGTTCGTCTCCGAACCCGCTGCGTCGAGCATGTTCTCGACCTTCGTCGACGCCACCACGAGTCGACGGTCGGCGCCCACACCCCCGACCGCAGGTGAGGTCGGGGCCGGCGTGTGGGCGGTCTTCGTCGTCGATGACGGTGGCGATGCGCGGGTCGAGCAGGTCTTTGCATCCGAGGTCGATGCCCTGCGCGCGAATCAGCACAACACCGATCCGCGGCGCCGAGTGCGGTTCTTGCCCTATGGCATCGCGGTCAGCGCGCTCGACGGATCGGCCATCGGGACGGCAGAGCCGAAGCCGGCCGATCGGGGCGAGGACGAAAGCGGCAGCAAGAACGGCTGATTGCGGTATCGGGTGATTTCCCGGCGCGGTGACCCCGGCGGCGGTTGAGGTCGACGCGCGGTGAGGTCATCGGACCACCCGGCGCAGGCCGGTGAGGCAGGATGACGCAGGTGAGCGTTCTCGCCGAGGCGGCTGCCGACCCCGACCGCACGACTGCCGTCACGCTCTTCTGGATCGCGTCGGCTGCGGTGGTCGCTCCGCTGGTGGCCCGCGCAACCCGTCGGTACGTTCCCGAGGTCGTGGTGCTGCTGGTCCTCGGGATGCTGTTCGGTCCGCACGTGCTGGGGATGGCCGACCCGGGCTCGGTCTCGGCGGTCAGTGAACTCGGTCTGGGAATGCTGTTCCTGCTGGCCGGGTTCGAACTCGATCCGAACCTGTTGCGGGGCAAGCCCGGTGCGCTCGCCGGCGGCATCTGGCTGTTGAGTCTGATCATCGCGACGGTGGCGGTGGCGCTGATGGCGACACCGGGAGATTTCACCGCGCACGTGGCGGTCGCGATCGCGATGACCTCCACGGCGCTGGGCACCCTGCTGCCGATCATCAAATCCGACGGTCTGCTCGACCGGCCACTCGGGCGTGCGGTGATGGCCCACGGCGCGGTCGGCGAGCTCGGACCGGTCCTGGCCATGTCGTTGTTGCTGACGAGCCGCAACATCCTGGGCGCGGTGATCGTGCTGGTGCTCTTCGCGCTGGCCGCAGTGATCCTGTTCGTGGTGCCGCGACGATTCGCCCGGGTACCGGCCCTGCAGGCGTCGTTGACGGAGATGAGCGGCGGGACCTTTCAACTGCCGGTCCGCGTCGTGATCGCGCTGCTGGCGTCGTTCATGGCGGTCGCCGCCGTCTTCGACCTCGACGTGGTGTTGGGGGCGTTCGCGGCGGGGATCGCCCTGCGCAAGCTGATCCCCGAAGACAGCCCGGTGGTCGATCGACTCGAGGTGATCGGCTTCGGGATGCTGATCCCGGTCTTCTTCGTGACCTCGGGAATGAACATCGACCCGTCCGCGGTGGCATCATCGCCGGCGCTGTGGGTGCTGCTCGTACTCGCAATCGGTGTGGCACGTGGCGTGCCGGTGTGGGTGGGCGAGCGGCTGGTGACACACGACGCCTCACTGCGGGTGGGGCGTGAGCGGATTCAGTTGGCGCTGTATGCCGCAACGGGTCTACCGATCATCGTGGCGGTGACCCAGGTGGCCACGCGCAGCGAACTCATGTCGCCGTCGCTGGCCTCGACGCTCGTCGCGGCCGGCGCGACCACGGTGCTGGTGTTCCCGCTGG
Organism: Gordonia sp. DT219; assembly: GCF_049847065.1. Lineage (NCBI taxonomy): Bacteria > Bacillati > Actinomycetota > Actinomycetes > Mycobacteriales > Gordoniaceae > Gordonia > Gordonia sp. DT219. Next base: position 274,093 of record NZ_JBNCNR010000004.1, on the reverse strand, counting down.
CGGCTCGGCTGATCACCCGACGCGGCCCGGTGGCTGCGCAAGGGGTGTGAAAGGCGCAGAGGAGGCGACCCGTGCCGGGTCGCCTCCTCGGGGCGGTTCCACGCTCAGGTGGATTCGCTATCGGCTCAGAGGTACTGGCCGCAGACCGGCCAGGCACCTGGGCCCTGGGTGGCCAGGACGTTCTCGGCAACCCGGATCTGCTCGTCGCGTGAGGCGTTGGACGCGCTACCGCTGCCGCCGTTGGCCTCCCAGGTGGACTGGGTGAACTGCAGGCCGCCGTAGTAGCCGTTGCCGGTGTTGATGCTCCAGTCGCCGCCGCTCTCGCATTGTGCGACGGCATCCCAGTTGTGGCCGGTATCGGCCGAGGCAGTCGCGGTGGCCACACCGAATGGTGCCACGGCCAGCGCGCCGATCACTCCCGCGCGGACGGCGAGCTTCTTCATGGTGGTCGTCATCGTTTCCTCCTCTCATCTGCCCGGTGGTGGGCAGGTGATTCTCGGACCGGTGGCGACCCTACGGATCGATAACGGTGAGGTCACGTCACACCGCCAACCTGCGCAGAGCTGATCACGGTGCGATAACGCTGTGAATCAAATGGGAAATGCCTGCGCATTTCGGCGTGTCGCCTTCTGCATGTCGGCCGGCAAACAAAGGCGATTTGTGATGAAGGCCATATCGAGTATGTGTGCTGTATCACTGTGATTCTGGCGCAGTCCTGCCCGCCGGCGATTGCTTCGGTCGGCTTCGCTTCGGCGGCTCAGCCGGTTCACAGCCCGAGACGCTAGCCTGATCCGGTTTGCGTGCGAGACAGTGACGACGAATGGAGAACGATGTCGAGCGAGTTCGATCGCCGTCGCTCACGCGCGGCCACGGGGCGTCACCGCCCCGCCCGCCCCGACCGTCTCACCGCGGGTGAGGTCTATCGCCGGGCGGCACCGGGCCCGGCGTCGTGGTCGTCGGCGTATCGCGAACCGGATGCGCGGGCGACCGATGCGTTCCGGCCCGTCGCCGTCCCGGCCGTGCAGGACGAGCCGAAGACGTCGGGCAGGTCGGGCCGGACGGGCCGGACGCGGGGGCGGCGGCGCAGCCCCATCGGCGTCGCGCGCGCGGCGGTGGTCGTGTGTTCGGTGATCGCCTTTCTGGTGACCGGGGTGATGTGGCTGGGCGCCAATTCGGTCCGTGGCGGGCTCGGCTACTCCAATGCCCTTGACGGCGCACCGCACTCGACCGACGGAGCCCAGAACATCCTGCTGATCGGGCTCGACACCCGCAAAGACAGGAACGGGAACGATCTGCCCGATGACGTGATGCGGCAGCTACACGCCGGCGACGGCGACTCGGGCGGCTACAACACCAACACGCTGATCCTGATGCACATCCCGGCCGACCGGAAGAACATCGTCGCCTTCTCCATCCCACGTGACGACCTCGTCCGCACACCGGACCTCGACGTCTCGCAGGCCAAGATCAAGGAGGTGTACGGACGTACCAAGGCGGCCACCGAGGACAAGTTGGTCAACAACGGCGACACCGACCGCAGCACACTCGAGTCGAAGGGGCGTGACGCCGGCCGCGCCGCGACCATCGCCGCGGTTCGCACCTTGACCGGCGTGCCCATCGACCGTTTCGCCGAGGTGTCGCTGATCGGCTTCTACGACGTCGCCAAGGCGCTCGGCGGAGTCCAGGTATGCCTCAATCATGCAGTCTCCGATGACTATTCGGGCGCCAACTTCAGCGCCGGTTTCCATCGGTTGTCGGCGGCGCAATCCCTCGCCTTCGTCCGGCAGCGGCATGGACTCGCCGGCGGCGACCTCGACCGCACGCACCGACAGCAGGCGTTCCTGCTGTCCGCGCTGCACCAGATGCAGAGCGCGGGGACACTGACAGATGTCGGAAAGATGAATCGGCTGATGGGTGTGGTCGACGACGACGTCGTCTTCTCCCAAGGTTGGGACGTCGTGTCATGGGCCCAGGACATGGTCGGGGTTCCCGGCCAGAAGATCAGCTTCCAGACGTTGCCCGTCGTCCGGTACGCCACCGTCGACGGCCAGTCCGTCAACATCATCGACCCCACCGCGATCCGCACAGAGGTACGACGCACCTTCGGGCTTCCGGTGGCGACCACCCCCAGCAGCACCAGCACCCCCACCTCGTCGGCGGCCGGTGCAGATCAACAGACCGACGGCACCCAGACCGACGGCACCCAGACCGACGGCGCCCAGACCGACGACAGCTCGGACACAACCGGCGCCGACGCCGGCCCGCCACCCGACAGCGGCCCGGCAGTGGTCAACACCGGCACGATCCCCTGTGTGGATTGATTCGCTCCGCTCAGGTGTAGATCGTTCGCTCCGCTCAGGTCGATCGACCCGATGCACCGCACCCCGACGGGCACACTGGAACCGGCAACAGTGGCAGGCGCCGGTGGGTGCCCCGGTGAGGAGGCGGCAATGGGACGCGCGGCAACAGACGGAAACGCCAGCCCGATCGAGGTGAGTGTCGACGCCCCGCTAGGCATCATCACCCTCACCCGGCCCGGGCGGCGCAACCCGCTCTCGACCGAGGCGATGCGCTCGATCATCGACGCGCTGCGGGGGTTCGGCTCCGACACCGCCGTGCGAGTGGTCATCATCCGCGCCGAGGGCCCCGCGTTCTCCGCCGGGCACGACCTCGGCGAACTCGTCGACCGGACACTCGAGGACGAACGCGCGGTGTTCGACACGTGCTCGGAGATGATGACCGCCGTCCACGAGCTCGACCGTCCCGTCATCGCCGAGGTGTCCGGGGCGGCCTTCGCCGCCGGATGCCAACTGGTGGCCACCTGCGACCTCGCGATCGCCGCCCACACGGCGACCTTCGCCACCCCGGGCGTGCGGATCGGATTGTTCTGCTCGACCCCGATGGTCGCCCTGACCCGCGCCATCGGGCGTAAACGCGCAATGGCGATGCTGCTCACCGGTGACCCGATCGACGCCGGCACCGCCGCCGAATGGGGGCTGGTCAACGATGTCGTCGCACCGGCCGAATTGACGGACGCCGTACGGGATCTGGCGCAACGGATCGCCGGGTCGAGCGCCTCGACGCTGGCCATCGGGAAGCAGGCGTTCTATCGGCAGATCGATGAAACAGAGCCCCGCGCTTACGAATTGATGTCCGAGACAATGGCCGCCAACGCGATGACATGTGATGCGCAAGAAGGCATGTCGGCGTTTTTGGGCAAACGCACGCCGGTGTGGACCGACCGCTGAGCGCGGGCACCTCAGCGTTTGTCGGGACCCCTGTCCGCCGGCGGGGTGTTGTGCGCCGATGACGAGGCGTCGGCCCCGGTTCCGGCATCGGTGGGGGAGTCGGGTGGTGTCGCCTCCTCGCCTGCCGTGGTCGTCTTCTGTTCCGAACTCGCTGTCTCCGGCTCCGTTTTCGAGTTCTCGACCTTCGAACCCTTCGACGTGTCGCCTTGTGACGGCACCGTCGAAGTGAGCAGGACATCGGCCCAGCGCGTCGACGGATCGATGTCGATCAGCAACGCCTTGCACATGATGGTCAGCGGTACCGCGAGGATGGCCCCGAGCGGGCCGAGCACCCACGCCCAGAAGATCAGGGAGACGAAGGTGACCGTCGTCGACAACCCGACCGCGTCACCGACGAATTTGGGTTGGATCACCGACTGGATCACGATGTTGAGGACGCTGTAGATGACGATGACGACCAGCATCTGGGTGACCCCGCCGTCGAGCAACCCCAGCAACGCCGGTGGGATCACGCCGATGACGAAGCCGATGTTGGGGATGTAGTTGGTGATGAACGACAGCAGGCCCCACAGGATCGGCAGCGGAATACCGATGATGGCGAGGGCCACGCTGTCGAAGACCGCGACGATCAGACCGAACAGCGTCGACACCCACAGATAGCTGCGCGTGGCATGGGCGAAGGCGGTGAAGGCCGAGGCGATGTCGGGACGTTCGGTCCGCAGATACTCCATGCGCTCGCCGAATCCGACCGTGTCGGCCGCCATGAACAGCAGCAGTGCCAGAACCAGAATCAGCGACGACGCGACTCCCACGGTCGACTGCAACACGTCGGTGGCCGCGCTGAGGACCTTGCCGGAGTCGACATGATGCAGCATGTCCTGCACCTTCTGTTCACTGACGCCATGATCGGTCAGGAAGTGCTGGAAGTCCTTGACCAGGTTATCGAACTTGTCCTGGTAGTCGGGGAGGATCGTTGCGAACCGGGCGACCGAATATGCGAGCGCCGCGAACAGGCCGATCAGGATCCCGTATACCAGGGCGAGCACCACGATGAATGCCGACCACGCCGGTAAACCCTTGCGCCGCATCCAACTCGCCGCCGGAGCCACCGCCACGGTGAGCATCAACGCCAGGAAGGTCGGTGCCACGAGGGACGACACCTCCCGGACGCCGGCCACCGCGACGACCAGGCCGCCCAGCGAGAGCAGCACGATCGTGCCACGGGGTATCGACCACGCGGGCGGATCGCGTCGCGCCGCCATCGGGGTCCGGCGTCTGGCCATCGAGGTCCTCTCCTCCGGCGGCGGCGGTCCGCAGATCGTGCGGCTGCCGAGTTGGTGATGTCTGGCAAGAAGACTAGTGCCGGGTGCCCGTCGTGGGCGGTTCCGCCGCCATCGACGGTGGACAATCACCCGGGAGGGGTGACGGTCAGCTGATCGGTGAGGCGATCACCGAGCCGCGGTCGGCCCGAGGTTCACGCCGACCACTCGTGCGTCTCCAGGTCCTGCCAGCGCACGTCCAGATGTTGTGCAGCAGTGGCGGAGTGGTCGGGGCCGAGGACGGCGTTCAGGACGTCGGTGACGGTGTCGCGTACCCGTTCGGAATCGGTGGGCAGGACGTCACGATAACGCGCGATGAGTCCGATCCGGATGTGGTCCACGGCCCCGTCCGCGCCGTCGACGACGAGGTGCACGACCAGTCGCCCGAGCGTACGTCGGATGCGAATTGCCAAGAGCTGCTTGAGAACCCGATCCGAGATCCGGACTCCGGAGGTGTCGGTGTCCAAGGCGCGCCCGGGACGGCGGATGGTGCCGAGACTCGCCGTGATGGCGCCGACGAGGCGGTTCGCGTCGGCACTCAAGGAATTGTCGGGCCCGCCGAGTTCCCGGCCCGCGGCGACGAGCCAGGCGTCGGTCTGTTCGTCATCGATCTCGCTGTTCACGCCTGGACTCCTTTCCGCCGTGCCGGGAATCGGTGGACGTCGGTTCGCCGCCGCCGGGCCGCCACGGTGCCAGTCGGGCCGCCAGGTAGCGGCGAGTTCGCTGGAGGTGGCCGCGCACAGACCCCGTACTGATCTGCAGGACCCGCGAGATCTCGGTGAGGGACAGACCTTCGACCTCGCGCAACCACCACACCGCCCGGGCGTTCTGCGGGAGTGTGTTCAGTTCACCACCCAACGCCTCGACCAATGTCTTTCGCAGTGCCTCGTCCGACGGTAACGGTTCGGGCGCGGCCACGTCGAAGAATTGCTCTTCGGCCGTGGGGATGTCGCGTCGCCGGCGCCGGAAGTCGACGGTCTTGCGGTGGGCGATGGCGAACACCCACGTCTTGGTGCTGCTGCGAAATGCGAAGTCCGGCAGCCCGCGCCACGCGTCGAGGAGGGTGTCCTGGGCCAAATCCTCGGCCGTCTGCGGGTCGGGAACCATACGGCGCAGATAGCGCAACAACGGCGGGGACAGACGGGCGACGAGCTCGGTGAACGCCTCGGTGTCGCCCGCGGCCGCGGCACCGGCGAGTTCCTCGTCGGTCACCCCGGTCAGAGTGAGTTCCGGACCGGCCGGGTCGGCCGTCCCGGCGCCGGTACGTCCTGCGGCCGACGGGGGACTGTGATCCAATTCACTCGAATTCACGCGTGCACATTTCGGTTCCACTACGACTCACCCTATATCGGCGTCGCCCGCCCCAGGCCAGGACAACGATGAGGTCGTCACGGTCGTGGACGTCCGCCCGGGAGGCATACCGAAGCACTGTCCGTGAAAGTGGAATGAGTACAGAGGAGTTCTCGTGACCGAATCAGCCCAGAGCAAGGCGAAGACCGAAGCCGCGACGACCACCGAGCCGACCGGCAAGGGACTGGCACTGAGCAGCGAGAGCGGCGCGCCGGGTGCTCGCGGCAAGACCGTGATCGCCGACGCCGTGGTCGCCAAGATCGCCGGGATCGCGACCCGCGAGATCGACGGTGTCCATGATGTCGGTGGTGCCGCCGAACGCGTCGTCGGAAGGGTGCGCGAGGTCATCCCCGGCACCTCGGTGAGCACCACGCAGGGCATCAACGTCGAGGTCGGCGAGAAACAGGCCGCGGTCGACGTGTCGATCGTCGCCGACTTCGGTGTCGCCATTCACCAGTTGGCGGCGGCGATCCGGCGCAACGTGATCAACGCGATCGAATCGATGACCGGACTCGAGGTCACCGAGGTCAACGTGACCGTCCACGACGTCAGCTTCGGCGACGACGATGACGACGAGGACTCCGACGCCACGCCGCGCGTCCAGTGATGACCGTGCACGGCGAATCCGTGGGTGACCGTCCCGCCGACCGCTCCGGCGACCCCGCAGACCTCGCCCAGCGGGTCGCCGATGCGGCGACCGGCGTGGACGGCGTGGCGGATCTGCACGGTGGGGTGTTCGGCGAGATCGCCACCTATCTGCCGGGCGGCCGCGTCAGCGGGGTCCAACTCTCCGACGGCCGGGGTGAAGTGCATGTGATCGTCGATATCGACCATGATCTGCGCGCGGTGGCGGCGCAGGTGGCGCGCGTCGCGAGCGACGTCGCCGCGATGCCGATCGACGTCACGGTGGAGGACGTCAGTATCCCGGGAGTGGCAACCGAACAATCCCGCCCGGCCGGCCCCGACGGCAGTTCTGGGCGGGCCGGACCGGACTGGTACGACAGAGGTGGACAACGATGAGTAACAACGCAATTGTCGGTCTGTTCGTGGGCTTGCTGCTCGCGCTGGCCGTTACCACCGGCGGGTTCGGCGGCTTCGTGCTGGCCCTCGTTCTCGGTGGCATCGGATTGGCGCTGGGTCTGCAGCGAGACGGGGCCATCGACATCGGTGCTCTGTTGCGGGGCCGGAATCGTGGCTGAGTCGGCAACCGCATCACGGTCGCGGGTGACGGTCACCCGCGGCGCGCGTACCCACGACCCGGGTGTCGTCGGGACCGCAGCGCAGGCCACCGGAGATGCCAAGGGGGCGTTGGTGATCGCCGACCGCGTCGGTGCCAAGATCGCCCGTCGCGCGGCGCTGGGGATCGACGGCGTCATCCGCCACAGCAACGCGATCGGATCACTACTCGGACCCGGCTCGCTCGGTGCCGCATATCCTTCGGTGCGGGTCGACATGTCGGATACGGCACCGCAGGTGGAGGTGACCATCGCGTTGAGGTGGCCGTGTGCAGTGGCGCAGGTATGCCGGGACGTACGTACGCATGTCGCCGACGAACTGGCCCGCCTCACCGGCATCCGGCCGTCCCGGGTCGACGTCACGGTCGCGACGATCACCACCGACTCCGACGACTCAGGGCCCCGGAACGGATTCATCGAACTGCCGGCCCTGCCTGCCGGCGCGCCAGAATCCGCCCAGAGTGCCGGGGACACAACGACTTCCGATTCGGCGGAGGAAGGGATCGACTCATGACCGCACCTCCGGATTCTGCGCAGCGTTCACGCGAGGAGATCGTCGCCGAGAACCAGGATCTCGCCGAGGGCAAGATATTCGCCCCGGCTGCCTATCCCGGTGCCGCAATCGTCGGAGCGGTGCTCGGTCTGCTGCTCATCGGACTGGCATGTATCGGGATCCGGGATCTCATCGTCCGTGTCGGTTGGCTCGACGGGAGTTCCTGGACACAGAATTCCGCGGCGTGGATCGCCGAACGCACCTGGCAGACGTGGATGTGGCCGGTCGCGGTCATCCTGGTGCTGCTCGGACTGTGGTTGTTGTGGCTGGCGGTCAAACCGCGGCGGCGCACACATGTGCAGCTCGGCGACTATCAGGTGATGTGGACGCGCCGCGGAGACGTCGCCCGGCGGGCGAGCGCGGCGTTGCTGACGGTGACCGGCGTCGACCACGCGACCACCGTGGTCGGGCGTCGCCGGGCCAAGGTCACCGTGACCGTCTCCGGCGAGGTCGACAAAACGCTCCTGCACGACCGGGCGACCGAGGCCATCTCGCCACTGAAACACCCACCCCGCGTCAAGATCCGACGCGTCGTCAGAAGCAGGGAGGTGCGTTCATGAACCGACTTCCCGTGATGGTGCACCGGCTGACCGCCGCCGTGATCGGATTGGCGTGCATTGTCATCGGCATCGGCGCCCTCGGCTGGCAACTCGACATCACCCCGATCAAGGGCTGGGTCGACGCGCTCGATCCGACGTGGGCGACCACCGCAACCGCCGCGGACTGGTGGTGGGCGGCACTTCTGGGCGCCGTGGTCGTCGCTCTGGTGTGGGGTGTGAGTCTGCTCGGCGCCGCCGCACGTCCCGGCAAGGTCGACGACCTGATCCTGACCGGCAGCGGTGCCGACGGCATCCTGACCGTCCCACCGAAGCTGATCGCCGCCGCCGTCGCCGACGAACTGTCGGGCAAGACGATGTTCGACGAGGCGTCGGTGCGCGCACTCGACGACCGCGGCCGCAGCATCATCCGGATCGACGTGACCGCCCCGCCGCGGTACTCGTACGGCCAGATCGCCGAGGTCCTCGGGCCCGCCGTGGACGACATTCGACGCGCCGTCGACGGCGCCGACATCCACGTGCAGGCATTGGTGCATCTGCGCAATCAGGACAAGTGAGGTTGCGTTCGGCTCGGATGTCGGCGGTCGACGCCCAGTGGTACTGGATGTCGCCGACGATGCGCAGTGACCAGTTCCTGCTGTATGGGTTTGCCACGGCGAGCGCATCTCTCGAGGAGATCGCCGCGCAGGTCCGGACCCACGCGGTGACGATCGACGACCTGTGTCGGCGGGTCGATGATGTACCCGTAGGCCTCGACCGACCCTACTGGGGTCGGGCTCCGGTCACCGAAGACCAGGTGCGACTGACGCATGGTCCGATGACCTGGCAGAGCTGCCTGGACCGCGTCGCCGCGTCGATCGACGACCAACTCGATGCGCGACAACGGATGTGGCGACTGCACCTGTACGGCCCGGTGTCGGCGCCGGCGGGTGTACCCGGTGACGCGCTGGTCGTGGCGATCCTGCAGATCGCACACGCACTCGGCGACGGCCGGCGCTCGTCGGCAATTGCCCGAAAGCTCTTCGGTGCGAAGGAGAGCGGCGGTTCATCCGCTGCGGATCCCGTCGATACCCTGGCCGTGCCCGACGGGCGGGTATGTCCGGAGCCGCTGCGGCGCGCGGCTACGGCGCTGATCGGTGCCCTGCGCCTTCCGGTCGACACGGCACGCATGATCTCTTGGGGAGCAGTGGCATTCGGGCGTCACCGCAGGCGCCCGGCACCGACGACCACGGGAGTCGGCCCCACCCCGATCAATCGTCCGCACGGCGTCGAGCGTCGGTTACGCACTGTTACCGTTCCGGCGGATGCACTCACCGCACGGGGGCGCAGCGTCACCGTCGGCGCCCTCATCGCGATCTCCATCGCGCTGTCCCGCTATCTGGGCGATCCGAGGACCCCGGTCACCGTCACGCTGGCCGTGGCCTACGAGGGCGACCGCCGGCCCGTCGGCAACTTGTCGCGCAATGACTTTCGGAACGTCAGCATCAATCTGCGCACCGACCTCGACAATCTCGAGGAGCGGGCGGCCGCGATTGCCGATGCCATCGTCGCGGCCCGGGCCGCTGCGCCCGATCCGGTGATCGAAGCGGGTCGTCGCGCCGAACATGTCACTCCGGCCCCGCTGCGGATCCTCGGCGCGCGGCAGGCCGGGCGGGGCGAACCGCCGGAACGGATCGACGGGATCAGCGTCGTGTCATCGGTGAACCGTGGGCCGGCCGATCTGGCCCTCGGGGGCGGCGAATCGGTCGTCACCGCAGGATTTCCCGCGCTCTCGCCGGTGCACGGACTCAATCATGGGATCCATGGAATCGGTGGGCGCGTGAGTATTTCGGTGATCGCCGCGCCCGACGTGTGTCCCGACATCGACCGGTACATGGCGCTGTTGTCCGGCGCGGTTGCGGCCGGCGGCGGTCGGATCACGGAGTGATCTGCGGTGGCCCCTCGTGTCCGCCATGGTCGCGGGCCGGTGTGCCGGGAACGTTGCCGCCCTTCGATCCGCGTGTCAGCCGCTTCGGTAGTCGCTCGGCCAGTCCGCCCAGCGGCGCGACGGTCTGATTGAGCAGATCGACCGTCTCGGCCAGTTCGTGCACGGTGTCTTGCATCGCAAGCAGATTCGGCGCCAACTGGCCGATCACCTCGGTGAGTTCGGTGATGCGGTCGAGGGGGCCGCCCGGGGCGATGGCGCGCTCCACTGCGCCGTTCTCGCCGACGAGTTGATCGAGTAGGCCGCCGTCGATGGCGAGCCGATCGAGTATGCCGCCATCCGCACTCACCTTCTCCAGCACGCCGTCGGGTGCGGTGAGCTTGTCGATGATGCCGTCCGGCGACGTCAGCCGTTCGAGAATGCCCTCGTTCTCGGTGAATTGGTCGATCACCCCGCCGGTACGGGTGAGCCGGTCGAGCGGGCCGTCCTTGGCGGTCAGCCGGGTCAGGATGCCGCCGTCCTCCGACATCTGGTCCAGGATGCCGCCCGGAGCCGTCAGCTTCTCGAGGAGGCCGTTCTTGGCGGTCAGCCGATCGATCACCCCGCCCGGAATCAGGAGCCGTTCGAGCGGGCCGCCGGGAGCGATGATCCGGCCGAACGGACGGTCCGGCCCGAGCAGGTCGGCCAATTGCCCGAGTAGTGCCAACGGGGCGCCGGTGCCACCGAAATCGCCGCCGGGGATGCCGAGTGCATTGGTCACCTCGTGCTGCACGCTGCCTGCGGTGATGCGGGCGATGTTGATGGCCGATTCGGCAGCGGTCAGCGACACGCCGGTGACCGCAAAGCCCAACTGGAACGGGAACTCCACCAGCGAACGCAGACCGATCGGCCCAGTCGCTCCGCGGTCGGCCGACGAACTGTTCTTGTGATCGGCGTCGGAAGAATTCATGCGCGAACCCTAGCGTCCGCGGGCCGCGGACTCGGCCTTGGTCGCGGCCTTCGCCGCCTTCTTGAATTCGCGGACCCGCTGCAGCGAGTCGGCGTCGGTTACGTCGGCGACCGACCGGAAGCCGTCCTTGCCGTAATCCCCGACGACCTCGGTCCAGCCGTCCGGTGTCACCCCGAGTTGCTTGGCCACCAGCGCGGTGAAGATCTTGGCCTTCTGTTCGCCGAAGCCCGGCAACGCCCGCAGCCGGGCCAGCAGTTGCGCACCGCTGGTGGCCTCGGTCCAGATCCGTGACGCGTCACCGTAGTACTCGTCGACGACGGCGCGGGCCACTTCTTGTACCCGGCCGGCCATCGACCGGCCGTACCGGTGGATGGCCGGCGGGGTGGCGCAGAGGTCGGCGAACTCCGCCGGATCGGCGGCAGCGATCGCGGCCGGATCGAGGCTGCCGAAGCGGTCCTTGATCTTGGCGGGGCCCGCGAACGCCCGTTCCATCGGGAACTGCTGATCCAACAGCATTCCGGTGAGCAGTGCGAACGGATCCGACGACAACAACTCGTCGGCGACGGGATCCTGGGCAATCTGCAATTTCGCCATGACCTCAGCGTAGTGCCCCTACACTGAGCCGCATGCTGCGTGGGTCCGTGCATTTCAGACGTTTGTGGGCGCAGGCCATTGCTGTGCTGTCATCGATGGTCGTTGCGCTCGGGTTGGCGGTGACCGGCATCGGCTCTGCGTCGGCTCTACCCGACGCAGAGCCGAACCACGTCACGACCCTGCGGTGTGACAGCGCCAATCCGTGGCCGGCGCCCCGCATTCCCGTGTGGGTCGACGTGTACAACCAGATCGCCTTCCCGTCCGACGGTTTACCCGGACCGGCGATCTCGTTGGTCGGCTCGTCGCGGGATCGGCCCGGCGTTCTGGAGTACACCATCGACGTCCGGGTGTCGTGGCGCAATCTGGCGACCGGACGTACCGGGACCGTCGACGTGCCGGCCCGAAACCAGGTCGTCTCATGGGAAGTGGTGCTCCATCCGGGAAGCGGTCCGGTGGCGTTCAGCATCGATCAGAAGATCGGTGCGCTGGCATTTGTCCCGATGGTCAATCCGCAGTATTCGAGTTGTCGCGGGCGGGCCACCGCCTGATGCGTCGGCCGATGTATCGGTGAGATCGCGGGGTGCGGACACCACCGGAAATTGTTGGCACGCCGGTGCGCGAATTCCGCAGGGGCCGCTTACCTGACGGGGTAGCGTGATCACAGGTAGCGATCACAGGTAGCCCGAGGGGGCCCCGTACCGGGCCCGAAGAGATGGGGTTCGGATCATGTCAGAAGCGCACAACGCCGAGATCGACGCACAACACACGGCGAAGGTCATCGGCGTTTCCATCGCCGCCGCAGTGGGCGGCTTTCTCTTCGGATTCGACAGCTCGGTCATCAACGGAGCGGTCAATTCCATCCAGGACACCTTCCATCTGGGTTTCCTGCTCAACGGATTCGCCGTCGCCGTCGCCCTTCTGGGCTGCGCGGTGGGTGCGTGGTTCGCCGGTCGTCTGGCCGATATGTGGGGCCGCAAACGCGTCATGCTGTTGGGTTCGGTGCTGTTCATCATCTCGGCCATCGGTACCGCCTATACGCAGACGCTGTGGGATCTGTTGCTGTGGCGCATTCTCGGCGGACTCGGCATCGGCATCGCGTCGGTGATCGCGCCCGCCTACATCTCCGAGATCGCGCCCGCCCGCTACCGCGGTGCGCTGGCCTCCATGCAGCAACTCGCGATCACGCTGGGCATCTTCGCCGCGCTTCTCTCGGATACCTTGTTACAGAACCACGCTGGGGGACCGGATAACCAACTGTGGTGGGGCCTGGATGCGTGGCGGTGGATGTTCCTCGTCGGGGTCGTGCCCGCGCTCGTCTACGGTCTGCTCGCGCTGTCCATCCCGGAGTCACCGCGTTACCTCGTCGGACGCAACCGAGATGAGGAGGCCGCGCGAATCCTGCAGGAGGTGACCGGTGAGGCCAATCCGCTCGAGCGGGTGCGAGAAATCCGGCTGACCGTCAAGCGCGACCGCGCCAGCTCGCTCAGCGACATCCGCGGACCATCGTTCGGTTTGCATCCGTTGATCTGGGTCGGAATCTGGCTGGCCGTCTTTCAGCAGTTCGTCGGAATCAATGCGATCTTCTATTATTCGACGACCCTGTGGCAGTCGGTCGGATTCTCCACCGACGACGCCTTCACCACCTCGGTCATCACCGCGGTGATCAATGTCGTCATGACCTTTGTGGCCATTCTGTTCGTCGACCGGATCGGCCGACGCATCCTGCTGCTGTGGGGATCGGTGGGGATGTTCATCGGCCTCGTGATGGCGTGCGTGGCGTTCACCCAGGCGGTCACCACCGTGGTCGACGGTGAGCCCAAGACCTCGCTGTCCGATCCGTGGGGTCCGCTGGCCCTGGTCGGGGCCAACCTGTTCGTGGTGGCCTTCGCCTCTACCTGGGGGCCGATCATGTGGGTGATGCTGGGGGAGATGTTCCCCAACCGCATCCGCGGGGTGGCGCTCGGTGTCTGCACGGCGTTCAACTGGATCGCCAATTTCATCATCTCGATGCTCTTCCCCCAGATGAGCAAGGTCCTCGGCCTCGGCTGGATCTACGGCTTCTTCGCCTTCTGCGCGGCCGCGTCGTTCTTCTTCGTGCGGTACAAGGTCCGTGAGACCAAGGGCATGGAACTCGAGGACATGGACGCCGTCGCCGACTCGCAGTTGTCGGCATTGCAGGAGCGCTACGCCGCCAAGGCCAAGTCCCGCTGAGGTTCTCGTCGAGTCGCTCGCGGGTCGGTGTCAGCCGAGGTTCTCGACGAGCAGTGCCTGCGCGGTGAAGTAGGAGGCGAGGACCCACACCTCGGCTGCCCGTCGCAGCGCCGGATCGTGCATCAGATGGCGTCGGTTCAGGATGCTCAGATCTGAGGCGAGAAAAAGTATTCCGCCCGCGCGTAGACCTGGTTGTCCCGACGGTGCGGCGCCTGAGAGCGCCGACATCAGGGCGAGTGTGTGGCCGTAGGGGCCGAGTATCGCGAGCAGTCGGGGCCGGTGATAACCGATGACGGTTGCCGACTCGGCGAGTGCGAGCATTCGCGGCGCCAGGCCGGACGTCCCGGCTCGGGCACCACGCCGCCACAGGAGCATGCTGTAGGAGACCTGGGCGCCGGCGAACAACGCGGCGCCCAGCGCCAGGCGAAAGTCTTTCTGCGTCAATGGGTGTGCGAGTGGAAGCCGTGTGTACCGGTCGTCCGGGCCGATCGGGGCGAACTCCTCGAGCAGCATCGCCCGGTCGCCGGCCGCCGAGCAGGCGAGCGCGGTCGCCAGCAACGCCGATTCGACCGCCGGCCGCGTACGCCATCCGCGTGCTGCATCGACGGCGAGTAGCGCGAGGGGAACCGGCTTGGTCAGCGATGCGATACGTCGTGAGCCGTAGGCGCCGGCGACCGACGCGATCGCGGCGGCGACGGTGTAGGCCGCGCGTCTCACCGCATCACCCGGGACACGAAGTCGCGGGTGTTGTCGGCGGCCAGCGATGCTGCCTGCGTCCCGTTGAGGGTCAGATACGTGCGGCCATCGACGCGGCTGTCGGCGGTCCGGGCCTCATTGATGTATTTGAGTGACAGCGGCACAACGACATCGGGGTCTTGCAATGTCTGGGTCATCAGGACCGGGCGGGTGAATCCGCGGGTCGGCAGCGTCGACGCCGACGCCAGCGTCCGGGTCAGTGCGGTGTTGTCGGCGAGTGGCCTGCTGAACAACGATCCGAGCGTGACACCGGTGACGGCGCGTGTGAGATCTCCGACGCAGAGGTTGCGCGCCTTGGCGATCCAGGAACGGCCGGTGTCGGTGAGGTATCCGCCGAGGCCGAGGTCGGGATGTGCGCTGTCGATGGCGGCGAGCGTGTAGAGCGCGTCGGAGACCCACCCGGATGGCGCGGTGATGGAGGTAGTGGGCCCGAGATCGGTGAGCAGTGTGGCGAATTCGGCGGGTATCGACGTGGCTGCGCTTCCGCGGTAGTCGAGGTTCGCGCCCTGCAGTTCGGGGGCGGTGCGCGCCAGCGCGATGGCTGCCGACCCGCCCTGACCTTCGCCGACGACCGCCCATTTGCCGGAGAGTTGATCGGAGAGATCGTGGCCGGCCCGGACCGCGTCGACGATGTTGTGTGCGGTGGTATCGACGTCGTAATACTGTGGCGTTCCGCTGGTTCCGAGACCGGTGTAGTCGGTGGTCACGACCGCGTACCCACGACCGAGCCAGGTGCGGAGCTGATCCACATCGGTGTCGGTGGGGTGCAGGGTGGGTGCGCAACCATCGGCGAGACCACGAGATCCATGCGCCCACACCACCAGTGGGTAACCGCCCGCGGGTGCCGATGGCGTCGGCAGGTACAGCGTTCCGGTACTCAGATGCCGGTCGCCGTCGGCGCCGGCACTCCAATAGGTGAACAGGTTGCCCGCCCGTGCGCCGGCGACGAGACGAGAACCGGGGAGCTGGCGGTTGGCGTACACCGAGCCGGCTTGCTGGTCTGCGGTGGGAGCCGTTGTGGTCGTAGCCGTTGTGGTCGTAGTCGTTGTGGTCGTTCCGGTGGAGGCGGTCGCGGAGTCCGCGTCCGGGCCGGCGTGAGCGACGCCGATCACCGAGCCGGTGATACCTCCGGACACCGCGAGCGCAGTGCTGAGGGCGGCGACGGTCAGCCGGGTTCTGGTGGCCACCCATCCGGGTCGGCGGCGCAGGGTGATCGTCATGGTGAGGTCGTCATCGTGTCGTCGTCATCGTGTGGTCGTCATCGTGTGGTCGTCATGGAGGTGTCGACGACGCCGACGGCGGGCAGGAAGAAGCAGGTCTGCGAGCCATTGCGGGCGGTGCCGTACACCGCGGAGAGGATGGTGCCCTTGCCGGTGTTGACCGGGGCGAGACGAATGCCCCCGAGGCCGGGTACCAGCTTGGCCAACAGGGCGCTTTGCGGACCACCCACCGGGTTGAGGTCGGCGAAGCCACCTTGCAGGGTGGTGGTGTTGAACCACGCCACCTGGATCTTCCCGTCGGTGGTGTCGGCGGCGGGAACGAATGCATATCCGGTATGGCCGTCGGGGACGAGATTGATCGGCGCGAGTGGATCGATCTTGACACCGGGGATCAGCTGCAAGATCTGGTTGATGTCGCTCGTCGGTTCGCGCTTGAGTGGCCAGGGTCCGGGCGCCGCACCCGCCCCGGCGGTGACGAGACCCAACGGATTGTCGTCGGTCGGTGCGGCGCAGAACGGTGCGACCGACGGACTGAAGGTCTGAATTCCGGCCGTACGCAACAGGCTCAGCGGATCGGCATCCGCGGCCACCTGGCGTGCTCCGGCGGCCGGTGCGGTGCCGGTGGAGAGTTCGCCGAGCGGCAACTGGCCGAAGGACCCGGTGATCTGGTCGGGCGAGATCTGTCCGAGGCTGTTCTTGACGGCCTCGGCGGCCTTGAGTGCGGCCTGATCGACGCCGGCGGCCTTGAGTTTGCGGACGGCGTCGGCGAGTTCGCTGTCGAGCGGGACGGCCTCGGCTTCGAGGTTGCTCAGCAGTTCCGTCCCCGACGGCTGGTCGGTCTGGGCCGGGGGAGCGGCGTGTGCAAGGCCGGCGCCGCCGAGCGCGAGCGTCGTCGCCATCGCTGCCGCGGCGACACCTCGTCCCCAGCGTCGCGTCGTTGGGGACAGGCGCGCGGTGGGTGATGAACTCGGCGTGGGACGCGACACGGCGGACATGGGTTCTCCTCGAACGGCGGTACGGCTGCGGTCGCGAGTCGGATACGACCGCTGATACTACTGTGACAGGTGATGCTGAAGTTAAAACAAAGCACGGCTGTTGTCACATCGACAAGTCGCGAGTCCGAGTTGTGACGCGGCTGCGACCGGCGAGAGACCGTCGACGATCGGGGATAGAGCGCAGACGGCGCCCCGGCCGAATGGCCGGGGCGCCGTCGCGATTGTCAGATGGGATCAGATGATCGCGGTGCCGATCGTCGGTGCGATGGTGCAGGTCATGACCTTGCCCTTGGTCTTGGTCGTGAGGTCACCGTAGATGGTCGAGATGATGCGGCCCTTGCCTGTGCGCGCGATACCGGTGAACGTGCCCGGCCCGTCCTGGGCGTTGATCCGGGCATTGCGCGTCAGTGGCTGCTGACCGGTACGCCCGTTGTCGATGTTGAGCCAGCTCACCCACAGTTTGCGTGCGGGATTGTCGACTGCCGGACCGGTGCCGAGGCTGGTGTAGACATAGCCCGCCTCGCCGACCTTGGGGCCGGGTGCCGGGGCGGCCTGCGGGCCGGCGGTGACGAGCGCGCGTCCCAGCGAGTTGCCGTTGCCGGGCATGCAGCCGAATCCGAGAGTGGGATAGAGGAACTGCTGGATGCGGGGTGCGTGGGGACCCTGCGGGATCACCGGGTCGCCGGGCTTGGCCACCCGGGTCGGCGCCTGGGCGGCCGCGAGCTGCTGGCGCCCGGGCTCACCGAGGAAGTCGGTGATCTGGCGCCAGATGTCCTTGATCTGCGGCGGCAATTGCGGATTGTCCGCCAGGGTCTGTGCCTGGTGAAGCAGATCGGCGTTGATGCGGCCGTCGGGCCCCGGTGTGGTGACCGCGCCGATGATGGCGGGTGCGAACGCGCCCAGGGAATCGAGGGTGCGCTGGTCGGGGGGCTGCTGGCGGGTGATCTGCTGGTCGGGCGACTGCTGGGTCGGGGCTGCTGGGGTGGCGGTGCTGGGGGCCGCCGAGGCGATCGCGGGGATGGCGAGCGACGTGGCGAGCGCGACGGCTGAGGCCGCGATCAGACGTCGTGATCGGCTCATCGAGACTGGCAGACGCACGAGGCGAAGTCCTATCAATGTCGGTGTGCGCCGAGATGATTCACGGCCCACGCTGGCGTTCTCTGACTCGGACGTCCCCCGACACCCGGACACACTGCGGCGTGGGCGAGTAATCGGACCCGGCGCTCGGTGAGCACACCGCGGACGTCGCGGGTCATTCTATGCCCCAAAGGTGGGGCGCTGTCCAGGCAGCCTAACGCTCCAGTGTGTTACAGAAGTGACAGTTGATGCAATTGTTATCGGCGGAAGTCGCGATGCCGGGTCGTCGGCCGGGGAATCACCTGGTTAGATCAACGCGAGTGCCGTCCGGCCGATTGTTGCGCCCGGTCCGGGCCGAAACCGGTACGGACCGCTGGGCGTGTCCCGGGGGGAACCCGGTCGCGCGCCGGGACTCAAGTGTCCATCGAGAACCGACATCGTCCAGGGAGCCCCGTGAGCACCAAGTCGTTCGTACGCAGGCCCGTTCGTCCCGTGGCCGCCACGCTTCGGCGGCTGTCGATCGCGGCCCTCGCCCTGGCCGCCGGGGCGACGGTGCTCACCGCGTGCGGCGAGGACTCCGCGTCGTCGGCCGAGATCACGATGCTCACACACGACTCGTTCAGCCTGCCGCAGTCGGTACTCGACAAGTTCCGCACCGACACCGGGCTGACGCTGAAGATCGTGAAGTCCGGTGACGCGGGCGCTCTCGCGTCCACGGTGTCGCTGACGCCGGGCTCACCGAAGGCCGATGTCGTCTACGGCATCGACAACACCTTCGCCTCACGGCCGATCGATGCCGGAGCGCTCACCCCCTACGATCCGCCCGCAGCCGCCGACGGTGCCGCACAGTTCGCCGTGCCCGACTCGAACCACGAACTCACCGCCGTCGACCGCGGCGACGTCTGCCTCAACATCGACAACAAGTGGTTCACCAGCCACCACCAGCAACCGCCGACGAGCGTGCGCGACCTGCGCAACCCGGCGTATGCCGCGCAGACGGCACTGATCGACCCGGGCACGTCCTCGCCCGGTATGGCGTTCCTGCTCGCCACGATCGGCATGTTCGGCAACGACTGGAAGTCCTACTGGCAGGCCGTCAACGCCGGCGGGGCAAGCATCGTGTCCGGCTGGGAGATCGCCTACAACCAGCTCTTCAGCGCTGGAGAAGGCAAGGGTCCCAAGCCGATCGTGCTGTCCTATGCGTCCTCGCCCGCCGCCACACCGGGCACCAGCGCACTGCTCGACGGATGTTTCCGGCAGGTCGAATACGTCGGAATCCTCAAGGGCACCAAGAACGAGAGCGGCGCGCGCAAGGCCGTCGATTTCATGCTGAGTCCGGACGTGCAGCGGGCGTTGCCGTCGTCGATGTACGTCTACCCGGTCCAGAAGAACACGCCACTGCCCGACGGCTGGGCGCAACAGGCGCCGCTGCCGCAGTGGACGGTCAGCATGCCGCCGAAATACATTGCCGACAACCGGGAGTCGTGGCTCGAACAGTGGCGCGCCGCGGTCGGTCGTTGATCGAATCGGCGACCGAACCCGGCACACCGCACAGCGGGGCAATCGAATCCAGGAATTCCGGCGGCCACGCGATCCCGACGCGCATCGCGACGACGGTGCGCAATGCCGTTCCGCTGCTGTTCCTCGGGATCTTCTTCCTGTGGCCGGTGGCGGCGCTGGTGCGCCGGGCGGTCGCCGTCAACTCCGCGGGCGACTCGGTGTTCACGTTGCTGGCGCGGACGCATGCGCTGCACCTGCTCGCTGTCACGCTGGGGCAGGCCGGTGCGTCCACCTTGGTGGCGTTGATCGTCGCCGCGCCGATCGTGTGGCTCTACGCCCGTCTGCCAGGTACGGGATCGGTGGTGCTGACGGTGATCGTGACCGTGCCGTTCGTATTGCCGAGCGTGGTCGTGGGAGTCGCCTTCCGCGCGTTGCTGAATGGGCCGCTCGCCGGTCTGGGGATGGGGAGCGGCTGGCCCGCGGTGCTCGCCGCGCACGCATTCCTCAACGTCGCGGTGGTGGTGCGGGTCGTCGGTGCGGCCTGGCGTTCGCAGGACACCCGTGCCGAGGAGGCGGCTCGAGTGCTCGGGGCCACCTGTACGCGCGCCTGGTTCTCGGTGGTGCTGCCGCGGCTGGTACCCGCGATCGGCGGCGCGGCCGCTCTGGTGTTCCTGTTCTGCTCCACCAGTTTCGGGGTGATCATCATCTTGGGCGGTGGCACCTTGCGAACGCTGGAAACCGAGATCTACACACAGGCCATCGGGTACTTCCGCATCCCCGAAGCGGTGATGCTGTCGCTGTTGCAGATCGTCGTGGTGGTCGCGGTGCTGTTGTGTACCAGGATCTTTGCCGGCCCGGCCGGGGCCCCGGGGACCGCGGGGGCGGGTCGGACGCCCGCGGCGGTGACGGGGCCGACGTGGATTCCGGTCGCCGCCGCCTGGGCCTGGAGCCTGCTGGTCCTCCTCGGGCCGATCGTCGTGCTGGCGCTGCGGTCGGTGCGCCCGAGTGCCGGCGGTGCATGGACGTTCGCCGGATACCGGGCCTTGGCCGAGCCCGTGAACGGGGTGACACCGCTTGCGACGCTGCGCTATTCGCTGACCAGCGCAGTGCTGGCGATGGTGATCGCTCTCGCGGTGGGTGTACTCGCGGCCATCGCCCTGCACCGATCGCACGGTGTCGCCGGTGCCCTGGGCAACCTGATCGCGATGGTCCCCCTCGGCATCAGTGCGGTCACCCTGGGCTTCGGCTACCTGATCGTGCTCGCCGCCCTGCCCGCCGAGGTCGCCGCATCGCCGGTGGTGATCCCGTGTGTGCAGGCGCTGATCGCCGTTCCCGTCGTCATCCGGATCGTCCTGCCCGCGCTGGAATCGGTGCCCGGCAGGCTACGGGAGGCGGCCGCGGTGCTCGGCGCCGGTCCGCTACGGGTCTTTTGTACCGTCGACCTGCCGCTGATCGGCAGATCTGTGGGTGCCGCAGGCGGATTCGCCTTTGTCATGGCGCTCGGTGAATTCGGTGCGACCAGCTTCCTGGCCCGTGCCGACACCACCACGCTGCCGGTGCTGATCGGTTCGGCGTTGAACCGTCCGGGGGCCACCGAGCTGGCCACCGCGATGGCGGCATCGACCCTGCTGGTCATCATCACCTCGCTCGCCGTGCTGGCGGTCGAGGTCGTCCGGCCACGCTCGGGGACACTGATCTGATGCTGGAGATCGAGCACATGAGCGTCGGCTACGGAACAGAGACCGTGATCGGTGACCTCAACTGGTCTGCGGGAGGCCAGGATTCGCTCGTCACCGCTCTTCTCGGGCCCTCCGGGTGCGGCAAGTCCACGCTGATCCGTGCGGTCGCCGGACTGCAACGCCCGGGCGCCGGCCGAATCCGCTTCGACGGAGCCGACCTCGCCGACGTGCCCGCCCATCGCCGCGACTTCGGCGTGGTGTTCCAGGACGGCCAGCTCTTCCCGGGCCGAACCGTGGCCGCCAACATTGCCTACGGGCTCCGGGTGCACCGATGGTCCCGATCCGACATGGCGGATCGCATCGGCGAGATGCTCGAGCTGGTGCGGCTGCCCGATACGTCGAAGCGGCGCGTCGAGGAACTCTCCGGTGGCCAGGCGCAGCGCGTCGCCCTCGCCCGCGCCCTGGCGCCCCGGCCCCGGTTGTTGCTGCTCGACGAGCCGCTGGCGGCACTGGATCGTCGACTGCGCGACAGTCTGGCCGTCGAGATCGCCGAGATCGTGCGGGCCGCACGGATTCCGACGATCGTCGTCACCCATGATCATGGCGAGGCGGCGTTGATGGCCGACTCCATCGCGGTGATGCGTGCCGGTGAGATCGTGCAGACCGCCCGGCCTGCCCAGCTGTGGCGGACGCCGACCGACGAGTGGACAGCGCGATTCTTGGGCTGTAGCAGCATCATCGACGCCCGCCGCACCGGATCGGGGCGCGCCGATACCGAATTCGGGCCGGTCGCCGTCGAGCTGTCCGGATCGACGGGACGGCTCGGACTGCGCGCCGAGTCGGTTCATGCCACACCGGTACCCGTGGGCGAAACCGGTAGCGGGGCAACGGGTACCGCGTTGGTGGTCGCGGATCTGCCGGGTGGGCCGCGCGTGCGCGTGGCCACCGGCCTCGGCGAGGTCGACGCGGTGGCCGCGGTGCCCGTGGCCGTCGGTGACCGGCTGGCCCTGACATTGGTGCCCGAACGTGTTGCGGTGGTGGGCCGGTGACGGCGGTGAGCAGAAGACACGTGCTGGCGGGCGCCATCGCCGACGAGCCCGGCACGCGGTTGCTGCTGGCGCAACGTGCGCGGCCGGCAGAACTGGCCGGCCTGTGGGAACTGCCGGGCGGCAAGGCCGAACCGGGGGAGGGTGACGAGGAAGCCCTACGACGCGAGCTCGCCGAGGAACTCGGTGTCGAGGTCATCGTCGGGGCGGCGTTGGCGCAACAGGTCCCGCTGAACGACGAACTCGTTCTCATCGCACGCTGGGTGCGGGTGATCGGCGGGCAACCCCAGGCCCGTGAACACCGCGCACTGCGGTGGGTCGACGCGAAGGCACTCACATCGATGGGCGAGCGCGGTGAACTCGTGCCCGCCGACACCGCGTGGATACCCGAACTGGCTGCCGGTTTGGGCGGCGTCTGATCCCGCGGCGTCAGCCCCTGGCCGCGGCGCGATAGAGCGTCGATGGAAGATTCACAGTGGCTCGAGCTCGCCGCGACCTGGCGTTTTCGCCGATTGCGCCCGCTGTGATCGCGGTCTCTCCCAATGAACCGATACTCTGTTATGCGTCGTCAGTCTGTCGGCGTCGCCGTCGTGCGTGCGCCGAGCGACCGTCCCCGTACATGAAAGAGATCTCAGTGAGCGCTGCTCCCAACTTCCGAAACGTCGCGATCGTCGCGCACGTCGATCACGGCAAGACCACGCTGGTCGATGCGATGCTCCGACAGTCCGGGGTGTTCGGCGAGCGCGCCGAGCTCGTCGACCGTGTCATGGACTCCGGTGATCTGGAGCGCGAAAAGGGCATCACCATCCTCGCGAAGAACACCGCCGTGCACCGTCGCCAGCCCGACGGCACCGAGGTGGTCATCAACGTCATCGACACCCCGGGCCACGCCGATTTCGGTGGCGAGGTCGAGCGCGGGTTGTCGATGGTCGACGGTGTGGTGCTGCTCGTCGACGCCTCCGAGGGACCGCTGCCGCAGACCCGGTTCGTGCTCCGCAAGGCGCTGTCGGCGTCGCTGCCGGTGATCCTGGTCGTCAACAAGACCGACCGCCCCGACGCCCGCATCGCCGAGGTGGTCGAGGAAACCCACGACCTGCTGCTCGACCTGGCCTCCGACCTCGACGAGCAGGCCGCCTCGGCCGCCGAGCTCGTACTCGATCTGCCGGTCCTCTACGCCTCGGGCCGCGCCGGGATCGCCAGCACCGAACAACCTGCCAACGGCGAGGTCC
Organism: Gordonia sp. DT219; assembly: GCF_049847065.1. Classification (NCBI taxonomy): domain Bacteria; kingdom Bacillati; phylum Actinomycetota; class Actinomycetes; order Mycobacteriales; family Gordoniaceae; genus Gordonia; species Gordonia sp. DT219. Next base: position 250,651 of record NZ_JBNCNR010000004.1, on the reverse strand, counting down.
CGGCCGGGGAGAACCTCGATCCCTTCTTCGACGTCCTCCTCGAGTACGTCCCGGCGCCCAAGGGTGATCCCGACGCCCCGCTGCAGGCCCACGTCACCAACCTCGATGCCTCACCGTTCCTCGGCAGGCTGGGACTGGTGCGCATCCACAACGGCACCCTCAAGAAGGGGCAGACCGTCGCCTGGTGCCGCGAGGTGGACGGCGAGGCCGTCGTCGAGCGGGCCAAGATCACCGAACTGCTGGCCACCGTCGGTGTCGATCGCACCCCGGCCGAGTCGGCAGTCGCCGGCGACATCGTCGCGATCGCGGGTATCCCGGAGATCATGATCGGCGATACCCTCGCCGATTCCGAGAACCCGGTGCCGTTGCCGCGCATCACGGTCGACGAGCCCGCCATCGCGGTGATCATCGGTACCAACACCTCGCCGCTGGCCGGCCGGGTCAAGGGACACAAGCTGACCTCGCGCATGGTCAAGGACCGCCTCGATTCCGAGCTGATCGGCAACGTCTCGCTGCGCGTCGTCGACATCAACCGACCCGACGCCTGGGAGGTGCAGGGACGTGGTGAGCTCGCGCTGGCCATCCTCGTCGAGCAGATGCGCCGCGAGGGCTTCGAGCTGACCGTCGGCAAGCCGCAGGTGGTCACCCGCAAGGTCGACGGCAAAGTGCACGAGCCGTTCGAGCACCTCACCATCGACGTCCCCGAGGAGTACCTCGGCGCGGTCACCCAGCTGCTGGCCGCCCGTAAGGGCCGGATGGATCAGATGAACAACCACGGCTCGGGCTGGGTGCGGATGGAGTTCACCGTGCCCTCGCGTGGCCTCATCGGTTTCCGCACCGACTTCCTCACCGAGACCCGCGGTACCGGCATCGCCAACGCGGTCTTCGACGGCTACGCGCCCTGGGCCGGCGAGATCCGCGCCCGACACACCGGGTCGCTGGTCAGCGACCGCGCAGGCACGGTGACGCCGTTCGCGATGATCCAGCTCGCCGACCGCGGCACCTTCTTCGTCAACCCGGGTGATGACACCTATGAGGGACACGTCGTCGGCATCAACCCGCGCGCCGAGGATCTCGACATCAACGCGACCCGCGAGAAGAAGCTCACCAACATGCGCCAGTCGTCGGCGGACGTGATGGAGACCCTCGCCAAGCCGATGCATCTCGAGCTCGAGGGCGCAATGGAGTTCTGCGCCGCCGACGAATGTGTCGAGGCGACACCGGAGGTGGTGCGGGTGCGTAAGGTGCATCTCGATGCGTCCACCCGGGCCCGGGAGCGTTCCCGTGCGAAGACGCGGGATGCCGCTGCGGGCTGATCCCGTAGAGGGTAACGGTCGGGGTGAGCGATGGTGGGGATGAGTGGGTACGTGATGGACGAGGGATGTGGGCGCGCGGCGCGGCACCGGGTGGTGCGTTCGACGGTGCGGCCGCTGCTGCTCGGGATGGCGGTGCTGATCACCGTTCTCGGGGTGGCCGCCTGCACCGCCGACCCGCCGCCGCCCGTCCGGGACACCGCGACCCCGCAGACCGCGACCGAATATCCGGATGGGAAGACGATCTACGTCGCCACCGACTCGATCGGGACCGGGTTCAACCCGCATCTGGGCGCCGACCAGAATCCGGTGACCACCGCGATCGCGGCGATGACGCTGCCCAGTGCCTTCCTGCCCGTTCAGACCCCCGACGGCGTCCGATGGCACCGCAACGACGCGCTGGTGACCTCCGCCGAGGTCACCTCCACCCAGCCGTTCACCGTCACCTACCACATCCACACCAACGCCCAATGGTCCGACGGGCTCCCGGTCACCGGGGACGATTTCAACTATCTGTGGCAGCAGATGTCGCGCCAGCCGAATGTGGTGGCACCGGCCGGCTACCGGCTGATCGACTCGGTGACCTCCAGCGCCGGCAGCAAGGTCGTCGAGGTGCGTTTCGCCCAGCCCTATCCGCAGTGGCGCGAACTGTTCACCAACCTGCTTCCCAGTCACGTCCTGCGGGGTACCCCGGCTGGATTCCAGACCGGAATGGACTCGGGAAAGCCGGTGTCGGCCGGACCATTTCAGATCTTCTCCCTCGATCCGACCCGCGACGAGGTGCGGCTGATCCGCAACGACCGCTACTGGATGACGCCGTCGAAACTCGATCAGGTGGTGCTGCGCCGCGCAGGTACCGACTCGCAGATGGTCGACTCGATCCGGTCGGGTGGCTCGGCGCTGGCGACCGTGGGTGCCGGGCCGGCGACCGCGGCCGAACTCACCGCGGTGCCCGGCCTGACCGGTCAGCGCAGTCCCACCTCGCGGGCGTTGACGATCAGTGTGAACGCGCGCACCCCGGTGATGAACCGGGTCGAGGTGCGCCGCGCCGTCCTCGGCATGATCGACACCAACCTCGCGTCGCTGGCCGGTGCGGGTGAGGGAGTGATCCAGCAGTACGCCAACACGGTGTACGCGCCGTCTGATCCGGGCTATTTCCCGGTGAATCGACCGCGCCCGTCGTCGCAGGCGATCGACGACCTGCTCGCGTCGGCCGGCTACCGGCGGGGCGCACCGGCATCTGGTCCGCCGGCATCGGGTACCGAGACATCGACCGGGTCCGCCGCGCCGAGTACGACGGCGTCGCGTCCGAGCGACTCGTCGAGTCCGGGCGGTTCCCCGTCATCGGCGGCGCCGAGCGTCGCACCCGTGCCAGATGGCGTCATCCCGTACGAGCAGGACGGGCACGACCTGGTGGTCCGTGTCGGTGCCATCAGCGGTGATCCGCGCTCGATGTCGGCGGCCGCCAACATCGTCGACCAGCTGCGCTCGGCCGGGGTCCGTGCAGGGGTGGTGTCGTTGCCCAACAGCGATCTCTACGGGGTCGCACTGACCGACTCGCGTGTCGATCTGGTCGTCGGATGGACCGGACTCGGGGTACCGCCGGAGGCCGCGCTCGCCTCACAGGTCGACTGTGATCAACCGAAACCCGGCACCGCGCCATCGTTGTCGACCCCCCCGACGCCGACCAGCGTCGCGCCCGGGCAGGATGCGTCGGGCGCGACCACCGTCTACGCCAGCAACACCTCAGGAGTCTGTGATCCGGCACTGATCACACTGGCCCGCCAGGCGCTCTCGGCCGACGACCCGGCCCCGATGCTCGCCGAGGCCGAGCCGCTGCTGGCCGGAGCGGCGATCTATCTGCCGCTCTACCAGGACAGCATGCTCGTCGGGGTGACCCGTGCGGTGACCGGCGTCCCGCTGGCCGGCCCGATCCAGACATCCATCTACGGCACCGCAGCAACGTGGGATCTGAAATGAGCTGGGATCTGACATGACGACACCCGGCCGGCGATTGCTGTTGCTGCACGCCCACCCCGACGACGAGACCATCATGACCGGCGGCACGATCGCCCGGTATCTCGCCGAAGGCGTCGACGTGCGGGTGCTCACCTTCACCCTCGGCGAAGAGGGGGAGGTGATCGGCGACGAGTGGGCGCAGTTGGCCGCCGACGGCGGGGCCGACCAACTCGGCGGCTACCGCATCCATGAACTCACCAGCGCTCTCGCCGCGCTCACGCCGCCGGGCCGCGCACCGCTGCGACCCCGCTTCCTCGGTGGTGCCGGCCGGTGGCGGGACTCCGGGATGGCCGGCACGCCCTCGGCCGAGCATCCGCGGGCGCTCGCCCAGGGCCCGTTCGATGCGGTGGTCGGCGCCCTCGTCGACGAGATCGTCGATTTCGATCCGCAGGTCGTGGTCACCTACGACTCCGCCGGGACCTACGGACACCCCGACCACATGATGGTCCACGAGGCGTCGATGGCGGCGCTGCCCATCGCGACGCGGCGCACCGGCACCGATTACCTCGTCTACGAGTCGGTGACCGAGGACAGCGCGTTGCGCGCCGGTCTCCGCGCGGCGGCCGAGCGGGTCCCGGACGGCTGGCGGCTGCCCCGCGACGGCGAACTGCCCAGCTATCCCGATGGGCAGGTCACCACCGAACTCGATGTCAGCGCAGTCTATGAACGCAAGGTCGACGCGTTGGCCGCGCACGCGACGCAGGTGACGGTGTCGCCGTCGCGGACCGACTACGCGCTGTCGAACACCATCGCCCAGCCGATCCTGGCGACGGAGTACTTCATCTTGCGCCGCCTGGACAGCCCGAGTAGCCCGGACGCCGGGCGCCGCGGCACCGATCTGTTCCGGCCGGACGGCGTGATCACCGACGTCACGCAGGCACACCCGTGACACGCTGGTTCGACCGCCTGATGCTGGCGCTACTCGTCGTCGACGGGTTCGTCGTCGGGCTGATGTCGGTGGGATTCTGCTACCTGCGATGGTGGGGGCAGCCGATCCCGGTCGTGGCCGTCCTCGCCGGATTGGTCAACGTGGCGCTGCTCTGGCTCGCGTCGCGAACCACCGACTCGCCCGTGCGGTTCGCACCTTTGGCGGCATGGGTGCTGGTGCTGCTCATCGCGGCGTTCACCGGTCCGGGTGGCGACACCGCCCTCTATCTGGGCGGCACCACGATTCCGGCCACCGGGATGCTGGTCCTGTTCGGCCTCGGGATTCCGGTGGCGGTGATCTGGTCGGGCCGGCTGCCACGGCCCGACCGGACATAGGTCGTCCTCGGCGTCGGGCGACACTCGAGCCCGACCGGGCAGGAATGCCGCGACGGTTACAGTGTGAACATGGTTTTGCGCGCGTGGGCGGTCGAGCACCGAGCCCCCGTCGAGCAGGTCGCCGCGGCGCTGGAGCGGGTCGGCGGGTGGTTCTCCGATCGCACCCCTATCGACGGTGCCGCACCGGATCCCGCCACCGCACCGACTCTCACCACCGCACCGACTCTCACCGATGACGAGTGGGTGGCGCTGCTCGGCGCCGACGGCGAGCAACTCGAGGAGCTGTGCGCACACGCCGACGCCGCCCGGCGCGCCGTCACCGATCCGGACGCCCTGACGTTCGTCGTGAACCGGAACCTCGACACCGCCGTCGCGGCCGGCCTCACCGGGCGGCCGCGGCTCGAGGACCTCGTCGTCGAGGCCCACGACCTCGGCGCCACGGAGATCTGCATGCAGGGCCCGCTGCCCGCCGATGCCCCCGCCGACGGCTATCTGCGGCTCATCGAACGGATCGCCGCCGCTGCACCGGTGCATCTGCACGCGTTGCGGCCGCCGGAGATCCGCGATGCGGCGTCCCGGATGGGGATCGGTATCGACGAATTCCTGCAGCGCGCACGATCGGCGGGACTCGGGTCCGTGCCGGGCACCGCGGCGCAAGTCCTCGATGACGAGGTCCGTCGTGTGCTGGCTCCGCCGGGCGTACCGGCCGCTGCCGACCAGTGGATCGAGGTCATCGAGGCGGCGCACGCGGCGGGACTGTTTTCCACGGCCACGTTGTTGTACGGGCATGTCGAAACTCCCGCTCACCAGGTGGCTCATCTGCGCAGGCTGTGCGAGATCCAGTCGCGTACCGGCGGCTTCAGTGAGCTCATCCTGATGCCGATGGTCGCCGACAACACGCCGCCGCACCTGCGATCGCATGCGGTGCGCACGGCGGCGCCGCGCGAATCCCGCGCGGTGCACGCCGTGGCCCGGCTGCTCACACTCGGCGCGTTCGACCATGTCCAGGTCGCGTGGACGAAACTCGATCCCGACGTCGTCGACGACGTGCTGCTCGGCGGCGTCGACGATATCGGCGGCATGCTGCTCGATGGTGAGCTGTTGCCAACGGCCGGGGCGGAGGCCGGACGGGTGCTGGACCCGGCGGCCCTCACCGGCTTCGCCGAGCGGGCCGGGCGGGTACCTCGCCGCCGCACCACCGCCTATCGGCAACCCGACGCCGGGCAGTTGCTTCGCCTCGACCGGGTAGGCCGGTGACCGGGTCCGTCACCTCCATCGACGTCGCCATCGTCGGGGCGGGGTTCGCCGGGCTGGGCATGGCCACCCAGCTGGCGCGGCGGGGACGTGAATCCTTTGTGGTACTCGAACGCGCCGGTGCGGTCGGCGGCACCTGGCGTGACAACATCTATCCCGGCATCGCCTGCGACATCCCGGGACACCTCTATTCGTTTTCCTTCCGGCCCCCGGCCGATTGGTCGGCGATCTATCCCGGGGGGGCGGAGATCCGCGAGTACCTCGAGCAGACCGTCCGCGACGAGGGGCTCGATCCGCACATCCGGCTCGATTGTGAACTCATCTCGGCCACCTGGGATGCGGTGGCGGCGCGCTGGCAGCTGACGACCGCCGGCGTGGCGGGACCGGCAACGCTGAGCGCACGGGTGCTGCTGCTCGCGGTGGGCCGGCTGTCGGAACCGAAGGTCCCCGCCATCGAGGGCCTCGACTCGTTTCCCGGGCCGGTGGTGCACACCGCGCAATGGGATCCCGATCTCGAGGTGACGGACAAGCGCGTCGGTGTCGTCGGCACCGGGGCATCGGCGATCCAGATCGTCCCGCATATCGCACACGATGCCGCCGAGCTCGTGGTCTTCAGCCGGACACCGCCCTACATCGTCCCGCGTGCGGATCGCCTGCTCGACGCCGAGGAGCGGGCCTCGCTCGTCGACCCGGCGACGGCCGCAGCTCACCGCGACGAGTTACTGCGCAACGCGGACAACGCTTTTGCCCAACGACTGCGGCACCACCCCGACATCACCGAGATCCGCGGCCGCGCTCTCGGACATCTGCAGAGCCAGATCCCCGACCCGGTATTGCGCGCCGAACTCTTGCCCGACTACGAGATCGGTTGCAAGCGCATCCTTCTCAGCGATGACTTCTATCCCGCACTCCTGCGCGAGAACGTGGTCTTCGAGCCCAGTGCGCTGGAATCGGTGGTCGAAACCAAGGCCCGGGCGGCCAGTGGCCGCAGCTACGACCTCGACATCGTGGTGATGGCAACGGGTTTCGAGGCCGCCCGCCCGCCGGTGGCCTCGCGCGTGCGTGGTCGCGACGGGGAGGTCCTCGCCGAGCACTGGCGCAACGGCATGGTGTCCTATGCGTCCACGGTGGTCGCCGGATTCCCCAACATGTTCGTGCTCGACGGCCCCAATGCGGCACTCGGCCACAACTCGGCGATCTACATGATCGAGACTCAACTCGACTACGTCGTCGGCGCTCTCGACCATATGGCACGGCAGACCGTCAGGTCGCTGGAGGTGACCGCGGCGGCCGAACGCGCCTACACCCGCGAGATCGACGACCGCAGTGCCGAGACGGTGTGGCTGACCGGTTGCGGCAGTTGGTATGTCGATCCCGGCAGCGGGCGCCTGACATTGCTGTGGCCGGGTACCGCGGTGTCATTCCGGGAACGCAACGGTAGATTCGAACCAGCGCCATACGTCACACGGCCGTCCGTCACAGGGCCGTCCGTCACCGAGCCGTCCGTCATCGGGCCGTCCGTCATCGAGCTAGGGGAGTGAGGATCAATGCAGCAGTCGGCACAGACCGCAGCACTCGCCGCCGCGGCACAGCAAGACCCACCCGACGTCGAGGTGGTGCGCACGCTGCTGTCGTCTTCGGGCGCGGAACTTCAAGCGTTGCAAGAGGTTGCGGCCGGACTGCGCGACGAGGGGCTGGCCGCGACAGGGCGCGCCGGGCAGGTCACCTACTCCCGCAAGGTGTTCATCCCCCTGACCAAACTCTGCCGGGATCGGTGTCACTACTGCACCTTCGTCACGGTGCCGGGCAAACTCGCCCGCGCCGGGCAGGGCATGTTTCTCGAGCTCGGCGAGGTCGTCGACATCGCCCGCAGAGGTGCCGAACTCGGTTGCAAGGAGGCATTGTTCACTCTCGGTGACCGGCCCGAGGACCGGTGGCCACAGGCCGCCGAGTGGCTCGCCGAGCGTGGCTACACCTCCACGCTGGACTATGTGCGTGCGGCCGCGGTGGCGGTACTCACCGAGACCGGCCTGCTGCCGCACCTGAATCCGGGCGTGATGAGCGCCGAGGAGATGGCGACCCTGCGGCCTGTCGCACCGTCGATGGGGATGATGCTCGAGACCACGTCGCGACGGCTGTTCACCGAGAAGGGTATGCCGCACTACGGCAGTCCGGACAAGGATCCGCTGGTGCGGCTGCAGGTGCTGCGCGACGCCGGCGACGTCGGAATCCCGTTCACCACCGGCATTTTGGTGGGAATCGGAGAGGATCTCACCGAGCGGGCCGAATCGCTACTCGCGATGGCCGAGATCGCCCGTGCCGGCGGACACATCCAGGAGGTCATCATCCAGAACTTCCGGGCCAAGCCGGACACCGCGATGCGCGGCACGCCCGATGCGGAGATGACCGAATTCCTCGCGACGGTGGCGACCGCCCGCGTGGTCTTCGGAGCGCACATGCGTATCCAGGCACCGCCGAATCTGGTGTCGGCGGCCGAGTGTGCCGCGCTGATCGCCTCCGGCGTCGACGACTGGGGCGGTGTGTCACCGCTGACGCCCGATCACGTGAATCCCGAACGTCCGTGGCCGAATCTGGACGCCCTCGCCGAGATCACCGCCGACTGCGGATTCACGCTGACCGAACGTCTGACCGCGCAGCCCCCCTATATCCGCGGCGCGTCGAGGTGGATCGATCCTGCGCTGGCCGAACATGTTGGCGCACTGAGTAATCCGGTCAGCGGGTTGGCTGTCGACCGGATTCCGTCACCGCACCCCTGGCCGGCCCTCGCCTGATCGCGCGGCGCGCACCTGCGCCAGCGCCTCGAATCCGCCGACGACATCGGTGGCCCGATGCAGCCCGAGTTGCTGCAACGACGCCGCGGCGAGGCTCGAGGTGTAACCCTGCGAACACAGGATGATCCAGCGCACGTCGTGATCGGTCGCCTCGTCGAGGTGCGCGTCACCGGCCGGGTCGCACCGCCACTCGAGCACGTTCCGCTCGATGACGAGGGCCTCGGGTACCTCGCCCTCGGCGGCGCGCTGCGCGGCCGGGCGGATGTCGACGAGGACGGCTCCGGCCGCGAGTTCGGCGTCGACCTGTGCCGCGGGCAGGCGCCGGAGGGATCTGCGCGCCGCGGACAGCATGTCGTCGATGGTCATCGGCATGAGTTCACGATAGAGCGGACTACTCGGGTTCGTCGGTCAGCTCGGTGCGGCTGCGTCGCAGCGTCCCCGACTCGGTGACCTCGTAGAACGACATCGCGGTCAGTGGCGGCGAATAGGCGTGCACGCTCAGCGTCGGCCCGGCCGAGGTGAGCTCGCCGGGCGCGGGGGCGGCCGGCCGGTCGTCGGCGAGTCCACGCACCGGGGGAGTGCTGTCGTGATGTTGGACGTCGTGCACCCACCCGAGCGGAAAGGCCGCCTGATCTCCGGCCGAGAGGATCCGCAGGGCAAGATCGTCGCCGGTCCACCGGTATTCGCGCAGGGCGCCTGACAGAACGGTCAGCGCGCCGAGCGAACCGGCATGATCGTGGAGGTCGGTCGAGCGGTCGGGTGTCCAGCTGATCAGCCACAGGTCGAGGTCGTCGTCGGTTTCCAGGCGTGTCGACCACCGTTCCACCGGATCCCAGGCAGTGGGCATGAGGTGGTCGTAGCGTCCGTCGAGGACGTCGGCAACTCCCTGATCGGTGATGCGTAGCAGGTCGGCCGGGCGCAGGCGGGTAGGCAGATGAGCGGCGGTGTGGCGATTGACCGGACGGGTATGTGCGGTTCGCGGTGGCAGTGTCGAGGTCATGTGTCCTCCGGTGATCGATGGTCGATGGGAGCGGGCCGGGTGCGGTGACGCGGGACCGCTACATCGAAGCGACGGAGTGCTCACCCGACCAGGGTGGACGCCGCCGGGCGCCGGCGCGAGGGTTGTCGTCAGGGTGAATGCAACCACTTGCCACCGATGGCCGACGCCCTGGCCGTCATCCGCAGGTCGGGGGCCGGGTGTCGGTTGCCCCGTCGGCAGGCAGATACTGTGGAGGTACACGTGTGCGCGGCCGGGGCTGCGGGTGCCGTCGCGGGCGTGTTCGGCGCGAACAGCCCTCGCGTTCGTCTCGGCCCATCACAGCGGTGGGTCGGCCTGAGTGCTTGCAACAAAGGAGTGTGTGGTGACCTACATCATCGCGGAACCTTGCGTGGACGTGATGGACCGGGCATGTGTGGAGGAGTGCCCGGTCGATTGCATCTATGAAGGTGGTCGCAGTCTCTACATCCAACCGGATGAATGCGTGGACTGTGGCGCCTGCGAGCCCGTGTGTCCGGTGGAGGCGATCTTCTACGAGGACGACGTCCCCGACGAATGGGATCCGTATGTCAGCGCCAACGCCGATTTCTTCGACGATCTCGGATCGCCAGGGGGCGCGAGCAAGGTCGGCAAGGTCGATTACGACCCGCCGTTCATCAAGGCGCTGCCCCCGATGAACGAGGACGAGGACTGAGTTCGCGGTGACCGCCTCCCGCCCGGCCCGGCGCCGGGTCAGCGCCGTCCTTCCCGACTTTCCGTGGGACACCCTCACCGGTGCCAAGGCGCTGGCCAATTCGCATCCGGACGCGATCGTCGACCTGTCGGTCGGGACACCGGTCGATCCGGTCGACCCGGTGATCCGCGACGGTTTGGCACGCGGCTCGGAGTTCCCCGGCTACCCGACGACGACCGGTACCACCGAGTTGCGGACGGCCGCCGCCGAGGCACTGACACGCCGCTACGGCGTCGCCGGCCTCGACGAGTCGGGCATCCTGCCGGTCATCGGCACCAAAGAAGCGATCGCGGGAGTGGTGTCCACGCTGGGCGTCGGAGCAGGCGACCTGGTCGTCATCCCAGAGGTCGCCTACCCGACCTACGAGGTGGGTGTGTTGCTGGCCGGGGCGACCCCGGTGCGCGCCGATTCGACGGTGGCACTGGGTCCGGCCCGGGCGGCGGTCCTGTTCCTCAACTCGCCGTCGAATCCCACCGGGAAGGTGCTCGGTGTCGACCATCTGCGCAAGGTGGTGTCCTGGGCACGTGAACGTGGCACCGTCGTCATCTCCGACGAGTGCTATCTGGGTCTGTCCTGGGACGCCGAGGCGGTGTCCATCCTCGATCCACGCGTCTCCGACGGGGACCATGCCGGGCTGCTGGCGGTGCACTCACTGTCGAAGATCTCGAATATGGCGTCCTACCGTGCCGGATTCTTCGCCGGCGACCGGGAGCTGATCGCCGAGCTTCTCGCGGTGCGCAAACATGCCGGTCTGATGGTGCCCTATCCGATCCAGGTGGCGATGACCGCGGCACTCGGTGACGACGAACATGTCGACGCGCAGCGCGTCCGCTACGAGAAGCGTCGCACCGAACTGGCCGCGGCGGTTCGCGGTGCCGGCTTCGACATCGACCACTCCGAGGCCGGCCTGTACCTGTGGGCTACCCGGGGGGAACCGTGCCGGGAGACCGTCGACTGGTTTGCGGGCCGCGGCATCCTGGTGGCGCCCGGCGACTTCTACGGCCCGGCCGGCATCGAACACGTGCGGATCGCGCTGACCGCCACCGACGAGCGTATCGCTGCGGCCGTCGCGCGGCTGGCCGCCTGAGCCGCGAGCCGGAACCGATGAACCGCGCCGGTCGTCCGCAGCGACCGGCAACGCTGTGGCGCAACCACGCCCCGGCCGGCGAGGCGGTCATCCTGCCCGATGGGTGCATGGATCTGATCTGGACCGGCGACGACCTGCTGGTGGCCGGTCCCGACACGGTGGCGAACACCTTTCGCACCGGGCGCCCGCGTGACATGACGGGGCTGCGGTTCGCTCCCGGACATGCCCCGGGGCTGCTCGGGATTCCGGCATCGGAGTTCCGGGATCTGCGGATTCGGTTGTCCGACGTGTGGCCGGCCGCCGAGGTCGGGCGCTGGTCGGAGATGCTGTCGGCCACCGACAACGTCGGCGCGATGCTCGTCGAGCTGTGTGCCGCACGTCCCGGTGAGCCGGCCCCACCCTGGATCGGCGCGGCCACCGAACATCTGCGCCACGGGACGCCGGTCGCCGCGTGTGCTGACGCGGTGTCGGTGTCGGTGCGGACGCTGCACCGAGTCTCGTTGCAGTGCTTCGGTTACGGACCCAAGACGCTGGCCCGGATATTGCGGATGCGCGCGGCCCTGACGCTGATCACCGGCACGGGCCGAGGCTTGTCGGAGGTGGCCCAGCACGTGGGGTACGCCGACTACGCGCACATGTATCGCGAGTTCGTCGAGCTCGCGGGTGCGCCGCCGACCGCATTCACCGATCCCGATCAGGCCGGCGCGCTGTAGAGGTCGACGGGATTGTCGTCGGGATCGGCGATCACCGCATAGCGCTGTCCCCACGGCGCGTCGAAGGGGTCGAGCACCGACCGGTATCCCGCCGCGACGAGCGCCTTGTGGTCTCGGTCGACATCGGCCGGTGAGGCGCACGCGAAGGCGAGTGCGAGTCGGTGCCCGCCCGCCGGTGGTGTCCATCCGGGCATGAACGACTCGATGACGGCGCGGGTATCGAAGAGCACCCGCATCGAGCCCGCCGATGTCTCCGCATGTGGTGCCTGCTCGGCGCCGGGCTCGAACCGCAGGCCGAGCCGCGAGTAGAACGCGATGGTCGCAGCCATATCGCCGACCACGACGGACACGGCATCGAGAACCGGACGGGCCGGTGAGGAGATGGGTGGGGAGGAGACGGGCGGGGTGGAGATGTCTGGATCTGTCATGGCATGAACATAGATCCGCCGCCGGCCGCGCGTCTTGAACTTTTCGGCCACGCTCCCGCACGAGCGCTGCCGACAGTTCTCGCCGAGCGCCTCAGTTCTTGTGAAGTGCCGCGTTGAGGGCGATTCCGTCGCCCTTGAACGGCACCACCTCGACGGCGCCGGTGAGACTGTTGCGGCGGAACAGCAGGTTCGACTGGCCGGCGAGTTCGCGGGCCTTGATCGTCGTCCCGTCCGGTCCGGCGACCTTGGTGCCTGCCGTCAGATACAGTCCGGCCTCGACGACGCAGTCGTCACCGAGCGGGATACCGCAGCCGGAGTTGGCTCCCAGCAGGCAGCGCTTGCCCAGTGCGACAAGCTCTTTGCCGCCGCCGGACAAGGTGCCCATCGTGGAGGCGCCGCCGCCGATGTCGGACCCGTCACCGACGACCACACCGGACGAGATGCGGCCTTCGACCATCGATTCGCCGAGGGTTCCCGCGTTGTAGTTGACGAAGCCCTCATGCATCACCGTCGTTCCGGGGGCAAGGTGCGCGCCGAGGCGAACGCGGTCGGCGTCGCCGATCCGCACGCCGCCGGGCGCCACGTAGTCGACCATGCGGGGGAACTTGTCGATGCTGTAGACGGTTACCGCGCCGCGCGCCTTGAGTCCGGTTCGGATCTTCTCGAACCCTTCGACCGGGCACGGTCCGTGGTTGGTCCACACGACGTTCGACAGGAATCCGAAGATCCCTTCGAGGCTGGTGCAGTTCGGGGTGACGAGGCGATGCGACAGCAGATGCAGGCGCAGATAGATGTCGTAGGCGTCGACGGGTGCTGCGGCCAGATCGGTGATGGTGGTCGCCACGGGGACGGTCTTGACGCGGCGAACGGCATCCGCGCCGACGAGATCGCGCAACTCCCCGGGAACCGCGTCGTCATCGAGAATCGTGGTGCCGTTGTGCCCGTTCGTGCCGAGCTGCGGCTCCGGGAACCAGACGTCGAGGACGACGCCGGGGTCGGCCGACCCTCCGTTGGTCACCGTGGCGATTCCGACTGCGTGTGCACCGTTGTTTGTCACGGCAACCGAGCTTACCGGTGACACCCGCGGCAGGCGTGAGGGCGTCGGTTCAGACCTGATGGCGGTAGTCGCGCAGGTAATGCTCCCGTTCCACGGAGGTGTAATCGGGCAGGAACGCGCTGTGGTGCAGTCGGCGACCCAACATGGCCATCGTCGTGGCAGCCACCGCGAATGCCGCCACCATCACGACGGCAGCCACGGCGGCCAGCGCCGCGTTGCCGGCAACCGCGGAGACCACCAGGACGGCCAAACCCGCGAAGCCGAGAAGGAGCAGGAAGAACGCCATCACACCCATGGGGTGCTGGCCGTGTGACTGGTGATGATGTGCGGACATGGGTGACCATCTCCTCAGGTGGAAGAATCCGCTTACCTCAGGCTACGTCCGTGTCCCGCCGACCGGAAGGGAAATCGGTAGACATCTATATCGCGGTTTCCGAGAGCGATGTCCAGCCGTTCTGACGGCGCAACCGCCTTCGTCGACACCACGGACGTGCCCACTATGGACGGAGCAGTGCCTTGATCGCGCGGCGTTCGTCCATCGCCGCATAGCCCTCGGCCACCTCGTCGAGCGGTAGCGTCAGGTCGAACACCTTGCCGGGAGCGATCTTTCGCGCCACGATCAGGTCGACCAGTTCGGGCAGAAAGCGGCGCACCGGGGCCGGACCGCCATGACTCGTGGCCCATCGGCGTCGGACGCGCAATCTTGTTGATACCGCGGTAATTCCACAGGTCGGAGCCGCAGACGCAGGTCGCCGACACCCGGATGATCGCGTCGGTGGGATCAATGATGCGGGGCTGATCGAGATCGTCGAGCCGGATGTCGCCCGGGGCGTGGATGACGGTTGCGCGCATGGGCGCTCAGCCTACGCTCGAGTGCCCGGTTACGGTGGTGTGGTGAGCGAGCTCGATCTGCACGGTGACCCCGTCGACCTGACCGCGGCACTGGTCGATATCCACAGCGAATCCCGCAGCGAGGCGGTCATCGCCGACGCCGTCGAGTCCGCGTTGCGCGAGCAGACCAGCGGATTCGATATCCTGCGGCACGGCAACCGGGTGCTGGCGCGCACCAACCGCGGACTCGGTAGCCGGGTCATCCTCGCCGGCCATCTCGACACCGTGCCGGTCGCAGGAAACCTGCCGAGTCGCCGCACCGTCGACGACGCCGAGGGCGACGTGCTGCACGGATGCGGGACCGTCGACATGAAGTCCGGTGACGCGGTGTTCCTGCATCTGGCGGCCACCATGGCGAGCCCGCGCCACGATCTCACTCTCATCTTCTACGACTGCGAGGAGATCGCCGCCGAGTTCAACGGCCTCGGCGCGATCGAACGAGAGCTACCGGACTGGCTTGCCGGCGACGTGGCGATCCTCGGTGAGCCGACCGCAGGCCAGATCGAGGCCGGCTGTCAGGGCACGGTGCGGGTGCGGTTGTCGACTACGGGGACACGGGCACATTCGGCCCGAGCGTGGATGGGCGACAACGCGATCCACAAATTGGGTGAGGTGCTCACCATCCTTGACCACTACTCGCCGCGGCGTGTCGACATCGACGGGTGTGGGTACCGCGAAGGCCTGTCCGCGGTCTCGATCGGTGGCGGGGTGGCAGGCAACGTCGTACCCGATGCCGCCCACGTGGACGTCAACTTCCGCTTTGCGCCCGACCGCAGCATCGACGACGCGCTCGCACATCTGCGTGAGGTGTTCGCCGGCCCCCTCGATTCCGGCGCGGTGAGTATGGAAGTGACCGACTCGGCCGCGGGCGCACTACCGGGACTCGCACATCCGGCCGCCGCCGCCCTCGTCGACGCCGCGGGTGGCCGGTTCCGCGCGAAATACGGCTGGACCGACGTGTCGCGGTTCTCGGCACGGGGAATTCCCGCGGTGAATCTCGGGCCCGGCGACCCCAGCCTGGCGCATCGCGTGGACGAGCGTGTGCCGGTCGAACAGATCCGTGAGGTCAACGACCTGCTACGGCACTACTTGGGCTGACGCGCAGTCCCTACCGTTGGTGCCGGTGCCCGCGGGCGCATTAGCGTTACCGCCATGACGACCTCCGCGAGCGATGCCGATCCAGCAGATCGTGACGAGCAGCCGGGTGGTGAGCGCATCGTCGATGATCGGCGGGGCACCCGCTACGTCGGGCCGATGCGGCTGCGCCCGGGCGAAGCCGACGAACACACCACCGACCGCCGGTTGCTCGAATGGGTGGATCCTCGCGACGCCGAGCGCCGGGCCGAACGCACCATGCGTGACTCCTGGCGGGTGTTGCGCATCCAATCGGAGTTCGTCGCGGGCTTCGACGCACTGTCCGACGTCGCGGAGGCGGTCACCGTGTTCGGGTCGGCGCGCCTCACACCCGGTTCGCCCGGCTACGAGCTCGCGGTCGGTATGGGGCGCGCGCTCGGCGAGGCCGGCTACGCCGTGATCACCGGCGGTGGGCCCGGATCCATGGAGGCGGCCAACAAGGGGGCCTTCGAGTCGTCGGCGACCTCGATCGGACTCAACATCGAGCTGCCTTTCGAACAGCATCTGAACCCGTGGGTCGATCTGGGCATGAACTTCCGCTACTTCTTCGTCCGCAAGACCATGTTCGTGAAGTATGCGCAGGCGTTCGTCTGTCTGCCCGGCGGTCTGGGCACCCTCGACGAACTGTTCGAGGCGCTGACGCTGGTGCAGACCAAAAAGGTCGTCCGCTTCCCGATCGTGCTCGTCGGCCGCGAGCACTGGAGCGGACTACTCGACTGGATGCGCGACGTCCTGGTCGGCAAGGCGATGATCTCCCCCGACGATCTCGATCTACTCCACGTCGTCGACGAGCCGGACGAGGCGGTGGCGATCATCCGGGCGGCCGCGGTCCGCCGCGCGGAACAAAAGAAGCAGGGCTGACGATGAGCGTGATCTGCGTGTATTGCGCATCGGGCACCGGAGTAGGGCAGGAGTATCTCGATCTTGCCGCCACGCTCGGCACGGCCATCGGCTCGGCCGGGCACACCCTGGTGTCCGGGGGCGGCAACGTGTCGATGATGGGGTCGGTCGCCGCGGCCACCCGCGCCGCCGGGGGCCGCACGGTCGGCATCATCCCGCGGGCACTGATGGACCGCGAGGTCGCCGATCTCGACGCCGACGAGCTCGTCATCACCGAGACCATGCGGGAACGCAAGAGGTTGATGGACGAGAGCGCCGACGGCTTCATCGCACTGCCCGGTGGGATCGGCACGCTCGAGGAACTCTTCGAGACGTGGACCGGCGGCTTTCTGGGGATGCACGCCAAGCCTGTCGTGTTGCTCGACCCGTCCGGTTTCTACACGCCGCTGCTGTCGTGGCTGCAGGATCTGGTGGCGCCGGGATTCGTCGCACAGAGCTCGCTCGACCGGCTCGTCGTCACCGAAACGGTGGAGGGTGCGCTGCGTCATGCTACTGACCGGTAGGGTGTGCCCACGAGTTGCCGCGACGTTCCGCGCCGGGCAGCACACGCCATCGTCGTCCAACCCCGAGAGCGAGTAAGTCGATGTCGTCTCAGGACACCGTCGGAATCACAGACCTGGTCAAAGGTGTGCTCAAGATGGCGCCGCAGGCCCATCAGATGATCAGACACGCTCCCGGCCTGATCCGGCGCCCGGCCGATGCCAAGCGGACCATCGGTTCGATCTTCCAACGCCATGCCGCCGACCACCCCGATCGCCCCTTCGTGCGATTCGAGGGCAAGTCCGTCACCTACGGGGACGCCAACCGCATCGTCAACACCTACGCCGCGGTACTCGCCGAGAAGGGGGTGCGCACCGGCGACGTCGTCGCGATCCTGTCGAAGAACTGCCCGACCGACCTGTTCACGATGCTGGCGACGGTCAAGCTCGGCGCGATCGCCGGCATGATCAACTACAACCAGCGCGGCAATGTCCTCGAGCACAGCATGAAGCTCCTCGGCGCGCGGGTCCTCATCCATGACCCGGACTGTGCCGAAGCCTTCGAATCGATTCCGGAAGGCGCGCTGCCCGATCACGTGCTCGACTTCGGCGCCCTCGACGCCGCCGCCGCGGGACACCCCGACACCGACCCCGAGGTGACGGCGACCCTGCCGGCCGCCACCGAGGCGTTCTACATCTTCACCTCCGGGACGACCGGGATGCCCAAAGCCAGTGTGATGAGCCACAATCGGTGGTTGGCGAGCCTGTCGGGGATCGGGGGTCTGGCCGTCCGGCTACGGCCCAGCGACACCATGTACGTCCCGCTGCCGCTCTATCACAACAATGCGCTCTCGGTGTCGTTGTCGTCGGTGCTCGCCTCGGGTGCCTGTATCGCGATCGGGAAGCACTTCTCGGCGTCGAAGTTCTGGGATGACGTCATCCTCAACCGCGCGACCGCCTTCTGTTACATCGGCGAGTTGTGCCGCTACCTGCTGGCGCAGCCGGCGAAGCCGACCGATCGCGCCCACGGGGTCCGGCTGATCGTCGGCAACGGCATGCGCCCCGACATCTGGGACGAGTTCCGGGAGCGGTTCGGCATCGACCGGATCGTCGAGTTCTACGGTGCCAGTGAGCTGAACCTGGTCTTCGTCAACGCCTTCAGCGCCAGCCGGACCGCCGGCTTCTGCCCGCTGCCGTACGCGATCGTCGAATACGACGAGGACGGCAAGCCCAAGCGCGACGCCGAGGGCCGACTGACCAAGGTCAAGCGCGGTGGGACCGGGCTGCTCCTCTCGGGGATCAACGACCGGGTGCCGATCGACGGCTACACCGACCCGGAGGAGACCGAGAAGAAGATCCTGCGCGACGCGTTCAAGGACGGCGACGCCTGGTTCAACTCCGGTGACCTCGTCCGTGATCAGGGCATGCACCACATCGCCTTCGTGGACCGCCTCGGCGACACGTTCCGCTGGAAGGGTGAGAACGTCGCCACCACCGAGGTCGAGGCCGGCCTCGACGGCGTGCCGACGATCACCCAATCGGTGGTGTTCGGGGTGGAGGTCCCCGGGACCGACGGCAAGGCGGGGATGGCCGCGGCCACCCTGCGCGAGGGTGTGTCGTTCGACGGCAAGGCGGTCGCCGATCACCTGTACGAGACGTTGCCCGCGTATGCGATTCCGCTGTTCATCCGGATCGTCGATCATCTCGAGGCCACCTCGACCTTCAAGAACCGCAAGGTCGAACTGCGCGACGAGGGTTATGCGAAGGTCGGCGACGATCCGCTCTACGTGCTCGCCGGACGGGCCGGGGGCTACGAGGAGTACTACGACGCCTACCCCGACGACGTCGCTGCGGCCAAGGCGCCCAAGAACTGAATCGCGCGCGCTCCGTACTCTTGTCGCATGGAGTCTCGTGGCGTGGCCACAACGCTGTGCGGGCGCCGGGTCGCCACCGACCGGGCGCTGGTCATGGCCATCGTCAACCGCACACCGGATTCGTTCTATGACCGCGGCGCCAGCTTCGCCGACACCGCCGCGCGGTCGCGCATCGACCAGGTCGTCGCCGAGGGTGCCGACATCGTCGACATCGGTGGCGTCAAGGCGGGGCCGGGCGAGCAGGTCGGTGCCGCCGACGAGATCGCCCGCGTGGTGCCGTTCATCGCCTGGATTCGCGAGCGGTACCCCGATCTGCTGATCAGCGTCGACACGTGGCGCGCCGGAGTCGCCGACAAGGCGTGCGCCGCCGGTGCCGACCTCATCAACGACACCTGGGCGGGCGCCGACCCGGGGCTGGTCGAGGTGGCCGCCGCGCACCGCGCCGGAATCGTGTGTTCACACACCGGCGGGGCGGTGGTCCGCACCCGGCCGCACCGGGTCGCCTATGGGGATGACGTCACCGATGTCGTCGCCGACGTCATCGATGCGGTCACCTCGGCGGCCCGCCGCGCTGTCGCCGCCGGCGTCGCCCGTGATTCGATCGTGATCGATCCGACGCACGATTTCGGTAAGAACACCCACCACGGGCTGACCTTGTTACGCCACGTGAAAGATCTTGTTAATACGGGCTGGCCAGTGCTGATGGCGCTGAGCAACAAGGACTTTGTGGGGGAGACTCTGGGGGTGGACCTCGAACACCGGGTGGAAGGCACCCTCGCGGCGACCGCTCTGAGCGCTGAACACGGCGCCCGCATCTTCCGCGTCCACGAGGTCGCCGCCACCCGTCGCGTGGTCGACATGATTGCCGCGATAGCGGGTACACGACCTCCAGCCAGAACAGTTAGGGGACTCGCATGACCAAGAAGGTACGTCGAACCCAGAATCGCCGACCGGTGGCCGGTCGGGACACGACCGCCCGGTGGTCCGCCGCCGAGACGTCCACGGACAGTTCATGGTCATCGACCCACACCTGGGAACAACCCGACTGGACGATCGACGAACTCGTCGACGCCAAACAGGGGCGAACGGTGTCGGTCGTCCTGCCCGCGCTGAACGAGGAAGAGACGGTCGCCGACGTCATCGCCAGCATCCGCCCGCTGGTCGGGACGCTCGTCGACGAACTGATCGTGCTGGACTCCGGTTCCACCGATGCGACCGCGGAACGCGCCCGTCGCGCCGGCGCCGAGGTGATCAGCCGCGAGGAGGCGGTCCCCGAACTCGCACCGGTCGGGGGCAAGGGTGAGGTGTTGTGGCGTTCGATCGCGGTCGCGACCGGCGACATCATCGCCTTCGTCGATTCCGACCTCATCGATCCGGATCCGATGTTCGTGCCCAAGATGCTCGGGCCGTTGCTGATCGACCCCGACATCCAGTTGGTGAAGGGCTACTATCGGCGCCCGCTGCGCACCGGGGGCACCGAGGACGCCAACGGCGGGGGCCGCGTGACCGAACTCGTCGCGCGCCCGTTGCTCGCCTCGCAGAAGCCCGAACTCACCGCGGTGCTCCAGCCACTCGGCGGCGAGTACGCCGGCACGCGGGAGCTACTGGCGTCGGTACCGTTCGCGCCGGGGTATGGCGTCGAGATCGGTCTGCTGATCGACACCTACGACCGCCATGGGCTGGCCGGTATCGGTCAGGTGAATCTGGGTGTGCGCACCCACCGCAACCGCCCGCTCATCGAGCTCGGCGTGATGAGCCGGCAGATCGTCGGCACGCTGATGCGCCGGTGCGGGATCGCGGACTCGGGTGTGGGCCTGACCCAGTTCACCGCCGAACCGGACGGCAGTTTCACCTCGCACACCACCGACGTCCATCTCGAGGATCGGCCGCCGATGCGGACCCTGCGCGCAGTCGACCTCGAGGTCGACGACGAGGAGATGGCCTCCTAGCAGGGGCGTGCAGCCCGGCGGGTCCGTACGCAGTCGGCGGCCACACCTTCGACACCGCCGCATCTGACACCATGGAGATATGCAGACACTCTTGCTGTACCTGCTGATCATGGCGGTGGTGGTGGCCGTCGTCTTCGCCGTGGTCTGGTTCGTGTTCGGACGCGGCGAAGACCTCCGGCCGGTGGACGACGCATCGACGCTCACGCGGTTACCTCGCTCCGGCGTCAACGGATACGACGTGCGCGCACTCACCTTCGCCCTGACCCTGCGCGGGTACAAGCAGAGTGAGGTCGACTGGGCACTTGCCCGACTCGCCGACGAGATCGACGATCTCCGGGCACTCGTGCAGCAATTGCAGGAGCGGGAGTCGCCGGTGGAGTTCGCCGCGACGCCCGCGGGTGCGTCGCAGCCCGGACGGCACGAGGCCGACGGCGCAGCGTCGCAGGCGTCGGCGGAGACGGGTGAGGCGAGTCGGAATCAGTCGCCGGCCGAGTCCGGCAACTGACATGTGGGTGCGTGGGGGTCTGTGCGTTCGCCCGCCACGTATCATTGCTCTGGCGGCAATTACCGTCACCGGCCAAAAGGCCGCGATTCGGCCTGCCCGTCGTGTCGGGACCGATCGTGTGGTGATTGCCGGGAGCACTCGGCGACGCGAGACTCTGAAGGGAGTTTGAGAATGGCGGCGATGAAGCCACGGACTGGGGATGGGCCACTCGAAGCGGCCAAGGAGGGGCGTGGGATCGTCGTTCGCATTCCGATCGAGGGTGGGGGACGCCTGGTGGTCGAGCTGACCCCGGACGAGGCGGCCGCGCTGGGTGCCGAACTTCGCGGGGTCACCGGCTGACCGGCGCCCGCGACCGCTCGGCTCTGGCCGAGCTCGTGCCCGACCTGCGGTGCCCGATCTGTACCGAACCGCTGCACCTCACCGATGATCGCGCCGCGCTGCGGTGCGATCATCGGCATTCCTTCGACATCGCCCGCCAGGGATACGTCTCCCTGCTCGACGGGCACTCGGGTTCGCTTCGCGCCGACACGGCCGACATGGTCGCCGCGCGACTGCGAGTACATGACGCCGGGATTCTCGATCCGGTTGTCGACGCCACCGCCGGGGTCGTCGCCGGACTGATCGGTCGTACCGATGAGGTGGCGCCGCTCGTCGCCGATCTCGGTGGCGGCCCGGGCGCCTATCTGCGGGCCTGCCTGCGTCGCGTCCCGCCGGCCCGGGGAGTCGTCGTCGATCTGTCCAAATACTGTGCACGCGCCGTCGTCCGGTCCGAACCCGCGGCAGCGGCCGTCGTGGCCGACGTGTGGCGGCAGATCCCGCTGCGTACCGGGGCCGCCACCATCGCCTTGTCGGTGTTCGCGCCCCGCAATGTCACCGAGTCGGCCCGCGTGCTCGGGGAGACCGGGCATCTGGTGATCGTCTCGCCGCAGCCCGATCATCTGAACGAACTCGTCGGCCCGCTGGGCATGCTGACGGTCGCCCCGGACAAGGACGACCGGATCGAAGCAGCATTGTCACCGCTCTTCGAGATCACCGAGCGCCGTACCGTGCGCGCCGTGCGGTCGGTGGGCGCATCGCAGATCGCCGATCTCGTCGGGATGGGACCGTCGGCGTTCCATCACGACCGTGCCCACGTCGACGAGGTCGCGGACGCGGTTGCCGCAGAATTCGGCGGCAGCGTGGCGGTGACCGTGGCGGTGACCCTCACCGTGTGCCGCCCGGCCGGGTGAATGATTCCCGACCGGCCTCATCAGGCCTAGACCGGCCTAGACCGCCTGATACACCGCCAGTGTCTGTTCGGCGATCGCCGCCCAGGAGAACTCCGCCGCCGCCCGCTCGCGCCCGGCCCGGCCCATCGACTCGGCGGTCGCCGGATCGGCGACGACACGGTTGACGCCGTCGGCGAGACCCCGTTCGAAGCCCTGCGGGTCGGCGGCGTCATAGGGCACGAGCACCCCGGTCACCGCGTCGCGGACCACCTCGGGAATGCCGCCGACCGCTGATGCGACGACCGCGGTGCCGCAGGCCATGGCCTCGAGATTGACGATGCCCAACGGCTCATATACCGATGGACAGACGAAGACGGTTGCCGCGGTCAAGATCTCACGGATGCGGGGTAGCGGCAGCATCTCTCGTATCCAGTGCACGCCCGGCCGCGACGCCGAGAGAGACGCCACCGCGGCCTCGATCTCGGCGCCGATCTCCGGGGTGTCCGGGGCGCCCGCGCACAGGACCAGCTGGATCTCCGGATCGAAATGGTGAGCTGCGGCGACGAGGTGGGCGACCCCCTTCTGTCGGGTGATCCGGCCGACGAATGCCGCGATCGGTCGTCCCGGGTCGACGCCGAGTGCGGTCAACATCGACTCGGGGCCGAACGGATCGTCGGCCGGAAACCACTGGGCGGTGTCGATTCCGTTGCGCACCACATGAACTCGTGCGGGATCAAGACGTGGATAGGTGTCGCACACATCGTTGGCCATCCCGGAACTGACCGCGATCACGGCATCGGCGTATTCGACGGCGTTGCGTTCCACCCAGCTCGACACCCGATATCCACCACCGAGTTGCTCGGCCTTCCATGGCCGCATCGGCTCCAACGAGTGTGCCGTCAGTACGTGCGGCACACCGTAGAGCTCGGCGGCCAGGTGCCCGGCCAGACCGGTGTACCAGGTGTGTGAATGCACCAGGTCGGCACCGGCGGCGCCCACCGTCATCCGCAGATCCGTCGAGAGTGTGGTGATCGCGGCATTCGCCCCCGCCAGTCCCGGATCGGGCGAGTACACCTGCGCGGTGTCGCGCGGGAGCCCCATGCAATGCACGTCGACGTCGATCAGGCTGCGCAGATGGCGGACCAGTTCGGTCACGTGCACCCCGGCGCCACCGTAGACCTCGGGTGGGTACTCCCGTGTCATCATCGCCACCCTCATGTCCACGACGCTAGTGCGCGTGACGGCCGATCGCCACGGAAGTGCGACACGGCCATCGCACCCTCACCGTGGAATCGGCGGCCGGCGGCCGATCGAGGTGAGTGTTCATCTGGCCGGAGCACGATTTCGCGGTTAAGTTGTGAGTGTGAGATCACAGCCGCACGTGCTCGGTATCGTCCTCGCCGGCGGTGAGGGTAAACGCCTGTATCCGCTGACGATGGACCGTGCCAAACCGGCGGTTCCGTTCGGCGGTGCCTATCGGTTGATCGACTTCGTCCTGTCCAACCTGGTGAATGCCGGGTATGAAAGGATTTGCGTTCTCACGCAATACAAGTCGCATTCACTCGACCGCCACATCTCGCAAACCTGGTGGTCATCTGGTTTCCACGGCGAGTACATCACCCCGGTTCCCGCCCAGCAACGGCTCGGGCCACGCTGGTACACCGGCAGTGCCGATGCGATCTTCCAGTCGATGAATCTCATCGAGGACGAACAGCCCGAGTACATCGTCGTTTTCGGTGCCGACCACGTCTATCGGATGGACCCGTCGCAGATGGTCGACGCGCACATCGCATCCGGGGCCGACGTCACCGTCGCGGGCATCCGGGTGCCGCGCGCCGAGGCGACCGCATTCGGGTGCATCGACTCCGACGAGTCCGGATTGATCACCGGATTCCTGGAGAAGCCGGCCGATCCACCCGGGACTCCGGACGACCCGGACGTCACCTACGCCTCGATGGGGAACTACGTGTTCACCACCGAGGCCCTCGTGGAGGCGATTCGCGCCGACGCCGCCGATTCGGACTCCGATCATGACATGGGTGGCGACATCATTCCCGCGTTCGTGCGCCGCCAACGCGCCTATGTCTACGACTTCCAGGACAACGACGTTCCCGGAGCCACCGAGCGCGACAAGGGCTATTGGCGCGACGTGGGGACGCTGGACGCGTTCTACGACGCGCACATGGACCTGGTGTCGGTGCACCCGGTCTTCAATCTCTACAACCGCCGCTGGCCCATCCGCGGTGAGACGATGCATTTTCCGCCGGCAAAGTTCGTCCAGGGCGGGCACGCACAGGACTCGGTCGTCGGTGCCGGCTGCATCGTGTCGGCGGCCTCCGTTTCTGCCTCGGTGCTCTCGGCGAACGTGATCGTGGAGGATGGCGCAGTGGTCGAGGGCAGTGTGCTGATGCCCGGTGTGCGGGTCGGCAAGGGCGCCGTGGTCCGGCGGGCGATCCTCGACAAGAACGTCGTCGTCGGCGAGGGCGAACAGGTCGGTACCGACCCGGAGGCCGACCGGCAACGCTTCGCGGTCAGCGCCGGGGGCGTCGTCACCGTCGGCAAGAACATTCGCGTCTGACCGTTCGGCACCCGACTCGCCGGTGCAGGCTGCGCGTTCCGGAATTCGGCGGCCGACTACAGGTATCGGCGCCCGAGCGCGACCAGCGAGACGATGTCGGTGCCGTCGGTGTCGCGCGGCAACGCGTCGACGGGCCACCACCGAAGATCGTCGGACTCCGGGCTGATCTGGATCGGCGGCAGTCCGCCGTCGGGTTGTGCCGGTGCCACCGCGGCGAACCGGACGTCGAGATGGCGGGTCGCCGCACCCAGCGAACAGGTGATCGGATGTGTGTGCAATTGGGCGAGGCCGCACAACCGCAGGTCCTCGATGCCGGATTCCTCGCGAGCCTCGCGCAGCGCCGCGTCGGCCAGTGTCTCGTCGTCGGGTTCGCAGTGACCGCCGAGCTGAATCCACTTGCCCACCCGCGGGTGCAGCGTCAACAGCACATGATCACCGGTCGCGTCGAAGACGATCGCCGAGCCGGTCAGATGGCCGGGCACGTTGCGCCGCAGACACGCCTGCGGTGCCGCGTCGAGGAATGCCAGGTAGGTGTGCCGCAACGAATCTTGTTCGGGCGACGGCGCATTCCACGCGGCCAGCGCCGACACCGCGGATTCGTGGAGGGAGGTGGTGGTCATCGGGTGATCACCCACTCGTCGGTCGGTGCCGGCGCGCGCAGCCCCGGCCCCTGGGCAGGATGTCCGACGGCGACGGCGCCCAACGGCTCCCAGTCGGCCGGCACATCGAGCTCGGTGGCGACGACGGAGGGGGCGAAGATCGTCGAACCCACCCAGCACGATCCCAGCCCCCGCACCGACAGTGCGACGAGCAATGCCGCGACGGCGCCACCACCGGCGACGGTGAACATGGTGTGCTCGGCAGCGTTCCGATGCGCATCAGGGTAGGTGTGCGCGCCGTCGGGCGTCAGGAACGGGATGACCAACTCCGGTGCGTCGTAGAGGATCTGGCCCCGACGTAGCCGCCGGTCGATGGACTCCGGGCTCTTCGCGTCCGAGTCGAGGTCGTCTCGCCAGGCTCGGCCCATGGCATCGAGCAGCCGGGTACGGCGTTCGCGGTCACGCACCCACACGAATCGCACCGGATGTGAGTGATGGGGGGCGGGCGCGGTGAGCGCGTCACCGCAGGCGGCCATGACGAGGCCGGGTTCCACCGGCAGATCGCTGAACGATCGGACCGATCGACGGGTCAGCAGTGCCTCCTCGCGGCCCTGCGCGATCGCCTCGGCGGTGCCGAGGTGGAACAGATCCTCGTCGACCGGCCGGATGAGATCTGCTGCGCGCGAACCGTCATCGACGACGCGAAGGCCGCGCACCACCGCCACCGGCACTCCGGCGAGTTTGCCCTTCACCAGATCGGCGGCCGCCGCGATCTCGTCGGCGACCGCGATGTCGGTGACCACCAGCGGGTTTCCGTGACCGTCGACACCACCCTCGTACGGATGTGTCACCTCGATGCCCGCCGACCCGATCGCCACGTCGACCTGGCCGGTCCGCCAGGCGCGACCCATGGTGTCGGTGACGATCACCGCCACGTCCGCACCCGTCGTCGCGGCGATCGAGTCGCGTAGTGTTCGGGCACTCGCGTCGGGGTTCTCCGGAAGCAGCGCGAGCGAATCGGCAGGCACATTCGAGCCGTCGATCCCGGACGCGGCCTGGACGAGTCCGAGGGTGTTCTCGGTGATCAGCGTGCGATTGCGCCGGGCGACGACCCGGACCGACTCCTGCTCGACGAGTTTGCGCCGAAGGGCGTCGCGCTCCTCGGGATCGATGGGCGCCGGGACCATCCGGCCCTCGGTCTTGGAAAAGACCTTGCTCGTCACCACGAGGACGTCGCCAGAGGTCAACCAGGGTGCGGCAGCGACGATCTCCGCGGCCAGGTCAGCGGTCGTGTCGAATTCGGGCAGTCCGGTCACCGGCCGGATCTCGATGCCCCCCGGTGCGCGATGATCGATGACGTCGGAAGGTTCGGGTGCGTTCACGACCGGATCTCCGGAGTGTCGACGCCGACGAGTGCACATGCGTCGCGAACCATCCGGGCGGTGGTCACCGGGTCGGTCATCAGCAGGGGAGCGGCGCCGATCGAGAGGCCCGCCACGGCGGCGTCGTCACCGTCGGCGATGAGCCAGCCGTCGAGGATTCCGTTGCCGCTGCGTGCGCCGTAGTGGGCGGCTATCCCCTCGGCAGTGGTCTCGACGCCGATCACCGACAGACACTCGTCGGCCATGCCGCGCAGCGGCCGGTTGTCGATCACCGGGCTGACCCCGACGACGGGCGCCGAGGTGGTGCGCAGGGCACTACGCACGCCGGGCACGCTGACGATGGCGCCGATGCTGACGACCGGATTGCTGGGGGCCAGCAGGACGACGTCGGCGCCGGTGATCGCCTCGAGCACCCCGGGCGCGGCGGTGGTGTCGTCGGAACCGACCTGGGTGAAACCGAAGGTCGGGATCTGCGCGCGGTGGCGAACCCACCACTCCTGGAAGTGGATCGCCATCTGTGCGCCGTCGGTACGGTCCGGCGCACTGACCACGACGTGGGTCTCGTGGCGGTCGTCGGTCGCCGGCAGCAGCCGGACGTTCGGCTGCCAGCGCTTGCAGAGGGCGGCGGTGATATCGGAGAGCCGGTAGCCGGCATCGAGCATCTGCGTGCGGATCAGATGTGTAGCCAGATCGCGATCGCCGAGGCCGAACCAGTCCGGATCGGCCCCGTAGGCGGCGAGTTCCTCCTTCGCATGCCATGTTTCGGCTGCGCGTCCCCATCCGCGTTCGGTGTCGATACCGCCGCCGAGGGTGTACATACACGTGTCGAGGTCCGGGCAGATCCGCACGCCGTGCATCCAGGCATCGTCACCGACGTTGACGACCGCGGTGATCTCGTGCTCGCCGGTACCGGTCGGTCCATCGCCGCCGGATGTCGCCTCGCCGGATGTCCTGGGCCCGGCCGGCACGGGAAATGGCGTCGGCCCGAACAATTCGCGGACACCCTGCAGAAAACGGGCGCCACCGACGCCGCCGACGAGAACGGTCACCTTCACAGCGATCCACTGTAGTGACCGGCGCGCCGAAGGGCTCGACCGCCGATCACCATGTGGCGAATCGGTGGCTCGTCCGGTACACCGGACGGGCCGGCGTGTGCGGTCGTCGGCGGCCGGCCCGCCCATGCGGCGGCTCGGGCGATGTGAGATTGGCGACGAATCCGCTCCCGTACGTGTCGCGACTCGGGTTTTCGTCGGTCGATGGTATTGAGAACTCTTCGCTCTCGGCTTGACCTGAGTGGCCGCCAGCGTGTGTAATCACATCAGTGTCATTTTCGGTTCGAGATCGAGAAT
This sequence comes from Gordonia sp. DT219, assembly GCF_049847065.1. Lineage (NCBI taxonomy): Bacteria > Bacillati > Actinomycetota > Actinomycetes > Mycobacteriales > Gordoniaceae > Gordonia > Gordonia sp. DT219. Next base: position 222,147 of record NZ_JBNCNR010000004.1, on the reverse strand, counting down.
CACTGAGCGTTAAGTGCTTTCGACAGGATGTTCGACCGATTGTCGCTTCGGGTAGGTTGGTACGACCCAAAGCGCCGGGCACTGGTGAAGATCGAACGACGCACTAGGTGACGGGGCGACGCGGCAGCGGTGCCGTGACGCGAGACAGCAGCAGCAGAACGACTTCCCAGGCAGGAGGGGCCGACGATGGCATTCAACAACCCGATCGGCAATCCCCTTGAACCACAAGATCCTTCACGCTTCGCCGCTCAGGTCGACGGCTCGGCGACCGATGACTCCATGACCGATGATTCGTTGTATCGCGGTCTGGGTCCGGTAGACGAGACATTCCTGACCTCCACGCAGGCCGGAGCGGTCGATGCCGACGCCGATTCGCCGCGACGCCATTTGTCGTTGGTGCCCAACGGCTTCGACGACATGTTCGACGTGATGGAGGAGCAGTGGCAAGACCAGGCACTGTGTGCCCAAACCGATCCTGAGGCCTTTTTCCCGGAGAAGGGCGGATCGACCCGCGAGGCCAAACGCATCTGCTCGGGTTGCGAGGTGAAGTCCGAGTGCCTCGAGTACGCGCTTGGCAACGACGAGCGTTTCGGTATCTGGGGTGGCCTCTCCGAGCGGGAGCGTCGTCGCCTCAAGCGCGGCATCATCTGACGCCGGCATGGTGATCAGGAGCTGACGCCCGGTCCCGGAAAATCGGCCGGAATGGTTGGCCGCTAGTCGAATCCGCGGTCGATCGTGTCCTCGTCGACTCCGAGGTGGGTTGCGACCTGCTGCACCAGAACCTCATGGACGAGTTCGATGAGCTCGGCATCTCGGCGCGCGCGGCTCTCGAGCGGACGCCGGAACAGGATGATCTTGGCGCGTGTCGGTTGCCCATGGACGTCGATGCCCGCCGGGATGAGCCGGGCGAGTGGCACCGCGCCGTCGGCGGTCACCTCGTCGGGCCATTGAATCGTCTCGGGATCGTGGGGCAGCATCCGCGGAATCTCGTCGACGGCGACGTCGAGCCCCGCCAGCTCGTCGTGCCAGCGCGCGTCGATCTCGGCGAAGGCCTCGATGGCCACCGCGTCGAATTCGTCGGATCTGCTGCGCCACGCGGGCACATCAGGCGGTAGGAGCGGGGTCCGCAGCCCCCGTCCGCGCCGCTCGCGGCGCCGGGGTGGACGCCGGGGGCCGTCATGGCCCGCTCGCGGTGGCCGAAAACCATCGAAACGCATGGCGCGAGTCTAGGAGGGCGCTCGCCGGATGTCGCGTGCCGGTATCTCGTGTCGGATGTCGCGGGCCGGCATCTCGTGACCTCGGTGTCGACGGTTCACGCGCGTGTCGGCCGCGGGGTTCGAACCCGGCGGGGCTAACCTCGATGGCGTGAAGCTTCCCCGCCAGTGCTGCAGGCCCGGCTGCGCCCGTTCCGCGGTGGCTACCCTGACGTTCGTCTATGCGGAGTCGACCGCGGTGATCGGTCCCCTTGCCAGTTCTGCCGAACCGCATTCCTGGGATCTGTGCGACGAGCACGCCCGCCGGATCACGGTCCCGCGTGGCTGGGAGATGCTGCGCAGCGAGCGGGGGTTCTCCGCGCCCGTCGCCGAGGACTACGAGCTGACTGCGCTGGCCGAGGCAGTCCGGGAGGCCAGTACCGGGGGCCGCGCCGGCCGCGTCGCTGCCGATGTCTCGCGCGCCGACCCGCTCGACGGATTCGACGACCTGCAATCGGGCCGCCATCGCGCGTCGGCACGCTCAGATGGTCGGCCCGGCGAGGTGGGTTCGCGGGGCGCGGGCGCCACCAAGCCGCGTCCGGGTCGGCGCGGACATCTTCGGGTCTTGCCCGACCCGGTCGACTGAACGGCATACGCGACCGCCGGGCCGGTATCGGACACGGACGTGTCGGGCGCGGATCCGGCGAGCGCGGATCTGCGGGGGACGGCGTGGACCGAGAGCGGGTATCGACCGCACGTGGCCGCCGCCCACGGCGCGTGGCTACGCTGGGTGTCATGCGAACCGGTGCCCCAGATCTCGACGATGTCGATCATCTGACCGCGGCCGACACCGAAGGATTGCTCCACAGCGTCGCACTCGCCGGGGCGCAGGTGCGTTCGGTGGGCGAGGCGGTGCGCGAAGGGGTCACCGAACCGCTCTCGCAGTTGCGGCCCCGCAGTGTCGTCATCGTATGTGCGCCCGGTAGCCGGGCCGCCGCGGCGGCGGCCATGGTCAGTTCGGTGATGACCACCCGCATCGACGTCCCCATCGTCTGTGCGCCGGCGCTGCCGGGCTGGATCGGTCCGCTCGACGTCGTGGTCCTCGCCGGGGCCGGTGGCGGAGACATGGTGCTCGCCGATGCCGCGGCGCGTGCGCTGCGTCGCCGTGCCGAGGTCGTCATCGCCGCGCCGATCGAGGGGCCACTGCGAGAGGCGCTGGGCGGCAACGGTATCGATCTGTCCCCGCGCGTCGACGTGGACCCGCGGTTCCGGTTCACCGGTTTTGCGGCCGTGCTGTTGGCGGTGTTCACCTCGCTCACGCAGGTGCGTTTCACCGGGTCCGCACCGGCCGTCTCGGACATCGCCGACGCCCTCGACACCGAGGCCGCGGCCGGCCACCCCGCGCGTGAGACCTTCCACAATCGGGCAAAGCTCCTCGCGGCGCGTATCGGTGAGCGTCCGGTGATGTGGTCCGGAGACTCCCCGGCGACGCTCGCGGTTGCCGCCGGCGCGGCCGGACTCGTCTTCGCGGTCACCGGAACCCCCAGCAGCGCAGCAGATCTGGCCGACGTCTCGGTGGCATCGCGCGACATCTGGTCGGCGGCCGACCCGGCCTCGCAGAACTCGATCTTCTATGACCCGGAGATCGATGGGCCGCGAGCAGATGCGCCACCGCGCGTGCTGGTGGCGTCGACGTCGGCGCGCGAATGGCGCACCCGGCGGCGTGTCGGCGGCCTGCACACCGCGGAGGTGGTCGTCGGGACAGACGACGACCAACCACCTGGTGGGTGGGGCGAGCCCGAGGAGCCGACCGATACGCCCGCGGATCTCACGTCCCTGTTGGTGCTGGCGCTGCGAATCGAGATGGCGGCGGTGTATGTGCGTCTGATCGGAGCCGGGCGGGGATGAAGGTCATCGAGGGAGTCGTCCGCACGTACGCGTGGGGATCGCGCACCGCGATCGCGTCTCTTCGGGGCAAGGCGGTGCCATCGCCACATCCCGAGGCCGAGTTGTGGTTCGGTGCGCACAGCGCGGGACCCGCGTGCGTGGTGGGTGCGGACGGGGAGCCGGTCGGCAGCGATCTGCTCACCGTGATCGAGAACGATAGAGTCGGTGCGCTGGGGGCCGCCACCGTCGAGAAGTTCTCCGGACGCCTGCCCTTCCTGCTGAAGGTCCTCGCCGCCGAAGAGCCGCTCTCGTTGCAGGCGCACCCGTCGGCCGAACAGGCGGGCGAGGGCTTCGAGCGCGAGAACGCACAAGGACTGGCGTTCGACGCCCGCGACCGCAACTACCGCGATCCCTGGCACAAGCCGGAATTGGTTGTCGCACTTACCGAATTCGATGTCCTCGCCGGTTTCCGCGCTCCCTCGGCCACTGTTGAGCTGTTGCGCCGGCTGCAGGTGAGCGAACTGGACCCGTACCTCGGAATGCTTGCCGGCCAACCGGATTCGCATGGGCTGCGCGCCGTGTTCACCACGTGGCTGACCCTGCCGGAGGGATTGATCCAACGGGTGACTCCGGCGGTGCTCAGCGGGGCGGTGCGTCTGCTCGAGGAGGGCGAGACGGACTTCGTCGACGAACTACGCACACTTCTCGAGCTCGGCGAGATGTACCCGAACGACCCGGGCGTGCTGGCTTCGCTGCTGCTCAACCGGATGCGTCTGCAACCGGGCGAAGGGCTCTATCTACCGGCCGGAAATCTCCACGCATACCTCAACGGCACCGCGGTGGAGGTGATGGCGAACTCTGACAACGTGCTACGCGGCGGGTTGACGTCCAAACACATCGACGTCCCCGAACTGCTGCGAATCCTCGACTTCACCCCGGTCGACATTTCCGACCTGGTTCCGGCTGTGCGCACCGTGGGCGCCGAACGCATCTATCTCACACCCGCACCCGAGTTCCGCCTCTCGCGGGTCGAACTCGACGGCACCGGACTGACCCAGCCGTCGTCGATCAGTTTCGACATGCCGGGCCCGCAGATCCTCGCGGTGCTCTCCGGGACGGTCGAGGTGCGTCCGATCGGCGGAGCGCCGCTGACCATCCCGGCCGGGCGTGCCGCCTGGCTGACCGACTCCGACCCCGATGCCGTGGTCCGCGCCGCATCATCCCGCGCGGTCTTCTTCCGGGCGCTGGTGCCGGTTCACGAGTGAGTGGGGACGGGCGTTCCCGCGCCGGTCAGGGCCCACTCCTCCGGTAGTGCCACCATGGTCACCTCAATTCTCGATCGTGGCATGATGACCGAAAGACGCTGTGGCGCTTGCGGGTTCTGTGTGATGGTGATCGTTGCGGCACCGCCGACATCTCGCGTTGCCGGATGGTCGGAGCTGACAACAAAGCGCGTACACCCCGATGGCGGGGAGCCGGGCGGAGGTGTGATCCCGTCGTAGAGGTCCACGTGCAGACCACCTCTCGGTGCGGCACCGGGGGCAGCGAGGTCGAGGGCCGGGGCGTCGGCGACCGCGCCGACGAGGGCACGCCAGCGTTGCGGATTGTCGGTGTGGATCGTCACCGGTGTTCCGATCGCGACCGTCCGCAGGACCGTCTGGGCGATCGCGGCCGGTGTTGCCCGCAAGGCGACGAGATCGATACCCGGCCCGACCAGAGGTAATGCGACCGCGGTTCCGGACCGGTCGGCGCCGATGAGTTGCCCACACCCGCCGGCCGGCAAAGTCAGCCGGGCGAGCACACCATGCGCTGCCGCGCCCTCGAGCCCGGGTAGCCTGCGTGCCCGCCGGACCGGCGAGGCGACCGGCAAACCGGTGGTGAGCGCCTCGAACTGGCGTCCGCGCAGCGGTGTGGTGCCGGGATACCCGTCGACTTCGGCACCGGCATCGTCGAGGCGGATCAGCCCCGAGACGCGTAGCCGCCCGTCGACGGTGTGGGCGAGCCGGATGGTGAGGGTCGTGGCCGCCGGATGCGTCCAGATGCCGTGGACGACCTCCGGCAGCATCTCGGGGTCGATGGTGGCCAGGCGCATGCGCCCGGCGGGGGAGCGCAGCCCGTCCCAATCCTCGGAAAGGCGGCCGAGTTCGTGTCCGGCCGTGAGATGGTCGGTGACAGCGGTCATCTCGGCGGCCGATAGTGCAGCGACCTCGAGTCCGTGTTCGCTCAGTCGGCGGGCCACCCGCCTGGTACTGACCGTCGCCGCCCGCAACGCTCCCACGGCGCCGCCACCGCGCCGGGCCACGGCGTCGGGGCAGTCACGAGGATCGAGACGCAGGATCACCACAACGGTGCGCTGCGCGATTGCGGGCAGTCGTCCGAGGGTCCGCAGATATGTCGCTGCGGGACGACTGCGGCCCCGGATGCGGGATCCGTGACTGACGACGTCGATCGAGGACAACGGGATGTCGAACGGATCGATGCATTCGGCCAGTATCTCGAGCGGGACACACGTGCCCGGGGTATCGGCCGGGACCGCCGCATCCCGGAAGAGTCGGGTGACCGAGGGCGTACCCGGGCGTACCCGCAGCGCGGTGATCAGCATCTCGCCGGCCCACCGCGCGCCGATCGGGGGTTCCGGTGGTGCGGCAGGCATACCGGATGCGACGCGGTTCCCGGCGTCCGCACGGGCCGGGATATCGAAGGGTGCCGGCGTGAGATCGGTTGTCCGCCTGGTCATCCGCGACCAGGTAAAAGACAGCCGACGGCCGAGCCGCCGAATCGGCGAGGTGCCGTTGCGCAACGGAAGCACCGTCAGTGCGACGACCGCAGTCACCGCAGGCGCAAGCCAACCGAGCGGGGATCCGGAGAGAGCCCAGATCAGCAGGCCGAGTGCGAGCAGCACCTCCACGAGTACGAGGGCCGGCACCAATGGGGCGGTCGTGGTCGCCCGGCGCGGCGCCGGACGCGGCCGTGCTGATGCGGGTGAACCGCTGCTCGCGATTCCGCTGCCTGCGATCATCTGTTGTCCCCCTGCTGTCTGTGGGCGTCCCCATGCCCTGCGTTTCCGTGCCCTGCGTCCCCGTGCCCTGCGTCCCCGTGCCCCGCGTCCCCGTGCCCCGCGTCCCCGTGCCCTGCGTTTCCGTGCCCTGCGTTTCCGTGCCCTGCGTCCCCATGCCCCGTGCCCCGTGCCGCAATCTTGCGGTGTGACGGTGTGCAACGGCCGATCGGCGCGAGGGATTTCGGTTAGGCTACTACCCGAACGGCGCATATCGGGCCGATCGGGCAGCGTGGATTTCCACAACCCACGGGGGGAACCGGACGGGCGTGGGATGCGTCCAATCAGGTGACGAGCGGGCGTGGCCGCAGGGGGAAGGGGGACAGGGTGGCGCGACAACTGACCACGAAGGCTCAGGTCAACGGTTATCGCTTCTTGCTGAGCAGACTCGAGCACGCACTGGTGCGTCGCGACGCGCGGATGCTGCATGATCCGATGCGTGCACAGAGCCGCGCATTGGCGGTCGGGACGGTGCTGGCCCTCTTGGCGCTCGCCGGTTTCGGGATCTGGGGACTGGTGAAACCACAGGGCAGCGTGGGTAACTCGGCGATCCTGGTCAGCAAGAACAGCGGTGCGCTCTACGTCCTTGTCGACGGCACCCTGCATCCGGCGCTCAATCTCGCCTCGGCGCGCCTGATCATCGGACACGACGCGACCCCGGCCTCGGTCGCCGACGTCAAACTGTCGCGATATCCGCGGGGCCCGCTGCTCGGTATTCCGGGTGCTCCCGCCGGCCTCCCCGGCTCGGCGCACCCCCGAATGTCGGTATGGAGCGTGTGCGATCAACTCGACGCCGAGCAGGTGGCCGACCGGCCCGCCGGCCCACATGCGGTGCGCCTGGCCGTCATCGGCGCTCGTCCGGTACTCGGCGAGCAGATCGGAAGGGCCGCCGCCGACGACGGCGTACTGGTCACCGATGGCCGGTCGACCTTCCTGCTCTACTCGGTACGCCGCGGCGACGAACTCATCCCGGTACGCGCCGAGGTCGACACGACCGACGCGGCTGTCATGCGTGCTTTCGGGCTCGACGGTGCACCTGCTCGCACGGTCAGCACGGGGCTGCTCAACACACTGCCCGAGGCGGATGCGCTGCAGACGCCGGTACTCGACAAGAGCGCGCGTACGGCGGCGATCTCGGCGCCCGGAGTGCGGGCCGGATCGGTGGTGCGCACCGTCGGTGTCGACGGCGCCGCAAGCTATTACGCGGTGTTGGCGGATGTGGTGCAACCCGTCGGCCCGGCGACTGCGGAGATGTTGCGGCTCGCCGACGTCACCGGCACCGCGGAGGTGCCCACCGTCGCGCCGTCGGTGATCAACGCCGCCCGACGCTCCACCAGCGCACTGCCGGTCGCCGAGTTCCCGCAACGGCCACCGCATCTGGTCGACGCGTCGTCGGCGCCGACCCTGTGTTCGGTGTCGTCGCGCGCTTCGGGCGATCCGCGCACATCGACCACCATGCTCGTCGGCCGCGCCCTCCCGATCGCATCATCGGACCGGCCGGTCGTGCTGACGAGCTCCGACGGCGGCGGACAGGGCATCGACGAGGTCTATGTGCGCCCGGGGTCGGGTGAATACTTGCGGGTCACCGGCAACGAGCCGAACAGTTCACGCGCGGAATCGCTGTTCTACCTCAGTGATTCGGGTGTACGTTTCGGGATCGCCGATCTGGTCACCGGAAAGATCCTCGGTCTCGGGGACGCCCCCGCGCCCGCTCCGTGGGCGGTTGTCTCGCTGCTCACCCCCGGGCCGACCCTGTCGCGTCGCGATGCGCTGGTCGCCCACGACGCCATCGCCGCGGACCCTTCCGGCGCGCTCGTCGCGGTGCCGGGCAACTGATGCGCGCGCCTCAGGCAGGGGTCAAGGGCCCGCCCACGATGTTGCCGACGATTCCGCGCAGGATGTTGGTGCCGTCTTCATCCCGCAGCTCGCTGTACCACTGCGCGGTCTTCTCGGGGTCTTTGCCGTGGGTGACGTCGCAGCGCTTTCGCGCCCGCAGCACGAGCTCGCCGGCGCGTTCGGTGCGGGCCGACTGATATGCCGCCAGCGCCGCGTGGAGATCATCGGGATACTCTCGAAGCGCGAACTGCAGTGCGACAGCGTCTTCCATCGCCGAACAGCCACCCTGACCGATGTCGGGCGTGGTGTTGTGGGCCGCGTCGCCGAGTAGGGCGACCCGGCCCTTGACCCAGGTGTCGAACGGATCGAGGTCGAGGATCTCGACTCGGTTGGTCGTCGCCGGATCGAGATCCTCGATCAGCTTCTGCACGCCCGGCGCCCAGTCGGCGAACTCGGCCGCGAGGACTTCGCGCGCGGTACCCCGCTCATAGGGCTGACCTTGGGGCATCGGCACGTCGAAGAAGAAGTAGAAGCGGTCATCGGCCACCGGCATCACCGAGACCCGGCGGCCCGCACCCACATACGTGGTCCACTCGGTGGCCGGACCGATCTTCTCGTCGATCGGTACCAGCCCGTTGAAGTTCACATAGCCTGCGTAGCGGCGCGTGACCGGCCCGCCGAGAACGTATTCGCGGATCAGTGATCTCGCGCCGTCGGCGCCGACCACGAGATCCGCGGTGACGGTGGTGCCGTCGGCGAATTCGACTGTGGCGTGGTCGGTCCCGTCGCTGACGGCCACCATCTTCTTGCCGAAGTGGATGTCGTCGATGCCGTAGGCCTTCATCAGCATCAGTTGCAACTCTGCGCGGGCGACCGGATACGGGCGCTGACCGACCTCGTCGATGAGCGGTTGCATCGAGAACCGGCACATGGTCTGTCCGGTCTCGGCCTCGACATAGCTCATCGTCTCGACGATGCCCCCGAGTTCGGCGACCTGCGCCTCGAGCCCGAGATGGTTGAGGCACTTGACGCCGTTGGACCACACCGAGATCGCCGCTCCGACCGGTTTGTTCTCGGTGACCTGCTCGTACACCTCGACGTCGACGCCGATCTGCTTGAGCGCGATGGCCGCACTGAGCCCGCCCATGCCGGCACCGATGATGACAACCTTCACAATTCATTCCTTCCCGCGTTACCCACTCAGGCTAAGGCGGTTACCGAAACCGCGCGCGTCGAGCCGGTGTGACGAGCGAGACGGTCGGCAACGCGGGGGACGGCGCTCAGCCGCCGGTGGCGCCGGCGATCAGGGCGCGCACCATGGCCTCCCACTGATCGGTGATGGTGGCGACGTCGAGACCGACCGTCTCGGTGAGGTGCTGTACCGACGAGGCGGCCAACGGCGCCTGGACGGCGAGTGCGACGGTATGGACGTCGTCGCCGAAACCCAACTGCCGCAGCAAGATCTGGACGTGCTGGGTGGAGGCGCGCCAGACGGGGTGCTTCATGAACTCGCCGCTGTCGGCGCCGGCCTCGAGCAGGATGTCGAGATGGGCCACGGTCATCTTCAGCCGCGCCCGGCCGTAGGCCAGCAACCGATCGAGCGGCGGCGCGCCGGGGCCGATCGGCTCCGGACCCGAGAGGTAGGCCTGCTGTAGCTCCGACTCGGAGTGATCGATCAGGGCGTGCATCAGCCCGGTGCGGCTGCCGAACCGGCGGAAGACGGTGCCCTTGCCGACTCCGGCCGCAGCGGCCACTGCATCCATCGTGACTCCGGGGGCGCCGTGGGTGTCGATGAGCGCCTGCGCGGCGGCGAGAAGCAGACGACGGTTGCGCGCGGCATCGGCGCGCTCGGGCTCGCTGCCGGAGAGACGCAGCAATGGCCCCCGGTGCTCTCGCTGGGACACGTGATCTACCTAACTCTTGACGTGGACCGAAATATTCGGACTGTGGTCCGGTTGATTCTATCAATCGAGGTAGGCGACAACAGGAGGAAGTTCATGTCTGATTCGACGGTGCAAGTGGTGGTCCTGGTGGGAAGTCTCCGCCGCGACTCGATCAATCGGCGGCTGGCGCAGGCGGCCGCCGACAACGCGCCGACCGGAGTACGGGTGCGCCTGGTCGATGGACTGGGCCGGCTGCCGTTCTACAACGAGGACATCGATAACGAGGACATCGATCCGTCGACGTCGCCGGAGGCCGGTGCGCTCGATCCCGCGGTCACCGACCTGCGCGAGCACGTCGGCGCGGCCGACGCGGTGCTGGTGGTCACGCCCGAGTACAACGGCTCCACCCCGGCGGTGCTGAAGAACGCCATCGATTGGCTCTCGCGCCCGTATGGCAGCGGAGCGCTCAAAGACAAGCCGGTCGGCGTCATCGGTGCCGCGTTGGGCCGCTACGCCGGGAGCTGGTCGCGTGCGGACACCCGTAAATCGATCGGCGTGGCGGGTGGCCGGGTCGTCGAAGAGGTCGATTTCGGGTTCCAGACGTCGGGCCTGACCGATGGCGCGCTGCCCGATGAGGTCGTCGACGGTGTCGGCGCGGCGGTGCGCGTACTCGCCGATCAGGTTGCCGCACGTGCGTGAGTCGAGCCGCCGCGTAAGGCTCCGGCGCGTCCGGCGGTAGAGCCGGAATCGCCTCCGCAGGCCCTGTGGCCCGGCCGCGTCCTCGGTGTTTGTGCCGTGGGCCCTGGCCGGGCCACAGTTGTCTCGGCGGATCGACCCTGGCGGGGCGTGCGGACATGTGCGAATCCGACACGCCGAGACACGCCGGGACACGCCCGGATTCGTGATCCTGCACCACGCCCGACCTGCGAGTTTCATGAATGTGATTCACAACTTCTTGTGGTGTTCGGAAATGTCAGACACTAGGTGTAGTGTTTCCAACACCAGCGAGGCCAAGATGTGCAGAGGCGTCAGCGGCCGCGGTGAAGAGTTGGAGTAGTGACCTACGTCTCGTTCTTCACGCTGGAAAACTGGCTCAAACGACCGTCCATCTGCCGATCATCACGTGACCCGAGGAGCGTTCATCAATGGCCATCACCGTCTACACCAAGCCGGCATGCGTGCAGTGCAATGCGACGTACAAGGCACTCGACAAGCACGGCCTGTCGTATGAGGTCGTCGACATCAGCCAGGACGACGAGGCACGCGACTACGTGATGGCCCTCGGCTATTTGCAGGCGCCGGTCGTCGTCGTCGGTGACGACCACTGGTCCGGTTTTCGTCCGGACCGGATCAAGGCACTGGCCGCCGCGGCCGCCTGACCGCCGCCACGTTCGATCCGGAGGGGAAGTCGGGATCGAGACGCAGGCGTGCGATGCGGCACCCGTACGCGGTTGCCTGCCCTGTGAGCAATCCGGGGCAGGCAACCGGACCAGAAATTCATCCGGCGTCACCGGCGTTGTATCGGTCACCGGACTGCACTCCCGGGCCGCGTTTGCACCGGGCCGCGTTTGCACCGGGTCGCGTGCACACCGGATTGCTTCACAGAGATCGGCAGGGGTGAGGGAGATGACGGACACCACACCGTTGGTCGTCTACTTCTCGTCGGTGTCGGACAACACGCACCGATTCGTCGAGAAGCTCGGAGTCCGCGCGGTCCGGATTCCGCTGCTCGACCGGGCCCGCATCGAGTCATTTCGCGTCGACGAACCCTATGTGCTGATCTGTCCGACCTATGGCGGCGGTAGGTCGTCGTCGGCCGTCGGTGGGGGATTCGTGCCCAAGCAGGTCATCAGATTCCTCAACAATCCCCACAATCGTTCGTTGATCCGCGCGGTGATCGCTGCCGGTAACACGAACTTCGGCGAGGAGTTCTGCCTCGCCGGTGACATCATCTCGCGCAAATGCCGGGTGCCCTACCTGTACCGCTTCGAGTTGATGGGCACCGAGTATGACGTGTCGCGGGTGCGCGACGGTCTCGCCGAGTTCGGCGCGGCGTCTGGCGTCGCGGAACTGTCGGACGCCGGCAGTACCGTCTCCCGGTAACCGTCGGGTGCCCGGCCCGCACTTCCATCCTCCCGAACCGTCGATCATTCAATCCAAATCCACCGATCGTCCCATCCCACCAAGCACAGGAGAGTCCTCGTGTCGCCCACTGCTTCCGTCTCCGACGTGACCACCGACACCACCGCCTCGGCCAGCAAATCGGGGGTACATGCCGGTCCGGCGGGTCACGATCCCGGCGAGCTCGACTATCACGCGCTCAACGCGATGCTCAACCTGTATGACCGGGACGGCAAGATCCAGTTCGAGAAGGATCGGGAAGCGGCGCGGCAGTACTTCCTTCAGCACGTCAACCAGAACACGGTCTTCTTCCACGACCTCGACGAGAAGCTCGACTACCTCGTCAAGGAGAACTACTACGAACCCGAGGTCCTCGGGCGCTACGACCGTGAGTTCGTCAAACTGCTCTTCGGGCACGCCTACGCCAAGAAGTTCCGGTTCCCGACGTTCCTCGGCGCGTTCAAGTACTACACGAGCTACACGCTCAAGACCTTCGACGGCAAGCGCTACCTCGAGCGCTTCGAGGACCGCGTGTGCATGGTTGCGCTGACGCTCGCCGACGGCGACACCGCACTCGCCCGCAACCTCGTCGACGAGATCATCGAAGGCCGCTTCCAGCCGGCCACCCCGACCTTCCTCAACTCGGGCAAGAAGCAACGCGGTGAGCCGGTGAGCTGCTTCCTCTTGCGCATCGAAGATAATATGGAATCCATTGGGAGATCGATCAATTCGGCTCTCCAGTTGTCCAAGCGGGGTGGCGGGGTGGCATTGCTGCTGAGCAACATCCGCGAGCATGGTGCACCGATCAAGAAGATCGAGAACCAGTCCTCGGGCGTCATCCCGATCATGAAGCTGCTCGAGGATTCGTTCTCCTATGCCAACCAGCTCGGCGCGCGACAGGGGGCGGGTGCGGTGTACCTGCACGCCCATCATCCCGACATCTACCGCTTCCTCGACACCAAGCGGGAGAACGCCGACGAGAAGATCCGCATCAAGACGTTGAGTCTCGGCGTGGTGATCCCCGACATCACCTTCCAGTTGGCCAAGAACAACGACGACATGTACCTGTTCAGCCCGTATGACGTCGAACGCGTCTACGGGGTGCCCTTCGCCGACGTCAACGTGACCGAGAGGTATCACGAGATGGTCGAGGACAGGCGGATTCGCAAGACCAAGATCAAGGCGCGCGAATTCTTCCAGACCCTCGCCGAGCTGCAGTTCGAGTCGGGTTACCCCTACATCATGTTCGAGGACACGGTGAATCGGGCCAACCCGATCGACGGCAAGATCACCCACTCCAACCTGTGCTCGGAGATCCTGCAGGTCTCGACGGCCTCGACGTTCAACGACGATCTGTCCTACTCCCATGTGGGCAAGGACATCTCATGCAATCTGGGGTCACTCAACATCGCCAAGACGATGGACTCGCCCGACATCGGGCACACCATCGAGACCTCGATCCGCGGGCTGACTGCGGTCAGCGACCAGACCGCGATCACCTCGGTGCCCTCGATCCAGAAGGGTAACAACGATTCCCACGCGATCGGTCTCGGCCAGATGAATTTGCACGGCTACCTCGCGCGTGAGCGGATCTTCTACGGCAGCGACGAGGGCGTCGACTTCACCAACATCTACTTCTACACCGTGCTCTTCCACGCGTTACGCGCCTCGAATGCCATTGCGCGGGAACGAGGTACCGCCTTCGCCGGCTTCGAGCGCTCGAAGTACGCCAGCGGCGAGTTCTTCGACAAATACACCGACCAGGAGTGGCTGCCCAAGACCGAGCGGGTGCGGGAATTGTTCGCACAGGCGGGGATCGACATCCCGACCCAGGACGACTGGCGCGAACTCAAGGCCACGGTGGCGCGTGACGGCATCTACAACCAGAACCTGCAGGCGGTTCCGCCGACCGGCTCGATCAGCTACATCAACCATTCGACCAGTTCGATCCACCCCGTCGCGGCCAAGATCGAGATCCGTAAGGAAGGCAAGATCGGTCGCGTCTACTACCCGGCGCCGTACATGACCAACGACAACCTGGAGTACTACCAGGATGCCTACGAGATCGGCTACGAAAAGATCATCGACACCTATGCCGCGGCGACGCAGCACGTCGACCAGGGCCTGAGCCTGACGCTGTTCTTCAAGGACACCGCCAGCACCCGGGACGTCAACAAAGCGCAGATCTATGCGTGGCGCAAGGGCATCAAGACGCTCTACTACATCCGGCTGCGCCAGATGGCCCTCGAGGGCACCGAGGTGGAGAACTGCGTGTCGTGCATGTTGTAGGCCATAAAAAGACGGATCGACCTCGGGGGGATTACGCGTGAGTGGCACATTCGACTACAACCAGTACCTGCGACCAAGCCCGGACAGTGCGCCGCAAACACCGCAGCCGGTGCCGGTGCCGCAATATCCGGTGCAGGCGCCGCAGCAGCAATACCCGGTGCAGGCACCGCAGCAGCAGCACCAATCCACGCAGACGCAGACGAATTCGCCGGGTGTGCCGACGGTTCCGGCCGTCGAGATCACCGGAACAGCGCCGTCGAGCTGGACTGGCCACTGGGTGTTCGGCGGTGCCGCGGTGGTTCTGCTGGTCGGAGCCATCATCTCTGCTGCCACCGGATCGGCGGGAGGTGCCGTCTTCCTCGGAATCATCGGGGCGTTCGTCCTGATCCTTGCGCTCCTGATGGTATGGGGCGCGACGTCGGCGATCGGGAGGAGACAGGTGAGTGCTGGGCCGGAAGGTATTTGGACGCCGTATTTCACACTGACGTGGAGTCAGGTCCGCGCCCTGGATTTCAAGCAGGATTGCGTGGAATACGCGAAGATCAATCCGCACAAGGTCAGAGCATCGCGTCGGCGGCGAACCTCGCTCGTCATCACCGGTACCGAGGTGGACAAACAAGGTCGGCCACTGCAGTACGGGAGTACGCTCTACCAGTTCAATACCGGCAATTTTGACGAATTCCGTTCAGCGGCCAAGAAGTTCGCGCCCCACATCGGATTCTGGACCGCGCTCGACGTGGACGATTACCAGGTCGATCCGACAACACAGCAGTCGCTGCACCAGCAGTACGCCGCAACGGGATGCATCACGGTGCGGACCAGACGAGGCAAGGAGAAGCTCCGCATCGACGGCGCCGGGGTCACCGTGCGGTCGGATTTCGTACCGTGGAACGCCATCACGGCGGTGATCGCCGTCACCGATATCCACACCACCACCGGAAGTTCGGGGACCGGCGGCACAACCAGCCGTACCCCGCGGCTCGTCTTCGTGACGAACCTGACGGATACGAAGGGCAAGGAAAGGCGACTCCGACCGACCTATGAGGTCTCCTATCAACCGACGATCGAACAGCTTCTGCCATGGCTGCGGCAACTGGTGCCGCACGTCCAGATCGCCGATCAGCGCACCCAGTCATAGCCCTGGCCACTGAGTCGAACCCAAGCAGAACACCAGCCCCGAACAGAAGCACTGTCACACTGGTACTCACCGCCAATTCCGAGAACACCGCCGCAGGAGGCGACCATCATGACCGCAGGCACCCACAGCCCCGCCGACGGCGCGCCCATCAAGCTGGTGAGCCGGGTTTCGGCCATCAACTGGAATCGCGTCCCCGACGAGAAGGACGCCGAGGTGTGGGATCGACTCACCGGCAACTTCTGGCTGCCGGAGAAGGTGCCGGTGTCCAATGACATCCCGTCGTGGAACACCTTGACCGAGTACGAGAAGCAACTCACCATGCGGGTGTTCACCGGCCTGACTCTGCTCGACACGATCCAGGGCACCGTCGGTGCGGTGTCACTGATCCCGGATGCGGTCACCCCGCACGAAGAAGCGGTACTCACCAACATCGCCTTCATGGAATCGGTGCACGCCAAGTCCTACAGCTCGATCTTCTCCACGCTGTGTTCGACCAAGGAGATCGACGAGGCGTTCCGCTGGTCGGAGGAGAACGAGCAGCTGCAGCACAAGGCGCGGATCGTCATGGACTACTACCGTGGCGAGGATCCGCTCAAACGCAAGGTGGCCTCGACACTGCTCGAGTCGTTCCTGTTCTACTCGGGCTTCTATCTGCCGATGTACTGGTCCTCGCGGGCCAAGCTGACCAACACCGCAGATCTGATCCGGCTGATCATCCGGGACGAGGCGGTGCACGGTTACTACATCGGCTACAAGTACCAGCGGGCGCTGGAAACCGAGTCACCCGAGCGGCGTCAGGAACTCAAGGACTACACGTTCGAGCTTCTCTTCGAGCTCTACGACAACGAGTCCGACTACACCGAGACGCTCTACGACGAAGTCGGTCTCACCGAGGATGTCAAGAAGTTCCTGCGTTACAACGCCAACAAGGCTTTGATGAATCTCGGCTATGAGGCGATGTTCCCGCGGGACGAGACCGACGTGAACCCGGCGATCCTCTCGGCGCTCTCGCCCAACGCCGATGAGAATCACGACTTCTTCTCCGGTTCGGGCAGCAGCTATGTGATCGGTAAGGCCGTGAACACCGAGGACGACGACTGGGACTTCTGAGTCAGGGGCCCCGCGGGGCCCGCTCAGATTGCGGTGATCCCGCTGGTGGTGGGGCCGCTCATGGGTGCCGTCCAACGGAGACGTTGCACTATGCAAGACTTGCCGAATGGCAAACGTTTCCCGGGAGGTGGATGTCCTCCAACGGCTCACGCGTGATCTGCTCGCCGTCGCGATGACCAGCGTCGGACAGACCACCGACGTCTCGATGCCGCAGATGCGTCTGCTGTTCGCGGTCGGTGACGCCGGATCGATGTCGTGTGGCGCACTCGCCCGCGAGCTGGGCGTGGGTGGTTCATCGGTGACCCGGTTGGCCGATCGCCTCGTCGCGTCGGGCCATCTCGATCGCCGTCCGGGCGCCGACAACCGCAGCCTCGTGCTGCTGTCGCTGACCGAGGCGGGTCAATCCACCATCGACGGCGTGCTCGCGTCGCGGGCGCGAGTCCTGCGCGATGCCCTCGCCCGCCTCGACGACACCACCCGTACGGGACTGCTGACCGGTGCCGATGCGCTGCACGATGCGTTGTCGCCGCGCTCGACCGAGACGGCCGGCCGGTGATGCGGGCGACCGACCTGGGGGACTTTCGCGTCGACCGCCGGATGCTGCTGATCGCGCTGATCGCCATGCCGGTCGGGGCTCTGGGCGCGGCGGCGGCCTGGGTGCTGCTGCGGCTGATCGGACTCGTCACCAATCTGTGCTTCTACGGACGGTTCGCCACCGACCTCGTCGCACCCGGCGGTGTCGCGCACCCGTGGTATCAGATTCTGCTGATCCCCGTCGCAGGCGGCCTCATCGTCGGGGTGATGGCCCGGTACGGCTCGGAGAAGATCCGTGGCCACGGCATGCCCGAGGCGATCGAGTCGATCCTCACCCGCGGCAGCGTGGTGGAGCCGAAAGTAGCTGTGCTCAAACCTGTTTCGGCGGCTGTGAGTATCGGTACCGGTGGCCCGTTCGGGGCCGAGGGGCCGATCATCATGACCGGCGGTGCGGTCGGCTCGATCCTGGCACAACACCTTCATCTGACGGCGGACGAACGCAAGACGCTGCTGGTGGCAGGTTCGGCAGCCGGAATGGCGGCGACCTTCAACTCGCCGCTGGCCGCAATACTGCTCGCCGTGGAGTTGCTGCTGTTCGAGTGGTCACCGCGAAGTCTCGTGCCGGTATGCGCGTCGGTGGCGGTCGCCACCATCGTGCGTGCACCATTGCTGGGCAGCGGACCGATCTTTCCGGTCGACACACATGGAGTCGTCCCCACCGCGGGCGTCGACGCACTGGCCGTGGTGATCGGGGTCAGCGGCGCACTGGTAGCGGTCGTTGCCACCTGGTTGGTCTACCGGGCGGAGGACGGTTTCGCCCGGCTGCCGATCCACTGGATGTGGTGGCCCGCGATCGGTGGTCTGATCATCGGTGCCGGCGGTCTGATCGAGCCACGCGCACTCGGCGTGGGGTACAACGTGATCGACGATCTGCTGACCGGTCGTGCGACGACCGACTTGATCGTGGGCATCCTGGTCGTGAAGACCCTGATCTGGTCGCTGTCACTGGGATCGGGGACCTCGGGCGGTGTGCTGGCCCCGATATTCATGATCGGTGGTGCGCTCGGCGCCGCGGTCGGCCTGGTGATGCCCGGAGTCTTCCCCGGCTTCTGGGCACTGCTGGGGCTGGCCGCGGTCGTCGGCGGCGTCATGCGCTCACCACTGACCGGGGTGGTTTTCACCCTCGAACTCACCCAGGCCTGGTCGGCTGCGCTGCCGGTCCTCATCGCCTCGGCGACGGCCTACGCGATATCTGTTCTGGCCCTTCGTCGCTCGGTGCTGACCGAGAAGATCGCCCGCCGCGGGCTGCATCTGACGCGGGACTACAGCACCGATCCGCTCGAGACATTCTTCTGCCGCGATATCGTGCACACCGACCCCGACAGCATCGCACTGGCACAGTCGGTCCCCGCCGAATGTGTACTCGGTCCGCGCGATACGCTGCGGCATGCGGCGTACGTGATGGCCGAGAACCAACTCGATCATGTCGCGATCGTCGACGACGATTCGGTCGTCGGAGTGGTGCGGCTGTCCGATCTGCTGGTGGCCCGGCGCCATGATCTGACCGAAGCCACCGTCCGCGACCGAACCCTGCGGTTCATGGTCGGTCGCAACGGGTGAGGTTCCACCCGTTGTGCGCGGACCGCTCTCACTCGTCGATGATCCGGTCATAGAGGTCGCCGAGCTCGTCGACCGCTTCGGCGATGTCACCGGGCGCCACGCCCGAGGTGCGCAGGGCGGCACGCAGGGCTGCGCCGTCGAGGTCGGTCAGCGGGTTCATCCGGGGCGGTGATGGCAGCGGTGGCGCGGTGGCGCCGGTACCGTAGAAATCGATTTGCGGTGGGGTGTAGGCATTCTCGTCGTCGGATGACTCGCCGGCCGGCGCCGCGCCCGCGGACGTCGACTCCGTGCGCGACGGCGTGAGTTCTTCGATGGCGTCGAGCAGCTCCGGCAGTGAGGTGCCCATCACCTTCAGCAGGATGTTGGGACTGCGGTCGACCTCGGCCGCCACCTCGTAGAGGGTGGAGAGCACATGGATACACCGCCCGGAGACATCCGGGCAGGTGCAGTCGCCCGCGATGTCGGCGCTCTCGGTGGGCAGCAGCAGCTCGCCGACGGTGCTGGGCTGATCACCGCGTGCCAGCGACATCACCTCGGTGACGCCGTCGGCGGCCCGCAGCAGCGTGGCCACGGTCGCCGTGTCGACGGTGCGGATCTCGATCGTCACCCCGAACGGATCGAGCTGGCTGCCCTCGACCGACGACGTGATCCGCCCGGTGCCGATCGTCAGCCGGTGCACGTGCCGATCGCGAAAGTATCTGCGGGCCTTGGTGATCTTGTGATGTTCGACCGACGGCTGGATGCCGTCGCCGGCGAAGCGGCCCTCGGCCACGTCGACGAGGGCCCGAGACCACGGCGTCAGGCCATAGCCGCGGACCGGAACGGTTCCACGCCGAGCGCTCATTCGCTCACCGCATCATCACGCAGGCGGAACAGTTCGAACAGTTCGTCGCCGGCGAGATCTCCGAGCCAGTTCTCGCCCGTCGACACGGTGAGCCGGGAGAGCTCGCGCTTTTTGGAGATCAGGTCGTCGATGCGTTCTTCGAGCGTGCCGACGCAGACGAAGCGTCGTACGTGCACGCGTTGGCGCTGTCCGATGCGATACGCGCGGTCGGTGGCCTGGTCCTCGACCGCGGGATTCCACCAACGATCCACGTGCACCACGTGATTGGCCGCCGTCAGGTTCAGACCGGTACCACCGGCCTTGAGGGTGGCCAGCAGGATCGGTGGACGCGAACCCGGCTCGCCGTGCTGGAAGCGTTCGACGAGCCGGTCGCGTTCGCCGCGGCCGAGACCACCGTGCAGCAGCGGGATCTCGGTTCCCAGCAACTCGGTGAGCCAGCCCGAGAGCAACTCGCCGAAGGCCGCGAATTGGGTGAACACCAAGGCCTGATCGCCCTCGGCGACCAGCGTGGTCGCGATGTCGTCGAGCAATTCGAGCTTGCCGGATCGATGCGTGCCCCGGCGTACGAGAGCGGTGCCGTCGGCGAGGTAGTGCGCCGGATGGTTGCAGATCTGCTTGAGCCGGGTCAGCGCGGCCAGCACCGTCCGGCGTCGCAGGGCGCGCTGCTGTCGATCGCGCAACGCCTCCATCAGGTCGTCGATGACCGCCCGGTACAACGCGGCCTGCTCGACGGTGAGATTGGCCCGTACCGTGATCTCGGTCTTCTCCGGCAGATCGTCGATGATCGACGGATCGGTCTTCTCGCGCCGCAGGATGAACGGCCGGGTCAGCGCCGAGAGTCGACGCACGGCGTCGGGGTCGCGGTCGCGTTCGATGGGTTCGGCATAGCGGTTGCGGAATGTCGATGCCGATCCGAGCAGCCCGGGATTGACCAGGTCGATGACCGCCCGCAGATCCTCGAGGCGGTTTTCGACCGGGGTTCCGGTCAGCGCGATGCGGTGTTCGGCGGGCACCGACCGAAGTGCCTTCGCCGCTGCGGTTCGTACGTTCTTGACGTGCTGGGCCTCATCGACCACCAGACGTTGCCACCGGTGCCCGGAGAGCATCTCCCGATCACGTGCGGCGATGGCAAAGGTGGTGAGTACGACATCGGAGTTGCCGTGCACGGCAGTGAAATCCGCGCCTTTCGCTCGAGCCGGGCCATGATGGACCGCGACCCGCAGTGTGGGCGCGAACCTCGCGAGTTCGGCAGACCAGTTGCCCACCACCGACATCGGGCACACGATCAATGTGGGTCCGGCAACCGAGGTGGGTCCGGCAACCGAGGTGGGCCCGGCATCGCCGGGCTCACCGGGCCGGCGTTCGTGGGCGAGCAGGGCGATGACCTGTACGGTCTTGCCGAGGCCCATGTCGTCGGCGAGTACCCCGCCGATTCCGAGATGTGCCAGATGCGCAAGCCATTCCAGGCCGCGCTGCTGATAGGGGCGCAGTTCGGCCTCGAGCCCGGCCGGGGGCTCGATCGGCCGGGGACGCAGCACCCCGGTCGCCCCGATCTCGTCGAGCCAGTCGAGTCCCCGCACCGTGCTCACCGGTACCGGCAGATCTGCGGTGTCGTGGGTGATCAGGCCCAACAGCTCGCCCATATCAGCGCGGGCCCCCGACGCCGCCAGGGCTCGTTGGGATCTGATATAGGCCGCCGCGCGGGTGAGCGATGCGCCCTCGGCCCGCACCCACACGCCGCGAATCCGTACCAGATCGCCCTTCTGCCGGGACAATTCGTCGAGGTCGACCTCGCTGAGAGTGACCGCGTCGGGGCCGTCACCGAGGGCGAGGCGCCACTCGAACTCTCGGATCTCGCGTAGCCCGACCATGCGCGCCGGCGCACCTCCGCCGACCGTCGGGCGCGCCCGGATACCCAGGCTCGGCCGCACCTCGGCGATGGTGCGTGGCAGCAACACCGGGAACCCCGCATCGGCCAGCGCGGCGGCGCCGTCGGTGAACAGCGTCTCGGCCAGTTCGGTGGGCAACAGGAAGTCGAGACTGGTGCGGTCGGGATCGGCCTGGTGCAGTTTCGGGAATGCGCGCACCGCGGCGGCGAGTTCGGTGGTCACCTCGTCGAGTTCGGTGGCGTCGAGCCGCTGCGGATAGACCGGGTCGACGTGGCCGTCGAGCGAGCGCCGGCACACTGTCAGCCGCCAGCGCAACCGCTCGGGATCGATGATCACGCGATCGATGTCGTCGTCGGGACCGAACCCGTCGATCGGTGCGGACGGGTCATCGGGCTCGTGCAGCCGGAAGACGAGGGTCGACTCGTTCGCCGCGGCACTCGTACCCCAGACTGACCACGCCGACACCGCGGCCGGACGTGTGGCCGCAGCCGGCGCCGAACCGTCGCCCACGAGGGCTGCGATCAACGGGCCTGCCGGTTCGGCTCGGCCGAGGCGGGCCGCCGATGCGCCGATGCGGTAACGGCATTCATGGTCGACGAGCTCGGCGGCGAGATCCATCAGCGCGCCCGCTCCACCATTCTCGGCGATGGCGGTGGGTGCCCCGCCGGTGATCACCGCGCTCCAGGCCCGCCACGCCGACGTCGCCAGCGGACGCCAGACGAACACGGTCTCCCCGGCGACATCGGCGAGTGTCGGTGCCACCGTGCCGGCGGCGACGAAGCGCCGGACGCCGTCGAGCAGGTGCCGGTACCAGGCGATGTCACCGCCGACCGGCACCGAACGGGAAGCGTCGAGGAAGGACACCGCCATGGCCGTGCCCAATGTCATGGTGGCGACGAAATCCCGGTGCCCGGCCGCGTCGATGATGTCGATCTGACGCCGAAAACGCTTGCCGGACAACAGCGAACGAAACGGCTCGGGCAGCCCCTCGGCCCCCGGGCCGGCGTCCCACACAGCCAGTCCGACTCCCGGACGCCACAACGCGTGCAATCCGTACGCGGCCCCGGCCGGACCGGGATCGGCCGGACCGGGATCGGCAGCACGGGTCATCGATGATGTCATTCAGCGACGAACCGACACGGTGCGGCCTGCGGCGCCGGCAGGGTGGTGGTGGACCATGCGATCAAGGGTAGTTCGCGACCCTGACAGATCGCGCGACCGTGGGACGGGTGACCGGTATCGCCTCCGAAGGATGCGAGTCACGGTCATGAGTTGCTGTTGAGCGAGCCCTTCACGTCGTTGAGGACCAACCACGCGGCGGCCAGACCGGAGCCGCCGTACCAGGTCTCGTCGTCGACGGAGAGCACCCGCTTCCATGTCGGTGCCCCCATGTCCAGCCAGCGGTCGCTGAGAAGAACTTCCTTGCCGTGCGCCAGGCCGCCGTCGCCCTCGAACGAGACATAGATGAGGTCGCCGTCGGCGTCGGTGAAGTTCTTGTCGGTGACGGTGACGCTGTCGGCACCGCGCTGGGTCGCCGGGCGCGCGACTCCGATCGTCTGCAGGATCTGCCCGGCAAAGGTCCCGGTGCCGGCGATGACCTCGGAGTCCTTGGTGAAGCGCACCAGTGAGACCTGGTTGTGCGGGGCGTCCATGCGTTTACCGGTCTTGGTGGCCTCGTCGGTGAATTCGGTGAGCAGACGCGTGCCCTCCGACGAGCGGCCCAGTGCGTCGGCGACCGCCTGGAAACGTTTCTGCCACGTGTCGTCGGTGCCGACGTCGACCGTCTTGATGCCGCCGAACGCCTGCGCCGATCCCGCGGTTGCCGGGGTCGTCAACACGATGTCGGGGGCCGCGGTACGCGCGGCGCTCGCGTCGGGGGTGGTGCCGATCGCGGGCACCGAGGACAGTTGCGGACCGAGATATGCCGGGACGCTGCCGGGTGCCGACGTCACCGCGGTCACCTTGGGGCCCAGCCCGAGCGCGCACAGATCGTCGAGCAACGCGGGATCGGTGACGACGATGCGCCCGACATCGGCACGTGGGTCGGTTGCGGCGGTCGGCGCCAGACAGGTGGTCGCGTAGTCACGGTCGGGGGAGACGACGTTGACCTCGGCGATGCGGGTGGTCGACGTCGAGATCGTCTTGCCGTCGGGCGTCGTCAGCAGTGGCTTGTCGCCGGAGCAGGCACTGAAGGTCAGCGCCGCGGTGCACAGTGCCGCCGCGCCGAGGACGACCGCGCGCCGGCCCCGCCGTCGACCGGGTGTCGTGAATCGACCCGAAAAACCGTCGCCGGACCCATGTTTCGTCCGGCTCTGCCCGCCACCCTGCACCCGCCCAACCTAGCAGCACGGCTGCGCCCGGCCGCCCGGTCGCCACCGTCGTGCCGCGACGGCGCGCCAGGGCGCGCTCGGAACGGCGGCGCGTCGCCGCATACAGCAGTGGTGACCTGCGCCGATGACACCGTCTGAGATTCGAGTACGACAGATCGTAGGACCCACTCGGCCGGGGTGGGGGAGAGGGTTTAGGATCGATATCCAGCGCTCGGTTTGTTCATGTGCCGGCCGGGGCGAGCAATCCCGAGCACCGGTCGGGCAAGAGGAGGATCTGTGACCGCGGTAGACCAGCCCACCACGCAGGTGGAACCAGTACGGCCGTTCCCGGAGCGGTACCAGCCCAAGGGTTCGTTCATCTACAAGCTGGTCACCACCACCGATCACAAGCTGATCGGCATGATGTACATCGTCGCCTGCTTCGTGTTCTTCCTCATCGGCGGTCTGATGGCCCTGTTGATGCGCGCCGAGCTCGCACATCCGGGGATGCAGTTCTTGTCCACCGAGCAGTTCAACCAGCTGTTCACCATGCACGGCACGGTGATGCTGCTGATGTATGCGACCCCGATCGTCATCGGGTTCGCCAACTTCGTGCTGCCCCTGCAGATCGGTGCCCCCGACGTCGCCTTCCCACGGCTGAACGCCTTCGGGTTCTGGCTGTTCGTGTTCGGCTCGACCGTCGCACTGGCCGGCTTCATCACCCCGGGCGGTGCGGCCGACTTCGGGTGGACCGCCTACACCCCGCTGACCGACGCGATCCACTCGCCCGGTCCGGGTGCGGACCTCTGGATCATGGGTCTGGGTGTCTCGGGTCTTGGCACCATCCTCGGTGGCGTCAACATGGTGACCACCGTGGTGTGTCTGCGCGCCCCCGGCATGACGATGTTCCGCATGCCGATCTTCACCTGGAACATCCTGGTGACCACGATTCTGATCCTGATGATCTTCCCGCTGCTGACCGCTGCACTGCTCGCGCTGGAGGTCGACCGTCAGTTCGGAGCGCATATCTACGACCCGGCCAACGGTGGTGTGATCCTCTGGCAACACCTGTTCTGGTTCTTCGGACATCCCGAGGTCTACGTCGTCGCGCTACCGTTCTTCGGCATCGTCTCGGAGATCTTCCCGGTGTTCGCCCGCAAACCGATCTTCGGGTACTCGGGACTGGTGTATGCGACCCTGGCCATCGCGGCACTGTCGGTCGCGGTGTGGGCGCACCACATGTATGTCACCGGCGCGGTCCTGCTGCCGTTCTTCTCCTTCATGACCTTCCTCATCGCGGTGCCCACCGGTGTCAAGTTCTTCAACTGGATAGGCACCATGTGGAAAGGTCACATGACCTTCGAGACCCCGATGTTGTTCTCGGTCGGGTTCATCGTGACCTTCCTCTTCGGTGGCCTCACCGGCGTGCTGCTCGCCAGCCCGCCGCTGGACTTCCACCTCTCCGACAGCTACTTCGTCGTGGCGCACTTCCACTACGTGCTCTTCGGCACGATCGTGTTCGCGACCTACGCAGGCATCTACTTCTGGTTCCCGAAGATGACCGGCCGCATGCTCGACGAACGCCTGGGCAAGTGGCATTTCTGGCTCACGTTCATCGGCTTCCACACCACGTTCCTGGTGCAGCACTGGCTGGGTAACGAGGGCATGCCGCGCCGCTACGCCGACTATTTGCCGTCGGACGGGTTCACCACGCTGAACATGGTCTCGACCACGGGTGCGTTCATCCTCGGTCTCTCGACGCTGCCGTTCCTGTGGAATGTCTTCCGGAGCTACCGCTACGGCGAGGTCGTGACCGTCGACGATCCGTGGGGCTTCGGCAACTCGCTCGAGTGGGCGACCAGCTGCCCGCCGCCGCGGCACAACTTCACCGAGCTGCCCCGCATCCGGTCGGAGCGTCCGGCGTTCGAACTGCACTACCCACACATGATCGATCGAATGCGCGCAGAGGCGCACGTCGGCCCGGGTCACGGACACGAGAGCGAGGCCGCCGAGCACGCACGGCGCGATCCGCTCACCGTCGGTGACCACGAGTCCTCCGCCGACTGACACGGCTGACCACGGTGGGCGATTCCCCGGATTCACACACCACTTCCGCACCCGGAACGGTTTCGACCGCTCCGGGTGCGGTCGTGACGGCCACATTGCTGATCACCGTCACCGGCCCGGACAAGCCGGGGGTGACCTCGGTGCTGATGGGTGCCCTTTCCGGGCAAGAGGTCTCACTGCTCGACGTGGAGCAGGTGGTCATCCACGACCGCCTCACGCTCGGTGTGCTGGTCGCGGCGGCCACCGATCCCGAACAGGTCCAGGACGTCATCGAGCAAGCGATGTCGTCGATCGGGATGGACGTCCACGTCGAGGTCGATGCGCGGTCCGGTGGGCATCGGCCCGCCAGCCATGCGGTCGTGCTGCTCGGCAGTCCGGTGACCGCCCGCGCATTCTCGGCGGTGGCGGCCGAGGTCGCCGGACAGGACGGCAACATCGACTCGATCCGCGGGGTGGCGGACTATCCGCTGACCGGGCTGGAACTGATGGTCAGTGTGGGTGGCCGAGACGATGTCGCCGCCGACTCGGCCCTGCGCAAGGGGCTCGCGCGCGTCGCGACAAGGCATCGGATCGACATCGCGGTCGAACGCGGCGGGCTCGCGCGCCGCGCCAAACGGCTGATCGTCTTCGACGTCGACTCCACCCTCATCCAGGGCGAGGTCATCGAGATGCTCGCCGCACACGCCGGCCGGGAGGCCGAGGTCGCCGCCGTCACCGAGGCGGCGATGCGTGGCGAACTGGACTTCGAACAATCGCTGCACCAACGGGTGGCCGCGCTCGCCGGACTCGACGCCGGTGTGCTCGACGAGGTCGCCGCGTCCCTCACCTTGACGCCCGGCGCCCGGACCACCATCCGGACGCTGCACCGACTCGGCTACCACTGCGGTGTGGTCTCCGGCGGATTCCGTCAGGTCATCGACGGGCTCGCGCATGAACTCGAACTCGACTTCGTCCGCGCCAACACCCTCGAGATCGTCGACGGGGAACTCACCGGCCGGGTGATCGGCGAGATCGTCGACCGGCCCGGCAAGGCCAGTGCGCTGCGATCCTTCGCCGATCAGGTCGGGGTGCCGATGGAACAGACCATCGCCGTCGGTGACGGTGCCAACGACATCGACATGCTGTCGGTCGCCGGACTCGGCATCGCGTTCAACGCGAAGCCGGCGCTGCGCGAGGTCGCCGATGCCGCATTGAGCCATCCCTTCCTCGACGCCGTGCTGTTCATCCTCGGTGTGACCCGCGACGAGATCGAGGCGGCCGACGCAGCAGA
The DNA here is from genome assembly GCF_049847065.1 of Gordonia sp. DT219. Lineage (NCBI taxonomy): Bacteria > Bacillati > Actinomycetota > Actinomycetes > Mycobacteriales > Gordoniaceae > Gordonia > Gordonia sp. DT219. The sequence continues at coordinate 195,102 of NZ_JBNCNR010000004.1, read as the reverse complement.
CGGGGTGTTGCGCCGGGTGCCGCTCGTATGAGCGACGAAGCGGTGGGGATCGATCCGATCGCTGCAGATCCGTTCCCTGACACCTACCGCCGACTGACCGCATATGTGGGCGGTCACGACGATCCGCCCGACCCCGCCGACGTGCTGGCCATGCAGATGGTGCTGCGTATCGAGAAGGCCGACCCGCCCGCGCGCGGCGAGGTGTTGGAGGCGGCCGCGCGGGCGGCGGCGCTGTTGTGTCTCGACGATAGGGCCGGCGGGGACGGCCCGTGGGCGGCGCCGATGGACGCGTGGTGTGACGCCCGGATCCGCAAGATCGCCCGCCGTGCTCGGAGCGCGCATTGGGTTGCGGCCCAAGAGGTCTGGGGGGTGACCGCCACCGCAGGCGGCGCGCAGGCGCGGGCGCTGGTGCCTGGTCGGGTGGGTGCCGTCGACAAGCGGATCTCGAGGCTGCAGATCGGTGGTACCGAGATCGCGGGCGACCTGCCGGTCGCGCCGGCTCGCGCGGGGATATGCCTGTGGGTCAATCCCGCCCTGGAGATGACGGTCGGCAAACTCGCCGCGCAGGTGGGCCACGGTGTCATGCTTGCGGTCACGTTGCTCGACGAGGCGTCGGCACGCACGTGGCGCGATACGGGATGTCCGCTGTCGGTATGCGCAGCCGACGACCCCGTCTGGGCGCGGTTGCTCGACGACGACGGCGCGGGCCGGGCCGTCGCGGTGCGTGATGCCGGATTCACCGAGATCGCGCCCGGCTCGGTGACGGTGATCGCCGAGATTCGAGAGGGCTGAGACGATGACCGACGAGCATGCAGCACTGCCGGATTGGGCGCAGGGCCTGGGGCTCGCACCACATCCCGAAGGCGGCTGGTACGCCGAGACGTGGCGCAGCGATCTGATGCTGCCCGCCGCGGCCCTACCCGGCTACGAGGGCGATCGCCCGGCGGGTACGGCGATCCACTTCGTGCTGCTGCCCGGCGAGGAGTCGGCATGGCACACGGTGCGCGGTGCCGAGATCTGGCTGTATCACCGGGGTGCGCCGGTGCACCTCGATCTCGGCGGTGCCGGCGCGGCGCCGCAGGACATCGAACGGGCGGTGGTCGGTGCCGACCTCACCGGTGGGCAGCGGCCTCAGGCGCTGGTGCCGCCCGGTCATTGGCAGCGCGCCCGCTGTTCGGGTGACGAGGCGTCGCTGGTCAGCTGCATCGTGGTGCCCGGCTTCGACTTCGCCGACTTCCGGCTGGCCTGACGCGCAGCCCGTCACGCCGCCGGTACGCGGGCGGGCGCCAGATGGGCGAGTGTCTGCAACCAGATCTCCCGGTCGGGAGCGAGCGAGGCGACGATGATCTCGTCGGCGTCGGCGTGGCCGGCGAACCAGTCGAGATACTCGCGCACCTGCGCGGGAGTGCCCACGCCGGAGTAGGTGAGCATCTCGTCGATCTGCCGGCCCTGAGGCATCGACAGGATCGCGTCGGCCTCCTCGTCGGTGAAGGTTCGTCCGCGGCCGAAGAGTGCGGTCACTCGGTGGCGTTTGGCCTGGTGGAGCTGTTCCTGCGCGCGCTGCGGGTCGTCGTCGACGATCACACAGGCGCCCGCGATCACATACGGCTCGGCCAGTTGCTCGGACGGCCGGAACTGCTCGCGATAGATCTGCACCGCCTGGGTCAGGGCCGCGGGCGCGAAATGCGACGCGAACCCGTACGGCAGGCCGAGTGCCGCGGCGAGCTGCGCGCCGAACAACGACGACCCCAGGATGTAGAGCGGAACGTTCGTACCGTTGCCGGGCGTCGCGTTCACCCCGGGAACCCGCGTCTGACCGGTCAGGTAGCCCTGCAGCTCGAGTACGTCGTTGGGGAAGCGGTCGGCCGCGGCGATGTCGCGACGCAGCGCCGCGAAGGTGTTCTGGTCTCCGCCGGGCGCGCGGCCCAGCCCGAGATCGATCCGGCCCGGGTAGAGCTCACCGAGCGTGCCGAACTGCTCGGCGATGGCGAGTGGGGAGTGGTTCGGCAGCATCACCCCGCCGGACCCGAGCCGGATGCGGGAGGTGCGGGCAGCGATGTGGGAGATGAGCACCGCCGGAGCCGACGAGGCGATCGACGACATGTTGTGGTGCTCGGCGTACCAGATGCGTTCATAGCCCCACTCGTCGGCGCGGATGGCCATATCCGTCGAGGCGGTCAACGACTCGGCGACGGTTTCACCGGTGCCGACCTGGGCGAGATCGAGGATGGAGAGAGGCACACTCATACCGGTGCACAAGGCGTTTGTGGCGACCGCTATTCCCAGATCGCACCATGGCCCGCTATTGCGTTGTCCGATGGCGTCTTTGGGTGTGGACGAGTGCGTGCCCCGGCGAATGCGGTCGGTGGACACGCATGTCGGTGATGATGGCGACGTCCCCGACGAGTAAGGCACGATAGACCTGTGAGCGCCCGTGATCCCGTGCCAGCCGAACCGACGTCCGATCCCGACCTGCTGATCGATTTTCGTGACGTCTCCGTCGTTCGGGGCGGTTCCACGCTGGTCGGTCCGGTCACCTGGCAGGTCGAGCTCGACGAGCGCTGGGTCGTTCTCGGTCCCAACGGTGCGGGCAAGACGACCCTGCTCCGCCTGGCCGCTGCCGAGTTGTACCCGTCGGCCGGCCTGGCTTTTGTGCTGGCCGAGTTGCTCGGCCGGGTCGAGGTGCGCGAGCTGTCCACCCGGATCGGCGTGGCCAGTGCCGCGCTGGCCGACCGCATCCCCGACGACGAGCGGGTCAGTGACGTCGTCATCTCCGCCGGCTATTCGGTGATCGGCCGGTGGCGGGAGGCCTATGACGACGTCGACCGTGCTCAGGCGCTCGAGTCGCTGGAGTCGATGGGCGCCGAACATCTGGCCGATCGCGCCTTCGGCACGCTGTCCGAGGGCGAACGCAAGCGCGTCCTCATCTCGCGCGCCTTGATGACCGATCCCGAACTGCTACTGCTCGACGAGCCCGCCGCCGGCCTGGATCTGGGTGGCCGGGAGGAGCTGGTCGAACGGCTCTCTGCGCTCGCCGCGGACCCGGATTCGCCGGCGATCGTGTTGATCACCCACCACGTCGAGGAGATTCCGGCCGGCTTCACGCATGCGATGCTGCTCTCCGAGGGGGAGGTCATGGCGCAGGGCCTGCTGGACGAGGTGCTGACCGGCGACAATCTGTCGACCGCCTTCCGGCAGCAGATCTCCCTGTCGAAGGTCGACGGGCGCTTCTTCGCCCGGCGATCCCGCCGTGCCGGTGGACACCGGCGTTCGGCGGGATAGGACCGCCCCATCCCCCTGGGTGCCGACGTCGCGGACCGCGGCGATAGTGTCGGAACGTGACCTGGCACACGTCGGCCGGGCAGGTGGGAGTTCGAGTGATGCGAGAGACATCCGCGCAGGAGTCGTCGGCACAACAGACACCGGTGCCGATGCGCGACGCCGCGTCGGTGGTGTTGGTTCGCGAGGGCGACGGTGGAATCGAGGTCTTTCTGCAGCGTCGCGTCAAGCAGATGGCATTTGCCGGCGGGATGACGGTCTTCCCGGGTGGCGGGGTCGATCCCCGCGACCGTGACGCCGGCCTCGCGTGGACCGGGCCCGAAGCTGACTGGTGGGCCGAACAGTTCTCCACCACAGTCGAACTCGCGCAGGCCCTGGTGTGCGCGGCGGTGCGTGAGACCTTCGAGGAGTGCGGGGTGCTGCTCGCGTCCTCGGGCGAGAGCTTCCCGGATCCGGCCTCGCTGCGTGCCGAGCGCGCGGCCCTTGTCGACAAGTCGATCTCCTTTGCCGACTTCCTGCGCGCACGGGAACTGACATTGCGCGCCGATCTGCTACGCCCGCTCGCGCATTGGATCACCCCGGTGAACGAGAAGCGGCGCTACGACACCAGGTTCTTCCTCGCTGCGGTACCGCCAGGTCAGGAGCCCGACGACTCGACCACCGAGGCCGACGTCGCCCAATGGGCGAGCGCGCAGGGCGCGCTCGCCGCATGGTCGGCGGGCAAGCACTTCTTGTTGCCGCCGACGTGGGCGCAACTGCGAGAGGTCGCCGGCCACGCGACGGTCGCCGATCTGCTCGCCGCCACGCGCACGATCGAGGCCGTCGAGCCGTCGGTGAGCGCCGGAAAAGGATTGGCGGGCTTGGCTTTCACCCGATCCGACGACTACTTCGCCGGACTCGGGAACCAGACGCCGCCCGACATCAGGCTCTGACCCGGGGGCCCGCCGGCGCACGTCACGGGTCGAGATCGACCACTCCGGAATCGTCGGTCGTGGCGTCGACGGGCTTCTCGCCCGAGGCGTCGTCGCGATCGGCCCACTCGAGCAGTTCGTCGATCCGGTGGGCGACGTCGTCGATCTCGGCGTGCAGGTCGCCGAGCTCGGCGAACCTCTCGGGCATCGTCGCGATGGTGAAGTCATCGGGTTCGATGTCGGCGATCTCGGCCCAGGTGACCGGGGCCGACACCGTGCCGCGCGGATTGCCGCGGACCGAATACGCTGCGGCCATCGTGTGGTCGCGGGCGTTCTGGTTGTAGTCGACGAACACCGCCGCCGGGTCGCGGTCCTTGCGCCACCAGGTGGTCGTCACGTCCTCGGGGGTCCGGCGCTCGACCTCGCGGGCGAACGCGAGCGCGGCGCGGCGCACCTGGGTGAATCCCCACTCCGGGACGATGCGGACGTAGATGTGCAGGCCGCGGCCGCCGGAGGTCTTCGGGAACCCGCGCATCCCGAGTTCGTCGAGCACCTCGTGGACCACCCCGGCGACCCGGCGGATCCGGGCGAAGTCGCAGTCGGGCATGGGATCGAGGTCGATGCGCCACTCGTCGGGGGACTCCGGGTCGGCGCGGCGGGAGTTCCACGGGTGGAACTCCACCGTCGACATCTGCACGGCCCACAGCACGCTGCCCAGTTCGGTGACGCACAACTCGTCGGCGGTGCGCCCGAAGCGGGGGAACCAGAGTTCGGTGGTCTGCACCCAGTCGGGCGCACCGGCCGGAATCCGCTTCTGGTGCACCTTCTTTCCGTCGACACCCTTCGGGAAGCGGTGCAGCATGCAGGGACGTTCGTAGAGGGCGCGCACTATTCCGTCGCCGACGGATTCGTAGTACCGGGCGAGGTCGAGCTTGGTCTCGCCGCGTTCGGAGAAGTAGACGCGATCGGGACTGGTGAACCTGATCGCGCGCTCACCAGCGATCAGTTCGATGGTTTCCCCGCGCTGGTCGGCCACTCCTGCGAGCGTAGTGAGTCCGGGTGCCTGCTGTCGGTTCATTGGGGCGCTTGCGCTGTTCGGTCGGTAACCGCCAGTGCCGGCACACGATGCCCGAACTGTCGCGAACCCGCCGAGAGCCGCCGCGTAGGCTACCCACATGCCTGAGTTCGTGACCCTCGAGACCTCCGACGATCACCCCGGTGTGGGCACCATTCTGCTCGACCGGCCACCGATGAACGCGCTGAACCGCCAGGTGCAATCCGAGCTGGTCGCGGCCGCGGCCGAGGCCACCGACCGCGACGACATCAAGGCCGTCGTCGTCTACGGCGGCCCCAAGGTGCTCGCCGCCGGCGCCGACATCAAAGAGATGAACGACATGACCTATCCGGAGATGGCCAAGGTCGCCGGACGGTTGCAGCGTGCGCTCGGGGCGATCTCGGAGATTCCGAAGCCCACGGTCGCCGCGGTGACCGGATACGCGCTCGGTGGCGGACTCGAGGTGGCGCTCAGTGCGGACCGCCGGATCGCCGGCGACAACGCGAAGTTGGGGGTGCCCGAGGCGCTGCTCGGCGTCATCCCGGGTGGCGGCGGTACCCAGCGGCTCGCCCGACTCGTCGGCCCGGCCAAGGCCAAGGACATGATCTTCACCGGCCGGTTCGTCGGTGCGGCGGAGGCGCTGCAGATCGGTCTCGTCGACGAGGTCGTGGCCCCCGACGAGGTGTACAACGCGGCACTGCGCTGGGCCGGCCAGTTCACCACGGCGGCGTCGGTGGCACTCGCGGCCGCCAAGAAGGCCGTCGATCAGGGACTCGGCGTCGACCTCGACACCGGCCTGAAGATCGAGGAGCAATTGTTCGCTGCACTGTTCGCGACCGAGGATCGCGCGATCGGAATGAAGTCGTTCGTGGAGAACGGCCCGGGGAAGGCGCAGTTCACCGGGAAGTGAGCTGCGGCAGAGGAGGATACCGAAGACGATGACGACCACCGAGAACGATCCGCGCACCGCGGGAGCCGGGGATCCGGCGCCGAACCCGCACGCCACCGCCGAAGAGGTACAGGCGGCGATGTCCGACACCAAACTCGCCCAGGTGCTCTATCACGACTGGGAGGCCGAGACCTACGACGAGAAGTGGTCGATCAGCTTCGACGAGCGGTGCATCGACTATGCGCGTGGCCGCTTCGACGCGGTCGCCGCCGGGAGCGGAGCGAGCGGGGCGAATGTTTCCGCCGCCGGGAGCGGAGCGAGCGGGGCAAATGTTTCCGCCGCCGGGAGCGGAGCGAGCGGGGCGAATGTTTCCGCCGCCGGGAGCGGAGCGAGCGGGGCGAACGGTACCGCCGCCGGGAGCGGAGCGAGCGGGGCGAATGTTTCCGCCGCCGGGAGCGGAGCGAGCGGGGCGAATGGTACCGCCGCCGGAAGCGAAGGGCTGCCTTACGGACGGGCCATGGAACTCGGTTGCGGCACGGGATTTTTCCTGCTGAACCTGATGCAGTCCGGGGTGGCCGAGAAGGGGTCGGTGACCGACCTCTCGCCGGGAATGGTGAAGGTGGCGCTGCGCAACGCCGAGAACCTCGGTCTCGACGTCGACGGTCGCGTCGCCGACGCGGAGAAGATCCCGTACGACGACAACACCTTTGATCTCGTGGTGGGACACGCGGTGCTGCACCACATCCCCGACGTCGAACAGGCGCTGCGCGAGGTGTTGCGTGTGCTGAAGCCGGGCGGCCGGTTCGTCTTCGCGGGGGAGCCGTCGACGATCGGCGACTTCTACGCCCGCTGGTTGAGCCGTGCGACCTGGTATCTGACCACGAAGATCACCAAGGCCGGTCCGCTGCAGTCGTGGCGCCGGCCGCAGGAGGAGCTCGACGAGTCGTCGCGGGCGGCCGCACTCGAGGCGGTCGTGGACATCCACACCTTCGATCCGGACGAATTGGCGGGTATCGCCCGCGCGGCAGGGGCGGATTCGGTGCACACCGCCACCGAGGAGTTCGCCGCCGCGATGCTCGGCTGGCCGGTCCGCACCTTCGAGGCAGCTGTGCCGCCGGGCAAACTCGGTTGGGGCTGGGCGGGTTTCGCGTTCGGCGCCTGGAAGCGGCTCACCTGGCTCGACGAGAACGTGCTGCGCCGGATCGTGCCGCCGAAGTTCTTCTACAACGTCGTGGTGAGCGGATACAAGCCGCAGGCCTGATCCGCGCTGCCACAAGTAGCGGACGAATACTCTTCCCCCACAACTTGTTTCGCTCCCCGGAAACTTTCGGGGGAAGTAACGAGAACTGGGGGAAGAACGTCGGTGGGACTCGATGACCCGGCTCGAATACCCAGCCCGTCACGGTCCGGTGATGAGGTGTTCGGGCATCCGGCCGAGTACCGCGGCCATGTTGTATTGCGCCATCGTCGATTTGCCTTCGACGTCACGCGAATAGGTGGCGTGGCCGCGTGAGCCGACGCGCGCGACGCCGGTCGTGTCGACGCCCGCACGGGTCGTCAGGCGGATGAGCGCCGGGCTGTCGACGGGGTCGCTGCCGAAGAGTCCGAGGTCGGCGATCTGGTCGTCATCGTTCTTGAGGACGTAGGCGGCGCCGTCGACGAGGTGGAAACTCGCCGGCGTGTAGTCGAGGTCGAACCCGCGGTCCCCACCGAGTCCGGGCGAGCCGTAGAAGATGGCGTCGTCGACGAGCCCGTGTGTCAGGCGCAGTGCCTCTGCGGTCACCAGCGACCCGTAGGAGTGGCCGAGGGCCACCAGATGTGGCCGGCGGTCCGACGCCGCGACGAGACCGGCGAGGAAGCGGGACAGGATCGGCGCGGTGTCGCGGGCCTTGCCTGCGGTGGCGACGTGCAACGCGCCGCGGGCGGTGGAGATCCGACCGCCGGGGCCGGTGAAATTGGGTGTGTCGTAGCCGATCCAGGCAACCGCGGCGACGGCCTCGTCGGCGCGCCCGACGACGCCGAGTTGGCGTCGGGTCTCCTCACGGAGGAGCCGGCTCTCTCCGCCCATGCCCTGATACGGCAGCTCGCCGGTCAGGGACGGTGCGATGGTGGTACCCAGACCCGGGGTGGTGACGCCGATGTGGTCGGCGGTGTCGGGATTGCCGACGGCGACGGCGGCGTGCCCGCGTTCGCCGCTGTGCATGTCGAAGGAGATGAGCAGCCGCGGGTTGGCCGCGTCGGCGCGGCCCAGCTCCCATTCGATCGCGCCGATGTCGGCGATCTTGCGTTCGACGTACCACCTGCGGGCGTCATCGGAGGTGAACGTGCCGCGGAAACGCTTGCGGGACAGTCGTTCGGTGAGCGTCTGTCGCTGCTGCTCGAGTTCGGCGAGCACGCGCGGCAGCATCGCCCGGTTGGCCAGATCTCGGTCAGGTGCAGCGATCCCGTCGGAATTGCCGATGCGCCCAGGGTGTCGGTTGCGGAACTGTGCGCGCTCGGCGCCGGACAATGACGACCACCAGGCCGCACGAACGGCCGGCGGGCCGTCGAGTTCTGATGGGACGTTCGCCGGGCGGCCCGACGCCTCGTCGCCGGCGTGCTCACTGGACTCCACCGAGTGATTATCGCCGAGGTGGGGCGGCCCGTGGGCATTGCGGCGCGCCGGCTGTGACACGCTGGAGGAGTTCGGGACTACACGGCGGGGGGTGTCAGCAGGCCATGGCGTATCGCTTCACGGTTGACGACGTCGCCTTTCTACGATCGCGCCACGGTACCCGGGCTCTCGAGGTCGTCGACGAGCTCGCCCTGACGCCGGACTCGATGCTCGCCGACCTGACCGAGGTCCGAAGCCGTTACGCCCCGCATGACGCGGCCCTGGTGGAGACGATTCGCTGCCGGCGACGTGCGGTCGTGAAGTTGCGGGATGCCGGCGATCTGCTGCTCTCCGACGACGCTCTCCAACAGGCCACCGCATCGCCGGTCGCCGGTCGGCGGGCCGCCGAGATCGCCGGGCGGTTCGGCGGGGCGGTCGTGCACGACGTCACGTGTTCGATCGGTGGTGAGCTGGTGGAGTTGAGCCGGACACCGGGGATCTCCGGCGTGATCGGCAGCGATCTCGACCCGGTACGGGTGGCGATGGCCCTGCACAACACCAGGATCGGGACCGACACGGCGCGGCCACCGACTCTGCTCGTCGCCGATGCGCTGTGCCCGACGAGCCGCGCCGATGTGTTCATCGCCGATCCGGCCCGACGCTCCGGAAGCGGACGCGTGTTCCGCCTCGACGCGTTGACCCCGCCGCTGCTCGACGTCCTGATGACCTATTCGGGACGGCCGTTGTTGGTGAAATGTGCTCCGGGTCTTGACTATCGGGTGATGCGCGATCGTTACGGATTCGCCGGCGAGGTCCAGGTCACCTCGCTGGATTCGGCGGTGCGGGAGACCTGCCTGTGGTCGGGGCCGGGATCCGACGACGGCCGTCGTGCGACGGTGATGCGGAGCGGAGCGGGGGGCGCCGTCACGACGTGGGAGATCACCGACGCCGAACCCGACGACGTCGGTGCCGGAGACCCCGGAACCTTTCTGATCGACCCCGACGGCGCGGTCGTGCGGGCCGGCCTGGTGCGTCACTACGCCCACCGCCACGGACTCTGGCAACTCGACCCCCAGATCGCTTATCTCACCGGGGATTCTGTGCCGGTAGGTGAGCGCGGCTTCCGCATCATCGAGCGACTCGCGTCGACAGGCGACAAGGTGCTGCGCAAGGCGCTTGCGGCACAGGACTGCGGGTCACTGGAGATTCTCGTCCGCGGCCTCGACGTCGACCCGGATACGCTGCGCAAGCGGCTCAAGCTGAAGGGTGCGCGGCCGTTGGCGCTGGTCCTCACCCGGATCGGGCGTAAGGGCGTGGCGTTCGTCTGCGAGCCCGGCGTCCGCGAGGCCTGACGGGTCGGCGCCGGCCGGCCGCAGGCGGATGGCCGCACAGCAGCCCGCGGCGACCACGCACAAACCGGCTGCGATGTGAAAGGCGTTGTCGTAGGAGCCCTGTGCGTCCCGGATGTATCCGGCCCCGAATGCCGCGATCGCGGCCCCGGCCTGGTGGGAGGCGAAGACCCAGCCGAATACGACCGGGGTGTCGGCGCCGAAGTAGTGGCGACAGATCGCGATCGTCGGCGGGACGGTGGCCACCCAGTCCAGGCCGTAGAAGACGATGAACACCCACGTACTCGGTTCGGCCGTGGCGGACAACAGCATCGGCAAGAGCATCAATGAGACACCACGACCGAGGTAGTACACGACGAGAAGCACTCGTGGGTCGACGCGATCGGTGAGCCACCCCGAGAAGACGGTGCCCGCGACGTCGAAGATGCCTACGGTCGCGAGCAGCGACGCCGCGACGGTCGTCGGCATGCCGTGATCGTGGGCGGCCGGGATGAAATGGGTGCCGATCAACCCGTTGGTGGTGGCACCACAGATCGCAAAGCTCACCGCCAGCAGCCAGAACGCGGGCTGACGCGCACCCCGGGCCAATCCGCTTGCCGCGGCACCGAATCCGCTGTTCGGCAGTGCGGGTTCGACGGCGTCATCGGGGGCGCCGTAGGCAGTGGCGCCCACGTCGGCCGGACGATCGCGGATGAACAGCAGGACCAGGGGCACCACCGCGAGGGCGGCGAGCGTGACCACCACCGACGCCCAGCGCCAGCCGTGCGAATCGGTGAGGTGCGCGACGATCGGCAGGAAGATCAGCTGCCCCGTCGCCGACGCCGCGGTGAGCACCCCGGTGACCAGGCCGCGTCGTTCGACGAACCACCGGGTCGACACGGTTGCGACGAAGCCCATGGAGATCGACCCGGTGCCCAGCCCGACCAGCACACCCCACAGCAGCAAGAGCTGCCAGCCGGCCGACATGAAGACCCCCAGCCCGGTGCCGGCCGCGATGAACACCAGGGCCACGGTGAGGACCGGCCGGACGCCGAACCGATCCATGAGCGCGGCCGCGAAGGGGGCGGTGACACCGAACAGCACCATGTTGATCGACATCGCCAACCCCACCGTGGCGTGTGACCAGCCGAACTCCATGTGCAGCGGATCCATCATGACGCTGGGCACGGCACGGAAGCCGGCGGCGCCGAGGATGGCGACGAAGCTGACGGTGGCGACGATCCACGGCCATCGGGAGTGGTGGGAACCGTGGGGGAGAGCCGACGTCGGCGAGGCAGATGCGGTCACCGGATCAGCATCGACGATCGACACGTCGTCGCACCACTGGCATGATTGCCAATATGTCGGAAAATTCTGCCAGTGTGGTTCGCCTGTCGAGGACCGAGCGCGTGCCGCGTCCGCACCGCGTCGCGGTGCTGCTCGTCGCGCCGGTCGTCGGATTCGACGCAACGATCCCGCCGCTGTTGTTCGGCAATGCCTGCGACGACGCAGGCCGCGCACTGTACGAGGTGACGACGGTGGCGGTGGACGGGCACTCGGTGCCGACCACGACCGCGTACCGCATCGTCGCCGAATCCGGATCCGAAGCGCTGGCCGCGGCCGACACGGTCATCGTGCCGGGAACGACGGAAGAGCATTGTCGCCGCAGCGGCACCCTCACCGACCGCCTACGCCAGGTGCTGTCGGAGATACGGCCGGATGCCCGGATCGTGTCGATCTGCACCGGCGCCTTTCTGGTCGCGGCCGCGGGCCATCTCCACGGCCTGCGTGCCACCACACACTGGCGCTACGCCGGCGACTTCCGCCGCCTCTTCCCCGACGTCGACCTCGACGAATCCGTACTCTACGTCGACGAGGGGAACGTGCTGACCTCGGCCGGGCTCGCCGCGGGAATCGACTTGTGCCTACACATCATCCGGCGCGATCACGGTGCGGCCGTGGCCAACCGGGTGGCCCGGCACTGCGTGGTGCCGCCCTGGCGCGACGGTGGACAAGGACAGTTCATCGAACGTGGCGTGCCCGATGACACCGGGTCTGCCACCGCCGCCACGCAGCACTGGGCATTGGCGCATCTCGACGAGCCGCTGACGGTCGAACGCCTTGCCGCACATGCCCATCTGAGCACCCGCACCTTCATCCGACGATTCGGTCAGGAGACCGGTATGGCACCCGGCTCGTGGCTGCGCGACCGTCGCCTCGATCTCGCCCGTGAACTGTTGGAGACCACCGAGGCGTCCGTCGACGAGATCGCCGAACGGTCGGGCCTCGGTTCCGGGGACAACCTGCGTCACCACCTGCGCACCGAACTCGGCATCACGCCGTCGGCCTACCGCAAGACCTTTCGGGGCGCCTGAGCGCAGCTGCTATCCGCCGATGTTCTTCTTGCTGTCGAAGAAGTAGACCTCGCCGATGTTGGTGGCGGTGGCGATCTGGCCGGACGCCGACACCGCGATCCCGGTGGCGAATCCACCGGAATCGGGCAGTGGCAGTGAGCGTTTCGTCTTGCCGTCGGTCGCCGACACCTCGGTCAGGGAGAGGGTTTGCCGGCCGGCGTCGCGGACGACGGTCCAGGCCGTTCCGGTGCTGGTGAGTGCGGACAGACTGACGGTCGCGAGATCGTCTCGCTGCCAGAGTTTTTCGGCATGATCGCCCTTGTCGCGCAGCAATGTCAACGGCGCGCCGATCACGCCGGTCGGGATGATCAGTCCATCCGGCGAGACGGTCATGCTGGCGAATCCGTAGCCGCCGTTGTCATAGGTCCACCGCGTGTGGCCGGTGGCGGCATCGAGCGCCACGATCTGGCCGAGCCGGCTGAAGGCGTAGACGGTCGCGCCGTCCGCCGACAACGTAGCCGGTCCGACGACTCCGCCGGGCACCTGCGCCTTCCATATCTCGTCGACCGTGCGCGCGCCGTCGTGCTGCGCGTAGGAATAGCCGCGGATCTCGCTGGCAATGGCACCGGTCGGCCAGACATTGAGGAAGAACCGCTGATGCGCGACGTCGACGGCGGGCGGTGCCGGCACGGTACAGCGCGGGCCGTTGGTGACGCAGTCGCCGAAACCGTAGAGCGGGTCCGCCGGATCCGCGTCGGGCCGCAACCGCACCTCGGGTGCCACCAACCGCGTCGTCTGGGTGTTGATCAGCAGGATCTGGCCCTGGGTGCTCACCATGAGAACGGTCCCGGAATCGGCGAGCTTGGCCGACAACGGGACACCGATGACCGGCATGCGCCAGCGGATGGCGCCCCCGGCATTGAACGCGAGGAAGGTGGTCGCCTCGCCGATGTAGGGCTGGTCGTATTGATCGGTGAGCATCGCGTTGCCGGACACGCCGTCACGCATGTTCTTGCAGAAATTCTTGCGCCCGTTGCGCTGGTCGAGCACCAGCAGATCGCAGCCGGCGGAGTTCGACGTCACGCCGACGTTGCCGGTGGCCGAGATGGTGACCGGCGCGGTCACGGTGCCGCCCGTCGGGCGCGTCCAACTCAGGGCCAGGTCGTCGGGTACGGCCGGATAGGCAAAGTTCGAGTTGGCGGCGTTGCCGCCAAAACTCGACCAGCCGACTCCGGCGGTCGAGCGCACATCGATATGTCCATCGGAGCATGCGGACATCACCAGCGCGGTCACCGCACCCAGCACGACGGCAACGGCTGCGGGCAGGCGCCGACGCGCGCGGGATCGTCGGGCAACCGCCATGTGCGAGCTCCTCTGTGCCAGGCCGTCGGAACCTCTCACCGGCGGCGCCAACGGTAGAGCCTATCGTGTGGGCCGCCGGCCACCGGCAGCGCGACGCGCGTCTGGCGGTCCGGCCCGTCCGGCCGATGTTCTATCGTGTCGTGGTGACCACGATGTGGAACGCAAGCTACCGGTCGCGGTGGCGGGCCGGACGGCGGACAGATCCCGCACAGGTACGGTTCCTGACCCTCGACTCGCTGCGGTGGGTGTTGCGCAACCGCGCCTATACGCCGTGGTATCTGGTGCGGTATGTGCGGCTGGCCCGATTCCGTCTCGCCAACCCGCACATCGTGCTGCGCGGCATGGTGTTCCTGGGCCGCAACGTGGAGATCCACGCCACGCCGGAGATGAGCCGGATGGAGATCGGCCGGTGGGTGCACATCGGGGACGGCAACTCGATCCGCTGCCACGAGGGCAGCCTGCGCATCGGCGACAAGACGGTGTTCGGCTGCAACAACGTCGTCAACTCCTACCTTGATCTGGAGATCGGTGGGTCGACGCTCATCGCGGACTGGTGCTACATCTGCGACTTCGATCACCGGATGGACGACATCAACCTGCCGATCAAAGATCAGGGCATCGTCAAGGGCCCGGTGCGTATCGGCCCCGACACCTGGATGGCCACCAAGGTGTCGGTGCTGCGCAACACCATCGTCGGGCGTGGTTGCGTGCTCGGCTCGCATGCGGTGGTGCGCGGGGAGATACCGGACTATTCGATCGCGGTCGGTGCCCCGGCGCGCGTGGTGAAGAACCGCAAGGACGCCTGGGAGGCGAACGCCGCGCAGCGTGCCGAGCTCGAACGTGCCCTCGCCGACATCGAACGGAAGAAGGCGCAAGCCGAGGGGCCGGCGTCGTAGCCGGACATCACACCTGGGCCTGCCGCTCAGGAGTGCCAGACCTGCTGGTGATCGCGGTGGGTGGCCAGATAGGCGCCCGGGTCGAAGTGATGATCGTAGAAGTCGGTGTCGATGTGCTGGGCCTGTAGATAGTTGAGGACGTGCACCGTCGGCACGGTTCCGGGAATCTTGCCGAAGGTGTCGTCGACGTAGGACACCTGCTCGGTGAGCAGCCGGACGAACCGCTCGTCATACGGTGCGGCGCAGCCGCGCACGGCCGCGGTCTCGCGCCATGGTCCCGCGGTGTCGGGGTGAAATGGCCCGCCCGGCCCGAACTTTCGCGCCACGAACTGCGCGACGGCCTCGGCGCCGTCGGCGACGTGGGGACGCGACAGGGTTTCGAAGACGCCCGCCAGTCCGGTGGGATTGGGCAGCGGCCAGCGGTCGTCGGTCTGCACATGGAAACCGAGTCCCGGTACGTCCGGGTCGCCCGACGCGCCGAGGATGGACAGTCGATCGATGCCGTCGAAGGTCCAGCCGCCCAGCCCGAGCGCGCCGAGCAGCAGATGGCCGTTGTAGGGCGCGGTGATCAGTTCCGCGCTGGCCTCGGCGAGCGTGTACTGCTCCACGAACGACAGCGGAAACCGATCTCCGGCGTGCCGTAGGGATGCGTCGTCGCCGCCGGGGATGTCGCGGTTGTTGATGTCGTCGTAGACGCCATATCCGTTCTGCAGGAAGAACGCGAGGTTGGCGATGAAGTGCTGGGCGAGATCGGCGATCGGCATCACCAGCAGCGAACCGGGGTGGTTGGCGATCCAGGTGTTGTGGCCCTCCAGGTACGGTTCCTCGCGAGGCAGATATATCCGCTCGTCCGATAGTTTGCGGTAGCGGGAAACTGTTGCCTCGAGCCATGTTTCGACGTCGGTCCGGCCGTCGTCGACCTCGCCGGCGGGCTGTGCGTCGCGGCTGGAGAGGAAATAGGTGCCCGAATCGTCGGTGAAGAAGAAGTCGGTGGTGTGGAAGCCGGCGGCCGACGGGAACGTCCGGCCCACCGCGGACCCCGAGTAGTTGGGCAGCGCGGGCGCGTAGCCCGGGTGATGGCTGATGCCGAAGTTCCAGCCGGTGACACCGGTGACCGTGGCCAGCACGAGCGCCCGCTCGACCTCGCTGAGTGGTTGGGGCGCTTGTGAACTGGAGAACGACAAGGCTCCGGAGGGGATTGCACCGCCCACCGGGAACCGGCGTGAGCGACGGCCGTTGATGGCGGCGAGCAGAGGGAACTGCGCGAGACCGTCGATCGCGGCCCGTTCTCGATCGGTGAGGGTCACGCTCATGCGGCGGCTGGGTGACGCGGTTGTGCGGTGATCGATGGCATCCGGTGCTCTCCTTCGCGGCATGCTCGGCTCCAGGCATGTCGGCGCCATGATGGTTCACCGGGACCGCGTCACCAACCCTTATGCGCACGCCGATTCTCTCCGGCCCGCAACTTGCTGAAAGTGGGGGACGAATGCTTCGTCCCCCCACTTTTCGATTCGTCCTCCGGAAGCTTCTGGGGAGCGAAACGATAAGTGGGGGAAGAACGTAGGAGTCTCGAGTGGTCTGCTAGTCGGCCGTACCCGGATCGCGCTCGGGCAGTGGGCGTTCGGCGATGACCGGTCGGGCCAGTGGCGGGCGGACGCGGCGTTTGGCGGCGGCATAGACGGCCGCGGTCCGGTCGGCCACCTCTGACCACGCGAAGTCCTCCGACAGCCGATCCCGGGCGTGCCGCGCGCGGTCGGCGGCGGCGGTGGGGTCGGACAAGGTGGTGCGTACCGCAGCGGCCAGCCCGGCCACGTCCGCCGGTGCGAAACTCAGTCCGGTCGCCTGGTCCCGTACCGCCTCGCCGAGACCGCCGGCCGTCGAGGTGATCAGCGGGATGCCGGTGGCCGCGGCCTCCAGGGCGACGATGCCGAAGGGCTCGTAGCGGCTCGGCAGTACGATCGCCGCGCAGCGGTGCATCAGGTCGACGAGCCCGTGATGATCCACGGTGCCGAGAAAGGTGACCGCCCCGCTCACCCGGTGCCGGCGCGCCTGCTCGGTCAGCCAGGCGAGCTGTGTGCCTGCGCCGGCGACGATCAGTGTCGTGCCGGGATGCGTGCGCCGAATCCGGGGCAGCGCGGCGAGGAGATCCTGTAGGCCCTTCTCGTATTCGAGGCGGCCGGCGAACAAGAGTTTCGGCGGGCCCGTGGGCTCGGGGCGCGGCGCGAACGGCCATGCCCGGATATCGATGCCGTTGTGGATGACCGAGATGTCGGCGGGCCGGGGGCCGAAGAGCCTGCTCACCTCGTCGCGCATGGATTCCGAGCATGTGATCAGTGCATCGGAGTCCGCGGCCAGCCACCATTCGACCGAATGGACCTCCCGGTTGATGCGCCCGCTCACCCAGCCGCTGTGTCGGCCGGCCTCGGTGGCGTGGATGGTCGATACCAATGGGACGTCGAAGATCTCGGCGAGGGCGATCGCCGGGTGGGCCACGATCCAGTCATGTGCGTGCACCACCTCCGGTGCCCAGCTGGTGGCGCGCGAACCGCGTTCGCCGGCAAGGATGGTCAACCCGGCGCGGATGAATCCGTGCCCCATCGCCAGCGTCCACGCCATCATGTCGGTACCGAAGGCGAATTCCGGAGGATCCTCGGCGACGGCGATCACCCGAACTCCCTCGGCGACGCGGTCGGTGGTCGGATGCGACACCGCATCGGTGCCCGGCGGCCGCCGGGTGAGCACCACGACATCATGACCCGCCGCCGCGAGCGCGGTGGACAGGTGATGGACGTGTCGGCCCAGTCCGCCGACCACCACCGGCGGATACTCCCAGGACACCATCAGCACCCGCATCAGTGGCTCCGTCGTCGGGTCGAGAGGGCTTCGGTGGTGTGCAGCCGGCGTGCGTCCAGGTCGGCGAAGAGGTTGTCGGCGCGAGACCAGTTGCGGCGCAACTGTTCTGCCTGCCCGACGTGACTGCGCAAGGCGGCGTCGACGAGTTCGCGGGTGGCGTGGGCGTGCGTGTGTGCGCGCCGCACCGCGTAGTCGGCGGCGGTGTCCTTGGACACCATGAACGGCCAGTCCGACGAGACCGTCAACAGGGTCTCGCGGACGATCTGGTCGGCCACCCGACTACGACCGCCGCGCGGGTCGACGAGCTTGTCGACGGCGTCGAGCGCAGTCGCCGACACCTCGGCATTGAGTTGCACCAGATGCGACACCTGCGGCCCTTCCCACACCCGCCAGTCCTTGCCTGATCCCCACGACGACGGCGGAAGGCCCACGGCCGCACCGGTATGGCCGTTCGCGGCGGCCGAGGCGAGGGTGCCCACCCGCACACCGGCCTCGGGGAGCCTGCGCAACAGCCGCTCCAACCAGATCGGGCCCTCGTGCCACCAGTGACCGAACAATTCGGTATCGAAGGCCGCGACGACCAGCGCGGGCCGGCCGATGCGTGCGGACTCCTCGACGAGCCGGTGGCGGACGTGGCCGATGAAGTCGTCGACATGACGGTCGATCACCGGATCGGCGCGCTGCGGGTCGTAGGGCTTCTTATCCTTCGCTGCAACGGTTTTCCCGGTCACGCGGGCGGGTTTGAGGCCGGTGGCGTGATCGTAGGTATGAAAGTCGCGGTATGCCGGGTGACCCGGATACCCCGACTTCGGTGACCACACCCGATAGCTGACCGACAGATCCCGGCCGAAGGCGAGCACATCGGTATCGCCGACCGGCCGTGCCAATGCGGTGTCGCCGTGCAGCGTCGGCCCGTCGACCATGAAGTGTCCGACGCCGGCGGCGGCGTATTCGGCTTCCATACCGGGCGCGAAAGCGCACTCCGGCGCCCAGATACCGCGCGGCCGGGTACCGCAGCGCAGCGCGGCATCGGCCAGGCCCTCGGCGAGGGAGAACCGGCGCAGCCGCGGATCGAGCAGCGGGGCGAACGGGTGGGCCAGCGGCCCACCGAGGATCTCGGCCACCCCGCTGGCGGCCACTCGACGCAGCATGGGGGCGGCGCCGTGGCGCCAGTGACTTTCGAAATCGGCGAGTGCCGCACTCGCACTGCGATATTCGCGGGCACCCAGCTCGCGGCGTTGCGTATCGGTCGCGACCGCCGCCTCGGTGGCGCGCAATTGCCAGTCGGCGAGCCACTCGTACATCGACGCTGCGCAATGCGGGTCGTCGAGTTGTGCCGCCAGGACCGGGGTGATGCCCAGGCTCAGCATGTCGGAGTAGCCGTCGTCGGCGAGGCGGCGCAGCATCGCGAACACGGGCAGATACGAGGCCGCCCACGACTGATAGAGCCATTCCTCGCCGACCGGCCAGCGCCCGTGGTTGGCCAGCCACGGCAGATGGGAATGCAGGACCAGGACGAACTGTCCGGGTACCGGGGAGTCGGGATGGCTCACGGTCAGGGCCGCACCGCGATCGCAAGCAGGTCCAGAGAGGAATCGATGTCGGTGGTACCGGCCCCGCGGACGTCGAAGTCGCCGACCTCGATCCCGGCGACATCGTCGACGAGGTCCTCGGGCCAGGGCCGGCCCGCCAGCGCGCGCTGGATCTGTGCGTCGATGAGCGACCCACCCCACTTGCGATCGAGTCGCGCCAGCCCTGCGCCGTGGTACACCCCGAGCATCGCGGAGACGGCGAAGCCGCCGTCGGTGAGCAACTCGGCGAGTTCGCGTGCGTCGAGTTCACGGGTATGGAAGGGATTGAGCGGGGTGTCGCGGCCGGGGGAGAAGGTGATCCGGTTGGGTGTCGAGATCAGCAGCTCGCCGCCGGGCCGCAGTACGCGCGCGCATTCGGCGATGAAGGAAGGCTGATCCCACAGATGCTCGATCACCTGGAAGTTGACGACCACATCGACCGACGCGTCGGGGACCGGGAGTGCGATGAGGTTGCCCTGCACGATCTCGACCTGCGGGTAACGGCGGCGGGTGTGCACGACCGCCGATTCGTCGTAGTCGACGCAGAGCACCTCGGCGCCCGCATCGGTGAGCATCGCCGCGCCGTATCCCTCGCCGGACCCGGCCTCCAGGACGCGCCGGCCCGAGCATCGGCGGAGGATGTGTGCGTAGGCGATCTCGTGACGGCGAAACCAGTAGTTCTCTGCCGCGATCCCCGGGACCGTCCGCTCGCCGGTGAGTGCGAGTTGCTCATCGGGTGAAAGGGCCTGCGGCGCGCCGGGGGTGGCGCTCCGGGGTACGTCGGTCATCCGCACGACAATAGTCCACCGTCCATTTTGTGAGGTAGTCGATGTTCTGCCCGATAATAGGACGGGCTAAAGTGGGTGAGACCGATGGCCTTACCCGCCGGTAAGTTGCCGAACCCGACGCAGGAGGTCGACGAAGACCCATGACAAACATTGTCGTTCTCATCAAGCAGGTCCCGGACACCTGGTCCGAGCGCAAGCTCTCCGACGACGACTACACCCTTGATCGCGAGGCCGCCGACGCCGTCCTCGACGAGATCAACGAGCGTGCGGTCGAGGAAGCTCTGCAGATCAAGGAGGCCAACGGCGGCGAGGTGACCCTGCTGACCGCCGGTCCCGAGCGGGCCACCGAGGCGATCCGCAAGGCGCTGTCGATGGGTGCCGACAAGGCCATTCACGTCAAGGACGATGCGCTGCACGGCTCCGACGCGGTGCAGACCGCGTATGTGCTGGCCCGCGCGCTGGGCACCGTCGAGGGCGTGGAACTGGTCATCGCCGGTAACGAGGCCACCGACGGCCGGGTCGGCGCGATCCCGGCGATGATCGCCGAATACCTCGAGCTCCCGCACCTGACGCATCTGCGCAAGCTGACGCTGGAGGGCGAGACCCTCACCGGTGAGCGCGAGACCGATGACGGTATCTACCACATCACCGCGGAGCTGCCGGCGATCGTCAGCGTGAACGAGAAGATCAACGAGCCGCGCTTCCCGTCCTTCAAGGGCATCATGGCTGCGAAGAAGAAGGAAGTTCAGGTCGTCGGGCTGGCCGAGATCGACGTGGAGCCCGACGAGGTCGGGCTGGCCAACGCCGGCACGCAGGTCACCAGCTCCACCCCGAAGCCGCCGAAGTCGGCGGGCGAGCGGGTCACCGACGAGGGCGATGGCGGCGTGAAGGTTGCCGAGTACCTGGTCGCGCAGAAGATCATCTAGGTAACCCAGGCCGACATGACCCTGCCCGCGGGACCACGCGCCGGTGCATCAGTGCACCAAGTGCGAATTCCGCAGGGCCCCAAGAACATCCAGGAGTAATCGAAATGGCAGAAGTACTCGTTCTGGTCGAGCAGGACGCCGAGGGCGCCCTGAAGAAGGTGACCGGCGAACTCATCACCGCCGCCCGCGTGCTGGGCGCCCCGTCGGCTGTCGTGGTCGGCGCGCCCGGCAAGGCCGACGGCATCATCGACGGACTGACGCAGGCCGGCGCCGAGAAGATCTACGTCGCCGAGTCCGAGGCTGCGGCAAGCTATCTGATCAGCCCGAAGGTCGACGTGCTCGCGTCGATCGCCGAATCGGCATCGCCGGCCGGCATCCTGGTCGCCGCCTCCGCCGACGGCAAGGAGATCGCCGGACGCCTTGCGGTGCGTCTGGGCTCGGGCGTCCTCGCCGACGTCATCGAGGTCAAGGAGGGCGGCGTCGGGGTGCACTCGATCTTCGGTGGCGCCTTCACCGTCGAAGCCCAGGCCAAGGGTGACGTACCGGTGTTCTCGGTGCGCCCGGGCGGCGTCGAGGCGGCTCCGCAGGCCGGTGCCGGTGAGCGCGTCGACGTCGAGGTTCCCGAGCAGGCGGAGAACGCGGTGAAGATCACCAAGGTCGAGCCGAACGTCGGCGGCGACCGCCCCGAGCTCACCGAGGCCTCGATCGTGGTCTCCGGTGGCCGCGGTGTGGGCAGCGCCGACAAGTTCTCGGTCGTCGAAGACCTCGCCGACTCGCTCGGTGCCGCGGTCGGTGCCTCGCGCGCCGCCGTCGACTCCGGGTACTACCCCGGCCAGTTCCAGGTCGGCCAGACCGGTAAGACGGTGTCGCCGCAGCTGTACGTGGCGCTCGGCATCTCCGGTGCCATCCAGCACCGCGCCGGCATGCAGACCTCGAAGACCATCGTCGCCGTCAACAAGGACGAAGAGGCGCCGATCTTCGAGATCTCCGACTTCGGTGTGGTCGGCGACCTGTTCAACGTCGCCCCACAGCTGACCGAAGAGGTCAACAAGCGCAAGTAGTCACCCGCTTCCCAGACGCCCCCGGCCCTCATGGCCGGGGGCGTCTGCGTTTCTCCGGCGATCGGTCGTCGGTGGGTCGTGCGGCACGTGTTCACCGACCCAGCACCGACACGACGGCCCACCGTCGCCTTCGCGATGCCGGGTCTGGCTTTCATTCGGGGCATGACAACTCCGATCCCGTACCGCCCCGATCGGTCGCGGCCCCGGTTGTCGGGTCGCACGCTGATCCATGCCGGGCCGCTGACGATCGTGCTGACCGACGACCCAGCCGACGCGGTGGCCGTCCAGGAGTTCCGATTCGACCTCTTCGCGGCCGAGCCCGGGTTCTCCGACACGATCGGTGACCCGCGGTCACAGCGAGACGCAGACCATTTCGACGACCATTGCGAACACCTCGTCGCCCACCATGACGAACACGGCATCGTCGGTTGTGCCCGCCTGCTGCCGCCACCGCGGGCCATCGCCGCCGGCGGCTGGTACAGCGCCACCGAATTCGACCTGACCGAACTCGACGGCATCGCCGCGGCGACCGTCGAGATGGGACGGGCCTGCGTGGCCGCCGGGCATCGCGACGGATCGATCACCGCGCTGCTGTGGGCGGCGGTGTTCGGGTACCTCGAGGAGTCGGGATACCGCTACCTCATCGGCTCGGTGTCGATGCCGTTGGGCGGGCCCGGAATCGACGGTCTGACCCGGGGGAGTGCACTACGTGGCGCCTGGGCTGTGTTGCAGGAACGTCACCGCGCACCGTGGCGGGCATACCCGCACGTTGCGCCGCGCATCGGCGGCCTGCTGCTCGAGAACATCGAGCCACCCGAGCGGCTGCGGTTGCCGCCGCTGATGCGGGCCTATCTGAGACTGGGTGCGCAGGTGTGCGGCGCCCCGGCCATCGATCCGGCGTTCGACGTCGGAGACTTCCTCACCGTTCTCGACCGGCACGGCGCCAACACCCGCTATCTCGATCGTTTCCGGGACACGATCGGGCGTCTGGGTGGTACGTCGTGAGCGCCGCGGTCGGCGTCGCCGAACCGCAGGCCGAACCGCTTGTCGTACCCGCAACCGCACCACCGCGGCCCGCAGTTGCCCGGCCGCACGCCTGGTATCCGACGAGTCCGTGCGCGGCACACTGTCTGGAGCACTCCGGCCCGCAGGTGGGGCGGGTAGTGCTGGGTCTGCGGATCGCCCATCTGCTCGCGGTGGTGGCGATGGCCGGGATCGCCGGCCTGTTCATCATCTGCTCGCCGCGCTCGATGCGTCGGGT
The DNA here is from genome assembly GCF_049847065.1 of Gordonia sp. DT219. Lineage (NCBI taxonomy): Bacteria > Bacillati > Actinomycetota > Actinomycetes > Mycobacteriales > Gordoniaceae > Gordonia > Gordonia sp. DT219. The sequence continues at coordinate 171,976 of NZ_JBNCNR010000004.1, read as the reverse complement.
TTATCTGCGTCGCGTAGCGCGAGAGCTTCTGCGGGCGTTGGGAATCCGGGTCGACATCGACGACCGGCGCCCCAGTGGATCGCCGGCAGGCGGACTCATCGTGGCCAACCACATCTCATATTTGGACATCCTGGCGATCGCGGTGGTGCAACCGGCCCACTTCGTCGCCAAATCCGACGTCACGACGATGCCCGGGATCTCGCTGCTGGCACGGAGATTGGGGGTGATCGGCATCGACCGCGCGTCGTTGCGCACCCTGCCATCGGTGATCGAGCAGACCGTCGCCGGGCTCGATCGAGGCGCATCGGTCGCGGTCTTCCCGGAGGGCACCACCTGGTGCGGGCGTGCCCAAGGCGGCTTCCGGCCGGCGTTCTTCCAGTCCGCACTCGACGCGGGGGTGCCGATCCTGCCGATCTCGATCGGGTTCACTGCGCGTGGAATCCGCACTGCCCAACCGGGTTTCATCGGCGACGACGGCCCCGGTGACACCCTCCGGCGGGTGCTGCGCAGCCGGCACGTGGCCGTCCACGTCGGCCTGCACCGACCCCAGTTGCCCACGGGCGACCGGCGCTCGCTCGCGGCCGCGTGCGAGGGGCTGATCCGATCGGGCGGGCCGTGGTGACCGCCGCGCCCACCGCATCGGCCAACATATACGATGGCTGGACGGGGGTGACGAGTGTTACACCCTCGTTCCCGAGGCCGGAAGGGGCCCTGCATGTCCGACACACTGTCCTCACCGGCGCAGTCGAGGTTCGACGAGGCGCGCGCCCGCTTCGCCGAACTGCGCGCTTGCGACGCAACCGTCGATGACGCCGAACTCGACGTCATCTGGGCGGCACTGCCGACCCTGCGGCCAGAGGAGATGCTGGGGCGCTGGCGCGGGGGTGAGTTCACCACCGGCCATCGGATCAACGGGATGCTGCCCAAGGTGGGCTGGTACGGCAAGACCTTCGTCTCGGACTCCGACGTACAGCCACTGGTCTGCCGCAACGCCGACGGCGAGCTGTACTCCAACACCGAACTCGGCAAGGGCGAGGCCAGTCTCTGGATGATCGAGTTCCGCGGCGAGGTGACCGCGTCGATGGTTTATGACGGTCAGCCCGTCATCGACCACTTCAAGAAGGTCGACGCGAACACCGTGATGGGCATCATGAACGGCAAGGGTGGCGTCGTGGACGGCCGGCACCTGTACTTCTATCTCGACCGGGACTGAACATCTCCGCCGGGACCGGCTCTGCCCTGGCGGCGGGACAGGTTGCCGGATGAGTCGCCGACCGGACCATCGGGCAACCTCTCCGCCGGGCCAAGCGGCAGGCAAGGGGCTTCCAAGCGCATGAGGTGAGGGTGGGCCGACCGACCGGCCCCGACGAAAGACCTCACCCATGCCTGCCGAGAGCACTCGACGATTCACCCGTACCCAATGGGTCACCCTCGCGGTGGCGTGTGCCGCCACCGCGATGCTCATGCTCGACATCGCCGTGGTGAACACGGCGCTACCATCGATCGCCCGCGATCTCGGCGCCGACTTCACCGCGCTCAAGTGGATCATCGACGGCTACACCCTGGCGCTGGCCGCCGCCGTGTTGTCGGCGGGCGCCTGGGCCGACCGGATCGGGCGTCGCCGGGTCTTTCTGATCGGGGCGGTCGTGTTCACCGCAGCCTCGGCTCTGTGCGCACTCGCTACTGACGCGGTGACCCTCAATCTCGCGCGCATCGTGCAGGGACTGGGCGCGGCGCTGCTGTTCGCCACCTCGCTGGCCCTGCTGGCGCACGCCTTTGTCGAAGCGGCGCAGCGCAGCCGATCGCTGGCCGCGTACGGCGCGACAATCGGCGCGTCGTTTGCGATCGGTCCGCTGCTCGGTGGTCTGCTCACCGAACTGCTCGACTGGCGTGCCATCTTCCTGTTGAACGTACCGGTCGGACTGGCGATGATCGTCGGCGCCCGGTGGGTCGACGAGTCGCGGAGTGCGACACCGCGACGCGGCGATCGGATGGGCGGGCTCGCCGTGATGGTGGGACTCGCGGCACTGACCTATGGGCTGATCGAGGCGAACACCCGCGGCTGGGGCGACCGGGTCACCATCGCGGCGCTGAGCGTCGCGGCGGTTGCGCTGGCCGTCTTTGTGGTCATCGAAAGTCTTGTGGCGCAGCCGATGTTGCCGCTGAAGATGTTCGCCAATGCCGCGTTCTCGGGTGCGCAGGTGGCCACGTTCGCCATCTCGGCGTCGATGTTCGCGGTATTCGTCTACGTCACCATCTACCTCCAGGGTGTCGTCGGGATGAGCGCCATCGAGGCGGGTCTGGTCTATCTGCCGGGCACCATGGCGATGTTCGTCGTCGCGGGGCTCACCGACCGTCTCGTCGGGCGGGTGGCGCCGTGGTCGCTGCTGGCAGGGGGGCTGGTGGCGGTGGCCGGCGGCCTCGCCTGGATGACCGTCGCAGGCCGGTCCGGTTCGGGATGGGACATGGTCGGCGGCTTCGTGCTCGCCTGTGTCGGTGCCGGCGTCTTCAACCCGGTGATGAGCGGTGTGGTGCTGGCCGAGAGCCGCCACGACGATGCGGGTCTCGCCACGGGCATCAACGATGTGTTCCGGCAATCGGGGATCGCGCTCGGCGTTGCCGCGCTCGGCGCGTTCTTCCCGGGTCGCTCTGTGCTGCAGGGGGGTTCGCCGGCCGAGTTCGTCGCCGGACTGCATGCCGCCTTGTGGACGGCGTGCGCCGTCGCGCTCATCGGTGCGCTGGCCGTCACGGCGACCATGCGGCATGCCCACGCGCGGGGCGGTTCGGATGTCGAAGACCCGGCCGGTACCCAATCGGGCAAAAGCGACGAGCCGATTGTGACGCGATGACCGCCCTCGCGCCCGTGCTGCGCATACACTCTGGCGAAGAAGACGGTGCGAGTGAGGAATCCGGCGTGCGTGAGTATCTGGTGCTCGGCCCCCTGCAGGTGCATCGTGACCCGGATTCGGTCGAGCTCGGTCCGCCCAAGCAACGTGCCGTGCTCGGCACCCTGCTGCTCGCGCGCGGCAAGGTGGTCTCGGTCGACCGGCTCGTCGACACGTTGTGGGGTGACGGGCCGCCGCCGGCGGCGACGACGAGCCTGCAGGCCTACATCTCCAACTTGCGGCGGGCGTTGCGCAGCCGTGGGGAGGCGTCACCGATCGAACGGATCGGCGGCGGCTACCGGATCGAGCTCGGCGAGGACCGGCTCGACGTCACCGACTTCGCCGACCTCGCCCGCAGCGCCCGCATCGCCCGTGACGAGGGCCGGTGGGCCGACTCACTCGCCGACTCGCGGGCGGCACTGGCCCGGTGGCGCGGCGAACTGCTCGGTGGCGAACTCGATGACGTGGACTGGGTGACTGCCGAGTCGGCGGCGCTGGCCGAAAGCCTCATGGCCACCCAAGAAATCCACATCACTGCACTCCTGGGTGAGGGTGACATCGGTGGGGCGTTGAGCGATATCGTCGCCCTTCGGTCGCGGGATCGACTGCGCGACAGAGGAGTCTGGCTGCACATGGCTGCGCTGTACCGCGCCGGCCGGGCCACCGAGGCGCTCGAGGTCTATGCCTATCACCAGCACGTCCTCGACGACGAACTGGGGTTGTCGCCCGGCGCCGAGCTCGTCGACCTGCACGGCGCGATCCTGCGTCACGACCCGGTGATCGCGGCGTGGCCGCGTCCACCAGGCTGGTCGGGCGCCACCGCGGTCGCCGTCCCGGCGCGTGGCGACGATCGCCCCGCCGACCCCGAGCCGACCCCCGGCGCACTCGTCGGTGAGATCCCGCTGGTGGGTCGTGTCGCCGAGATCGACCGCATCCGAGCGCTATTCGGCATGACCGGAACCCGCACCCGCTGGCTTCTCCTCAGCGGCCCGGCGGGGATCGGCAAGACCCGGGTCGCGCAGGAGGCCGCCCGGGCCGCCGTCGACCTGGGCTCGGAGGTGGTGTGGGTCCGCTGTCCCGACGCCGAGGGAGTGCCCGCGTGGTGGCCGCTGCGGCAACTGTGTCGCGCGGTCGGGGCCGACCCGGTCGAGGTGCTGTCGGTGCCGGACGGGGTCGACGCCGACACCGCGCGGTTCGCCGTCTACGAGCGCGTGCACACGATGCTCGACGAAGCGTCGGCACGGCACCCGCTGACCGTCGTCGTCGACGACGCACAGTGGGCCGACCCGATGACGCTGGGATCGCTCACCTACCTCACCACGGTGCTGCGCGACGCGCCGATCTGCATGATCGTGACCGTCCGCGACCCCGAGGGCGGCGCGGACCTGGAGCGCTACCGCACCGCGGTGGCGCGCGCGGGCGGGGTGGCGATCGAGATTCCGAACCTCGGCCGCAGCGAGGTGGCCCAGCTCGTGCGGGCGGTGACCGCCGAGGAACCGACTGTCGACGAACTCGACACGCTCGTCCGGCGCACCGGCGGCAATCCGCTGTTCGTCACCGAGTTCTCCCGCCTGCCCACCGAGGAACGCCGCACCGAAGAGGTGCCTGCCGCGATCCGGTCGGTCCTCGATCGACGCCTGGCCTCATTGGATCCGGCTGTGCTCGACGTCCTCGGCCACGCGGCAGTGCTCGGCGAGGAGATCGACGTCGCGCTACTGGCCACCGTGATGGATCGTGATGTCGGCGAGATCGCCGACCGCATCGACGAGGCGGCCGACGACCGGATCCTCGTGACCACCGGTGGCGGGTCGACCCGATTCGCGCACGCCCTGCTGCGTGATCAGGCGTTGGCCGGTATCCGGCCCCTGCGCCGGGCCAGGATCCACCTCGCGGTCGCCGACGTGGTGTCCCGCCACCGGACCGCCGGTTCGACGGCCCGCCGGGCCGCCCATCTGCTGGAGGCGTTGCCGGTCGCCGATGCCGCCGAGGTGGTCGCCGGATGCCGAGCGGCCGCCGAGGAGACGACCGCCCACTGGGATTCGGAGAGCGCCGCGCATTGGCTCGCCGTGGCACTGCGCACCCACGAGTCGGCCGGGCTGCCCGACGGTGCCGAGCGCGACGACCTGCTGATCGGGATGCTCGCGGCGCAGGCCCGCGCCGGGCACGTGGAGACGGTCCTGGCCACCGTCGGCGAGCGGATGCACCAGGCCGTCGTCGGCGGTGCCACCACGACCGTGGGCCGGCTGGCCAGCGCACTCATCCGCTCCGGCGGTTCGTGGCCGTGGGTGGGCCCGCACGTGGACAACGAGACCCTGCAGGCGGTCCTCGATCGGGCCGAGGTTGCCGTCGCCGACGACCCGGTCGCGCTGGCCCGCGTACTCGCGGCGTCGGCGATCGGCCAGTGCTATCACAAGGATGCGGCGATCCCGGCCGGGCTCCTCGCCCGTGCGGACATCGTGGCCGAAGCGCTCGACGACGACGACATCACCGCCGATGTGCTGATGGCGCGCTTGATCACCTATTCCGGTGTCGCGCAGTACGCCGAGTCCGCCATCGAGCTCGCCGCCCGACTGCGGGCGATACCCCATGCCGATCACGACATCGACGAGGTCATCATCGACACGGCACTGACAATGGCGACCATGACGCTCGGTGATGTCGCGGCGACCGAATCACTGGTGCGCGGCGCGATCGTCGGCAGCGAACGGCTCCGGCTGCCGATCCTGCGTGCCCAATTGCGGTGGATGGAGGCCTCGCTGGCGGTGTGGCACGGCGATTTCGCAACGGCCAAGGCGCACTTCAGGACTGCGGTCACCGTGCACCAGATGACCGAACTCTACGTGGCGGGGACGGGCACCATCGCGCTGCTCGCATTGGCGGCCGAACGCGGCATGCTCGACGAGATCGCCGACACCGGAGAACTTTCCCCGATGGAGTGGGCCCGCATGATGGCCGCCGACTTCACCGATGACCAGGTCACGATCCTGCTCGCCGCGGGGATCGCGATGATCGCCGGCGCCGAGGGCGACCGCGACCTGGCCGAGCAGATGATCGTCTCCTGGCTCGCCGACGACCGGCCGATGATCTGGACCTCGCTGTGTCAGGCGGTGCTGTTGGCGCATGTCGTGGCCGATCTCGAACTCGATTCGTACGCACCACGATTCGTGGAGTATCTGACCCCCTACCGCTCATATGTCGCAACGCTGGGACAGCTCGGCTGCATCGGCCCGGTCGGGTACGCGCTGGCACGTCTGTGTTTCCTGCTCGGCCGTGACGAGGACGGGCAGCGAGCCCTTGCCGAGGCGACGCGGGTATCCGCGGCAGGCGACGGGGTCCCGTCGATGCTGCGCTGCCGGTTGCTCGCGGCACGACGAGCCGCCTCGTCGGCGGCGCGCGACGCCGAACTCGCCGACATCGCCGCCCACGCGCACCGACTCGGCCTCACCGGGCCCGCCGAGGCGGCGGATGCGCTGATCGCCGAGTCGCGCCGGGTGCGCTGAGCGTCGAGCCAAGCCTGCTCCAAGAGGCGGCCAAGCGACCCGCGACAGCGTGATGGGGCGACCACGACCGGTCGCCCCGGGAGCGCGAACGCTTCTCGGGCAGAGATCACCGATCCCACGAGGAGCTTCCGATGACTTCGACCCGCAGTGTCGACCAAGCCGACATCGCCGCGCTGCGACGGGCCGTGCGCGGCGCCGTCCACCGCCGGACCGACCCCGGATACGCCACCGTCGGCTTCAACGTGGCCGTCACCGCGCACCCGTGGGCGGTGGTCGACGTCCTCGATGCCGCCGACGTCGGTGCGGTCATGGGATTCGCGTCCGCCAACGACATGACCGTGTCGGTGTGGGCCACCGGGCACGGCGCCACCGGCGTCGACGGCCGGTCGATTCTCGTGCGCACCACCGCTCTCGATGTCTGCGAGATCGATCCGGCTGCCCATACCGCCCGGATCGGGGCAGGAGTGCGCTGGCAACAGGTCCTCGACGCCGCCGCTCCGCTCGGTCTCGCACCGCTGTGCGGCTCCGCCCCGCACGTCGGGGTCGCCGGATTCCTCAGCGGCGGCGGTATCGGGCCACTCGTACGGACCGTGGGCGCGTCGTCGGATCACGTCCGGTCGATCACGGTGGTCACCGGTGGTGGCGTCCTCAAGCACACCACCCCCGAGTCGAACCCGGAACTGTTCTGGGGTCTGCGCGGGGGCAAGGCCACCCTGGGGATTATCGTCGAGGTGGTCGTGGATCTGCTGCCGATAGCTGAGATATACGGTGGCGCAATCTATTTCGATGGCGCCGATGCGGATGCGGTGGCGCACCGCTGGCGCGACTGGGCAGTGGGACTGCCGCGGGAGGTCAGTACCTCACTGGCTCTGCTGCGCCTGCCCGAGATGCCCGGAATCCCCGAGCCGCTGGCCGGGCGCCTCAGTGTGGCGGTCCGGGTGGCCGCCGCCGGTGATCTCGCGGCTGCCGCCGGCCTCGTTGCGCCGATCCGAGCGCTCGGGGAGCCGTTGCTCGACGGCCTCGGGCCGATGCCCTATGCCCAGATCGGACTCATCCATGCCGATCCCACCGCGCCGATGCCCGTCACCGAACGCGGCGCCCTGCTGCGGGAGTTGCCCGACGCGGCGATCAGTGCACTGCTCGCCGCCGCCGGTCCGGCGTCCTCGTCGCCGCTGACGGTCGTCGAACTACGCATGCTCGGCGGGGCGTTCGCCGACGAACCACGAGTGCGCAGCGCGCTGTGCCATCGTCGCGCCGCGGCGAACCTGCATACCGTCGGCGTGCTCGTCCCGCCGATCGCCGAGGCGGTGATCGCCGCCGCGGCCCACACCGTCGAGGCGATGACACCGTGGGCCACCGGCGGCGAGCTGCCCAACTTCGCCGCGACCGCCGACGCCGCGCGCATCCGGCGCTGCTACGACGAGGACACCTACGCGTGGCTCTCCGCGCTGGCCGCCCAACACGACCCGCACGGCGTGCTCGACGTAGGGCAGGTCGTGCGCTGACGGCAACGACCGTCCGGGGGAATCGGTCGGGGGAATCGGTTGGGGGAATTGGTTGGGGCCCCGCACGCGTTTATCCTTGGCATCGACATGTCCACTCTCCGCCGCGCCCCCGTCTACCTCGATCACGCAGCCTCGACCGCAGTGCTTCCCGAGGCGATCGAGGCGATGAATGCTGTCCACGCCCAACCGGGTAACGCCTCGTCATTGCACGGTGCCGGCCGCTGGTCGCGGCGCCGGCTCGAGGAGGCGCGAGAAACGGTGGCCGCCGCGGTCGGCGCGCGCCCGTCGGAGGTCATCTTCACCAGCGGCGGAACCGAGGCCGACAACCTCGCACTCAAGGGCATCTATTGGGCGCGCAGGCAGGCCGACGATCGGCGGCGGCGAGTGGTGATCTCGGCGATCGAGCATCACGCGATCATCGACTCGGCGCAATGGCTCGCCACGCAGGGCGCGCACCTGGTGATCCTGCCCGTCGACGAGTTCGGGTTCGTCGCGCCGGCCGCCCTGCGCGACGAGCTCGCCGCACACGCCGACGAGACCGCAGTGGTGTCGATCATGTGGGCCAACAACGAGGTCGGCACGATCGAACCGATCGCCGAACTGGCCGCGATCGCCACCGAGTACGGCGTACCGATGCACTCCGACGCGGTGCAGGCGGTCGGGCACGTCCCGGTGGACTTCGGTGGCAGTGGTCTTGCCGCGCTGAGCCTTGCTGCGCACAAGTTCGGTGGCCCGCAGGGTATCGGTGCCCTGTTGCTGGGCCGCGATGTGGCATGCGTGCCGCTTCTTCACGGTGGCGGTCATGAGCGCGACGTACGCTCGGGCACCCAACCGGTCGCGGCGATCGTCGGCATGGCCACCGCCTTGCGGATCGCGACACAGAAACTGGCCGAGTCGATGCCCGCGGTCGCTGCGTTGCGTGACGAACTGTTCGCCACCGTGCTCGACCTCCCGGGTACCAGCTCCAACGGGCCGCGCGATGAGCGCCGGCTCCCCGGCAACGTGCACGTCTCCTTCGACGGGTGTGAGGGCGATTCGCTGTTGATGCTGCTCGACGCCAAGGGAGTGGAGTGCTCCACCGGCTCGGCCTGCACCGCCGGGGTCGCGCAGGCCAGTCATGTGTTGCTGGCAATGGGGCTGGATATGGCCGGTGCCCGTGGGTCGCTGCGATTCTCCCTTGCCTCGTCGAGTACCCGATCCGACATCGAGACCGTCGGCAAGGTGATCGGTGAGGTCGTCGAGCGTGCTCGCGTCGCCGGACTGGTCGCCTCACCCGGCGGGAGGTCGGCCTGATGCGGGTGTTGGCGGCGATGAGCGGCGGAGTCGACTCGGCCGTCGCCGCGGCCCGCGCGGTCGAAGCAGGCCACGACGTGGTCGGAGTGCATCTGGCGTTGTCCACGGCGCCCGGCGCGTTGCGTACCGGCTCCCGCGGCTGCTGTTCGCGTGAGGACGCCGACGACGCGCGTCGCGCGGCCGACGTCCTCGGCATCCCGTTCTACGTCTGGGATTTCGCGGACCGCTTCAAAGACGATGTCATCGACGAATTCGTCGAGGCGTACGCCGCAGGTCAAACCCCGAACCCGTGTCTGACGTGCAACGAGAAGATCAAGTTCGCCGCACTCGCCGACAAGGCGATGGCACTGGGCTTCGACGCGCTGGCCACCGGCCACTACGCGCAGCTCGCCGGGGACGAACTGCGCCGCGCGGTCGATCCCGACAAGGACCAGTCCTACGTGCTGGCGGTACTGACGCGCGAGCAGCTGCGCCGCGCGATGTTCCCGATCGGCGACACGCCCAAGAGCGAGATCCGGGCCGAGGCCGCCCGACGCGGTCTGTCGGTGGCCACCAAACCCGACTCGCACGACATCTGTTTCATCCCGACCGGCGATACCCAGGCATTTCTCGGTGCACGCATCGGGATCCGCCCGGGTGCGGTCGTCGACGCCGAGTCCGGCGAGCAGCTCGCCGAGCACGAGGGTGTGCACGGCTTCACCATCGGGCAGCGCAAGGGGCTCGGGATCGAGGCTCCGGCCGGCGACGGCCGGCCCCGCTACGTCACCGACATCGATCCCGACAGCGGCACCGTCAGCGTCGGTTCCGCCGACCATCTCGATGTGTGGTCGATCCGCACCCGTAACGCGGTGTGGACGTCCGGGCAGGCTCCCGACGGCCCGGTCGAGGTCATGGTGCAGGTACGCGCCCATGGTGGTCTCGCGCCGGCGGTGGCCACCGCGGTCGACGGGCCGGACGGTCCGTACATCGAGATCGCGCTGACGCAGCCGCTGACCGGTGTGGCACGCGGCCAGGCCGCCGTGCTGTACCTGCCGGACGACGCGCGCGGTGACCTGGTACTCGGTTCCGGCCGGATCTCACACACCTCTTCGGCCCACACCTCTTCAGGGGTTTCGGCTCCGGCCGCTGCGCCGGGCACCCCGGTGTCCGAGTAACCGATGACGGCTCTGCCCACGGGCGTGGGAACGGGTATCGGCTCGATGCCGGGCGTCGACGCGCCCGAGACCGCCACGGTGATCAACGGCGAACTCGACCTCGCGTATCTGGGCGAACTACCCGGACGCGGGATCGGCGCCGACATGATCGGCCGGATGGCGGCGTTGCTCGTCGACATGCCGATCGACACGGCGACCTGGGGTTACCGGCTGGGTTCGCGCGGCTCGTCGGTCGCCCGGCGCGCCCGCGGATTCCTCGGCGCCGACCTCGACGCGATCGAGGAGGTCTGGGACAACGCCGGATTCATCGGTACCGGCCGGCCGGTCAAGGTGCAGGTCGCCGGTCCCTTCACGCTGGGCGCCTCCATCGAATTGGTCAACGGGCACAAGGCAATTCGCGATCGGGGCGCACTACGTGACCTCGTCGACTCGGGTACCGAGGGTCTCGTCGAGCACGTCGCCGAGGTCAATCGGCGCCTCGGTGCCACGGTGATCGTGCAACTCGACGAACCGATGGTGGGCGCGGTGATCGACGGCACGGTGCCGCCGTTGACCCGTTTTGATGTGATCCCGCCGATCGCGCTCACCGACGTCGCCGAGGCGCTGCGCTCGGTGGCCGAGCGGGTCGGTGTGCCGATGATCGTGCACAACTGCGGGCAACCGCGCTGGGATCTGATCGAGGCACTGCCCGGGATAGGCCACGGGGTCGACGTGACCCGTGTCCTCGGCGACCTCGAGAACCCCGATCGTGTGACCCTCGACGGGATCGGTGCGCTCATCGACCGTGGTGACGTGCTCGTCGCGGGGGTGCTGCCGGCCGATCGGGAGGACCGGCGGGCTCGCGCGGAAACCGTGGCCACCGGGCTCGCGGCACTGACCGATCGCATCGGGCTCCCACGAAAAGTGCTGGCGCAGAACATCGTCGTCACCCCGACGTGTGGTCTGGCCGGCGCGGCGCCGGACTGGGCGCGTACCGCGCTGGGTATCTGCGCACGTGCCGGGGAGTTGCTGGCCGCGGACCCACAGGCACTCTGACCGGGAACCGGCGCGTCAGGTGGTGCGTTCGACGCTGCTCTGGTCGCTGCCGAACCGAACGCCCTTGCGTTCGCGCCCGATCGCGGTCAACACGATGACTGCGATGAGGACCGGGACGATGGTCACTGTCAGCGCGAACGGGTATCCGTGCGATCCCGCAATCGCTTCCTGGATGGGCAGATTGAAGGCGGCCAGACAGTTCCCGAGTTGGTAGGTGACCCCCGGATAGAACCCGCGGATCTCATCGGGCGACAGTTCGGTCAGGTGCGCCGGGATCACCCCCCACGCGCCCTGGACCATCACCTGCATCAGGAAGGAACCGAGCGCGAGGGCGCCGGCGGTTGTGGAATAGGCGAACAGCGGGATGATCGGCAGCGCGAGGATCGCGCACGCGATGATCAGGATCTTGCGTCCGTACCGCTCCGAGAGGGCACCGGCGGTCAGCCCACCGATGATCGCGCCGATGTTGTAGAGCACCGCAATCCACGTGGCGGTGCTCGCGGCGAGGCCTGCACCCGAGTCGTGCGTCGATTTCAGGAACGTCGGGTAGACGTCCTGGGTGCCGTGGCTCATCCAGTTGAACGCCGTCATCAACAGCACCAAGAAGATGAAGCGGCGCCAGATCGTCGGACTGGACCAGATCTCGCGGGCTGTCGTCTTGGTCTGTCTCACCCGATCGCGGGTGGCTTTCCACGCCTGCGATTCCTCGACGCGGGCCCGGATGAGCAGGCTGATCAGCGCCGGGATGATCGACAGCGCGAACATCCAGCGCCAACTCAGCCCAAGCCAGGTGTTGAGAACCAGAAAAGCCAGTGCGGCAACGAGATAGCCCATCGAGTAGCCGCTCTGCAGGAACCCGGAGAAGAACCCGCGCCGGGACGTGGGGATCTTCTCCATCGCCAGCGCCGCCCCAAGGCCCCACTCGCCGCCCATCCCGATGCCGTAGAGCATCCGGAGCACCATCAGGACCCAGAAACCGGGCGCGAAGGCGCAGAGGAATCCGATCACGCTGTAGAACGCCACATTGGTCATCAGCGGGATACGCCGGCCCTTGCGGTCGGCCCACAGCCCGAAGATGAACGCGCCCACCGGACGCATGATCAGCGTCATCGTGGTGATGAGGGCCATCCGCTCGAGCGGCACGCCGAAGTCCTTGGCGATGTCGGCGTAGATGAGGACGACGAGGAAGTAATCGAAGGCGTCCATCGCCCAACCGAGGTATGCCGCCGCAAAGGAGTTGCGCTGATCGGCGGTGAGACGTTCTCGCGGGGCGGATGAGGTGGCCATGCCCGAATCTCCTGCTTACGTTGAGATCTCGCTTCTCGCCCGACTCACTGTAGTCGGTGATGCGGGGAGTTCAGGCGGGATTGACGAGCGTTCAGGCGTGATGGACAAGGCCGGCAGCGCGCAATTCTCGCTTATCGGACATCGAGTTTCGCGATCGACCGCTTCGGTGCGATCTGCCGGTAGCTCGCGTCGAGCAACTCCCACACCTCCGGCCAGTCGGTCGAGTCGTCGAGTAGGAGCCCGAGCCAGCCATACGCGCCGAGATAGGCGGGCACGAAGAACCGGGAGTCGCTCAACAGTGGCGTGCGTTCGGCGGGATCGGGGACGAACAGCAGCGACTGGTCGTGGCGCACCCCGCCCTTCTCCCCGCCGCCATAGTTGCCGAACATCTTGCGGCATCGGAAGGTGGGCCGCCCATGCGCGACGACCTCGGTGGCATCGGGAAAGGCCAAGGCGATCTCGCGGACCCGGATCAAGAAGGGGTCGGCGTCGTCGAACATGATGGGGTGCGGCACGGGGGCTCTCCTCGGTACGGCGCTTCCGGGTCGGACACCGACGCTACCCGGCGGGGCGGCCGGCGCGACGAAGCGATCAGATCTTGTGGCAGAAGGTGTCGGGGCATTTCGATACCCTCGGTGCGTGGCAGAACCAGATCAGGTCCGAACCGAAGGCGCACCGGACGCCGATGCCCGGGAGCAGTGGTCGACGCTGGCCGATGAGATCCGTGAGCATCAGTTCCGGTATTACGTCAAAGATTCGCCGACCATCTCCGACGGCGAGTTCGACAGGTTGCTGCGGCGACTGCAAGATCTCGAGGACGCACATCCCGGGCTGGCCACTGCGGACTCGCCGACCAAACTCGTCGGCGGCGGCTTCTCCACCGCGTTCACCCCGGTCGATCATCTCGAGCGAATGCTGTCGCTGGACAACGTGTTCGACGCCGACGAGATGCGGACGTGGGTAGCGCGTGTCGAGGAGGAGGTCGGGGCGGGCACGGAGTATCTGTGTGAGCTCAAGATCGACGGCGTGGCGCTGGCACTGGTGTACCGCGACGGCGTGCTCGATCATGCGACGACACGTGGGGACGGACGCACCGGCGAGGACGTCAGCCTCAACGCCCGCACCATCGAGGACATCCCGCAGCGCTTGTCCGGCACCGACGATCATCCGGTTCCGCATGTGCTCGAGGTCCGCGGTGAGGTGTTCTTCCGGTTGGAGGACTTCGCGACGCTCAACGCCGCACTCGTCGCCGACGGCAAACCGCCCTTCGCCAATCCCCGCAACTCTGCGGCCGGCTCGTTGCGGCAGAAGAATCCACAGATCACCGCACGCCGCCGACTCCGCATGATCTGCCACGGCATCGGGCACACCGAGGGCTGGCGACCGGACTCGCTGCACGACGCCTACCTGGCGCTGGGCGCGTGGGGGCTGCCGGTGTCGGCGCACACCACCAAGGTCAGCGGAGCCGATGCGATCCTCGACAAGATCGCCTACTGGGGCGAACACCGCCACGACGTCGAGCACGAGATCGACGGCATCGTGGTGAAGGTCGACGACGTCACCTGTCAGCGTCGCCTCGGTGCGACGTCGCGGGCGCCGCGCTGGGCGATCGCCTACAAATACCCGCCGGAGGAGGTCACCACCGCGCTCCTGGGCATCGAGGTGGGCGTCGGGCGCACCGGCCGGGTCACTCCGTACGCGGTGCTCGAGCCGGTCCTGGTGGCCGGCTCCACTGTCGCGCGCGCCACCTTGCACAACGGGTCGGAGGTCAAACGCAAAGGTGTGCTCATCGGCGACACGGTGACCATCCGCAAGGCCGGCGACGTCATCCCCGAGGTGCTCGGGCCCGTCGTGGATCTCCGCGACGGCACCGAGCGTGCATTCGTGATGCCGGAGCGGTGCCCGGAATGCGGGACACCGCTGCGCCCGGAAAAGGACAGTGACGTCGACATCCGGTGCCCCAACGCCGAGAACTGCCCGGCGCAACTGCGCGAGCGGCTCTTTCATCTCGCCGGGCGCGGCTCCTTCGACATCGAGGCCCTCGGCTACGAGGCGGCCACCGCGTTGCTGTCGGCCGGGGTACTCGCCAACGAGGGCGACCTGTTCTCCCTGACCGCCGACGACCTCATCCGGACCGAGCTGTTCACCACCAAGAACGGTGCGCTCTCGGCCAACGGCAAACGCCTGCTCGCCAACCTCGACAAGGCCAAAGACGTTGCGCTGTGGCGAGTTCTGGTGGGGCTCTCGATCCGGCATGTGGGCCCGACCGCAGCGCGCGCGCTGGCCACCGAATTCGGCTCGCTACAGGCCATCGAGGACGCCGACACCGAGGCGCTCGCGAACGTCGAGGGACTCGGCGCAACCCTCGCGCAGAGCATCCACGACTGGTTCACGGTCGACTGGCATCGCGAGATCGTCGAGAAGTGGCGCGCCGCAGGCGTTTCCATGGAGGACGCACGCGACGAGTCGATCGAGCGCACCCTGGCGGGCAAGACCGTCGTCGTCACCGGATCATTGCAGGACTTCTCCCGCGACGGCGCCAAGGAGGCGATCCTCGCCCGCGGCGGCAAGGCGTCGGGATCGGTGTCGAAGAAGACCGACTATGTGGTCGTGGGGGATTCACCCGGGACCAAGGCCGACAAAGCCGAAGGACTCGGCGTGCCGATCCTCGACGAGGCCGGATTCAAGCGCCTTCTGGAGACAGGCGATCCGGCGCCGAGTTGAGGATGTCGGTCCGGAAGTCGGAGAGGGTGTGTGAGAGCCACAGCGCCTGGACCGGTGTGAACGGCGGATCGGTGAACTCCTTCACGATCACCCGGTCGCCGTGCGCCGGACCGGCGGGCGCGGTCACGAATGCGCATGCGGTGGGGTCGACGAGTACCGCGGTGGTCGGTGGGGTGCCCTGCACGCGGTCGATCCGCAGGTTCGGCTCGAAACCCGAACGCCGACAATGGGCGACGAGGAAATCCGTGTAGTACGAATGCCGTTCGGGTGCCCACACGATCACCGGATGACCGGCCACCTGCGACATGTGGACCTTGTCCAGCGTCGCCAGGGGATGATCGGACGTCACCGCGAGCCGGAGCTCTTGATAGCCGACCACGGTGGAGGTGAGCTCGTCGGGGGTGTCGATGCCGCGCCGCAGGACCAGATCGACGCGCGCGCTGCGCAGGTCGTCGACGAACTCGGCGGGAAACACCGGCCGTGCGGTCACCGAGATGTCGGGGTGGCGCGCCAGGGCGGGTTCGATGATCGAGAACACCTCGGCGCCCGACAGCGCCGGGGAATGGCCCACGACGAACGCCGGTGGTTGCTGCGCGGCCACCGCACGTACCGACCGGGTCAGATGCCGCGCGCCGGTCAGCAGCGGGCGCGCATTGCGCAGTAACTCCACGCCGGCGGGTGTCAGCGTCAGACCCCGATGCTCTCGGTCGAACAGGGTCACGCCCAGTTCGCTTTCCAGCCGACGGATGGCGGTGGACAGGGCCTGCTGTGTCACGAACAACCGGGCTGCGGCAACCGCGAGGGTGTCCGACTCGGCGACCGCCACGAACTGTTCGAGTCGGCGGATGTCCGGTATCGGCAGCGTCTCGAGTGAGGTGGAGAGTTCAGCCATGCACAAACCATACTTGATCGGAATCCAAATATCTTCGTTAGCGTTTGTATGAATTCGCTCTTAGCGTCGATGTCAGGTATCCGGTCGCGCATCGCGACCGGGAGCGTGCTGCCCGAGATGGCACGCGCCGCCCGACTACGGAAGGTGTCCTATGACCAGCACTTCGACGCAACCTACGACTCCGCAGCGTGACCTGCACGGCAAGACCGCCGTCGTGGCCGCCGGAGCCAAGAACCTCGGCCGGTTGATCAGCCTCGAGCTCGCACGACTCGGTGCCGACATCGTCGTCCATCACCACGGCGAGTCGTCGCGGCCCGACGCCGAGAAGACCGCCGCCGACATCCAGGCGCTCGGCGCCAAAGCGATCACCGTCGTCGGTGACCTCACCCGGCCCGACGCCGTCACCGCCCTCTTCGATCAGGCGGTGGAGTCCTTCGGCGGGGTCGACATCGCGGTCAACACCGTGGGCAAGGTGCTGCGCAAGCCGATCGTCGAGATCACCGAGGCCGAATATGATTCGATGTTCGACATCAACTCCAAGGCCGCGTTCTTCTTCATCTCCGAGGCCGGAAAGCGGTTGTCCGACAACGGTTCGCTGATCGGTATCGTCACGTCTTTGTTGGCCGCGTTCACCGATGGATACTCGACGTATGCGGGCAGCAAGAGCCCCGTCGAACATTTCACCCACGCGGCCGCCAAGGAGTTCGCCGATCGCGGCATCTCCGTCAACACCATCGCCCCCGGGCCGATGGACACCCCGTTCTTCTATCCGCAGGAAACCCCCGAACGGGTCGAGTTCCACAAGTCCCAGGCGATGGGCGGTCGACTGACCACGATCGAGGACATCGCGCCGATCGTGACATTCCTTGCCGCCGAAGGGCATTGGATCACCGGTCAGACCCTGTTCGCCAACGGCGGTTACACCACCCGCTGACCCGGCGGGCCCACTGCGAGGAGCAACCATGACCGAAGCATTGCCACAACCGGTGCAGGCGTCGATCGACGCGACCGATGCCGGCGACCTCGACGCCTTCCTGGCCACGTTCACTCCCGATGGGGCGGTGGACGATTGGGGGAGGATCTTCACCGGCCGGAGGCCATCACCGGATGGAGTGACGCCGAGTACATCGGTAAGAATCTGACGCTCGACGTCGTTTCCGCCGAACTCTCCGACGACACGACGGTCGTCGTGCGGGTGACGGTGGGCGGCGACGGATTCAACGGTCCGTCGACGTTCACCTACACCCTCGATGGCGCCAAGGTGGCGCGTATGACGATCCGGGAATGACCGCAGGCAGGCGTCGACGGTTTGACCTCGACGCCACCGGGTATCTGGCACGCTGGGAAGGAACGCACCGATCCGGCGAAAGGGAACGTCATGACCGAGTTCCACAAGATCACCGTGCTGGGCACCGGCGTGCTGGGCTCGCAGATCGCCTTCCAGACGGCCTACAGCGGGTTCGACGTCACCGTCTACGACATCAGTGACAAGGCCCTCGACGCGGGGCGATCCCGGTTCTCCGACCTGGCCCGCACATACACCAAGGAGGTCGACGGTGCCGCCGACGGGAAGGCCGACGCGGGACTGAAGCGGATTCGGTATTCGTCCGATCTCGCCGACGCCGCCACCGACGCCGACCTGGTGATCGAGGCGGTCCCGGAGAACATCGACATCAAACGCGACACCTACACCGAGCTCGGCAAGGCGGCACCGGCGAAGACCGTGTTCGCGACCAACTCGTCGACGCTCCTGCCGAGCGACCTGATGGAGTTCACCGGTAGGCCCGCCAAGTTCCTCGCGTTGCACTTCGCGAACCACGTGTGGTCGCACAACACGGCCGAGGTGATGGGCACCGAGAAGACCGACCCCGCCGTCTATGACGACGTGGTGCGGTTCGCGTCGCAGATCGGGATGGTGCCGATCGAGATCAAGAAGGAGAAGGCCGGGTATCTGCTGAACTCGCTGCTCGTACCGTTCCTCAACGCGGCGGGCGAACTCGTCGCCGACGGCATCGCCGAACCGGACATGGTCGACAAGACGTGGCGCATCGCCACCGGTGCGCCCGACGGCCCGTTCGAGATCTTCGACGTCGTGGGCCTGACGACGGCCTACAACATCGCGGCGGTAGGCACCGAGAAGGAAAAGCAGTTCGCGAAGTACCTCAAGGACAACTACATCGACAAGGGCAAGCTCGGTGTCGAGACCGGCGAAGGGTTCTACAAGTACCCGCGCCGGTGAGGTCGGACAGCCGGTGAGGTCGGACAGCCGGTGAGGTCGGACAATGGCCCGCGGTGATCATCCCCGGCGCACCCCGGTCTACGGGGGCGTCATGATCGTCGCGGCGCTGCTCGTGGCGTTCTTCGTGTACCGCGCCGACCCCGCACTGTGGGTGCAGGTGATCGTGTACGTCGTCGCCGCAGTGGTCGCGGTGGCCGGTTTCCTCATGACGTTGCGCGACTATTCGTGACGCCGGGGGCGGCGGCGAGGGCGGCAGATCAACCGAGGGCGTCGGCGAATGCCGCGCGGGCGCGATCGTCGAAGACGACGAAGCGGACATCGGCGACCGAGGTCTGCGAGGCCCGCACCGTGCGGACCGCGATGCCGGCGCCGTCGTCGATCGGCCAGCCGTAGATGCCGGTGGAGATCGCGGGGAAGGCCACCGATACGAGCCCGAGATCATCTGCGACGCGCAAGGATTCGCGATAGCACGACGCCAGGATCGGTGAGCGGTCGGTGGTCGTCGAATAGACGGGACCGACGGTGTGGATGACCGCGCGGGCATCGAGGTCGCCGGCGGTGGTCGCCACCGCCTGCCCGGCCGGAAGGCCGTCCGGGTAGCGGGTCGCACGCAGGTCCCGGCACTCGGCGAGGATCGCCGGGCCGCCCCGGCGATGGATCGTCCCGTCGACCCCGCCGCCTCCGAGTAGACCGGAGTTGGCGGCGTTGACGATGGCGTCCACCGATTGACCGGTGATGTCGCCGAGTATCAGCGTGAGCTCGGCCATCGTGTCGCTCAGCTCTCCGCGCGCAGGACCGTCGAGACGATGCCCGCGAGATAGCCGAGCCGGGCGATCTCCGAGGGCCGGAAGTCCGGTCCGCCGATGCGCCCCAACAGGATTGCCTTCGCGCCGTCGCCGAGTGGGGCAGCCGCCAGCCGGGTGTCCATCTCCTGCCAGGCCTGCGGTACCCAGTCGGCTTCCGGGTCGAGCTGGGCGGCGTGCTCCAGTGGCAGCCAGTCGGCGGTGGTCAGCGGGGTCTCGGGTGCACCGGAACTGCCGAACAGCTGCAGCACCCCACCGGAGGCGCGGGTGATCACGGTCGCCCACGACACCCGGAGTACACGTGGCGCATTGTCGACGAGGGTCTGCAGGCGGTCGTCGTCGGTCGCCGCTACCTGGTCGACCAACTCCAGTTCCCGATGGGTGTCGAGCACACCCGAGTACGGGCGGATCGAATCCACCCGGACACCGGAGACCGTTTCGGCGGCGGTGATCAACGTGTCGGGCAGCGAGCCGGGAGCCACCTCGACGACAAGATCGTCGACGGCGTAGCCGTCACCGCGCTCGACGACCTCGAGCGACAGGATGTCGGCGCCGACCGAACCCAGTTGAACGGCGAGGAGGCCGAGGCTGCCGGGCCGGTCCTCGAGGTACACCCGAAGCAGGTAGGACACGACCGACATTGTTCCACCGCCGGCGCGGTGCCGCTGGCCGCGGGCGTCGAGCGCCCGGCGACCGGCAGCGAGGCCGCTGGTCAAGGTCGGTTCAGCGGTTCGATACCCACCGCGGTCCCGTACGCGCACACCTCGATGCCACTGCCGCCGAATTCGGTCGTCTCGAAGCGGAACGCGACCACGGCGTTGGCGCCCTTCTGCTGTGCCTCCGCCGACAGCCGGCCCAGTGCCTCTTCGCGGCATTCGTGCAGGAGGTTGGTGATGCCCTTCAGTTCGCCGCCGGCCATCGCCTTGAATCCGGCCCCGATGTTCGACCCGATGTTGCGGGAACGAACGGTGAGCCCGAAGCACTCGCCGAAGACGTGTCCGATGCGATAACCGGGAATGTCGTTACTGGTGACGATGATCACGGCGGCGAGTGTACGCGCGCGCAGCCGGCGGTGGCGCGACGTCTAGGCTGGGTGCGTTGCCGTCGGGCAGGAAGGACACCATCGACATGCCAGTGGACCCCCAGTCCGCCACCACCCAGTCCGCCACGTCCCAGTCCACCACCTCGGGGCCCGTCACCTCGGGGTCCGCCACCACCGGATCCGCGATCACGCGTGACGAGGTCGCGCATCTGGCGCGGCTGTCGCGGTTGGCCCTGAGCGACGACGAACTCGACGTCTATGCGCAGCAACTCGATTCGATCCTGACTCACGTCGCACAGGTATCCGAGGTCGTCGCCGACGACGTGCCGCCGACCGCGCATCCGGCCGAACTGGCCAATGTGCTGCGCGCCGACGTCGTGGTGCCGGGACTGACCACCGAACAGGCGCTCTCCGGTGCGCCGGCCGTCGAGCAGGATCGCTTCGCGGTCCCGCAGATCCTGGGGGAGGAACAATGAGCAGCGCGACCCCGTCGACCCGCACGTCCACCGAGATCACCGGGCTCAGCGCGGCCGAACTCGGGGCGAAGATCGCCGCGCGTGAGGTGTCCTCGGTCGAGGTCACCCAGGCCCATCTCGATCGCATCGCCGAGATCGACGATCAACTCGGTGCGTTCCTGCACGTCAGTGGCGCCGAGGCGCTGGTCGCGGCCAAGGCCGCCGACGACGCGATCGCGGCCGGTACGGCACCGTCGGCGCTCACCGGCGTCCCGATCGCGCTCAAGGATGTCTTCACCACCACCGACGCGCCCACGACGTGCGGCTCGAAGATCCTCGAGGGCTGGGTGCCGCCCTACGACGCGACCGTCACCGCTCGGCTGCGCGCGGCGGGTATCCCGATTCTCGGCAAGACCAACATGGACGAGTTCGCGATGGGTAGCTCCACCGAGAACTCGGCCTATCAGGTCACGCGAAACCCGTGGGATGTCACCAGGATTCCCGGTGGCTCCGGCGGTGGCAGCGCGGCAGCGCTCGCCTCGTTCCAGGCACCGCTGGCCATCGGCACCGACACCGGCGGTTCCATTCGCCAGCCCGCGGCGGTCACCGCGACGGTCGGCGTCAAGCCGACCTACGGCACCGTCTCGCGCTACGGCCTGGTCGCCTGCGCGTCGTCGCTGGATCAGGGCGGGCCGTGTGCGCGCACCGTCCTCGACACCGCGCTGCTGCACGAGGTCATCGCCGGGCACGATCCGCGCGATTCCACCTCCATCGACGTGCCGGTCCCCGATGTGGTCGCCGCGGCGCGGGCCGGCGCGGAGGGCGACCTGACCGGCGTACGCGTCGGCGTGGTCCGCGAATTGCAGGGTCAGGGCTACCAGCCCGGGGTGCTGGCGTCCTTCGAGCAGGCGGTCGCCGAACTCTCGGCGCGCGGTGCCGAGGTCGTCGAGGTCTCCTGCCCGCACTTCACCTACGCGCTCGGCGCGTACTACCTGATCCTGCCGAGCGAGGTGTCGAGCAATCTCGCGCGCTTCGACGCCATGCGGTACGGCCTGCGGGTCGGCGACGACGGCACCCACAGCGCCGAGGAGGTCATGTCGCTGACCCGGGAGGCCGGATTCGGCCCAGAGGTCAAGCGCCGCATCATGATCGGGACCTACGCGCTGTCGTCGGGCTACTACGAGGCCTACTACGGTCAGGCGCAGAAGGTCCGCACGCTCATCGCCGGTGACTTCACCGCGGCTTTCGGGAACGTCGACGTGCTGGTCTCGCCGACCACCCCCACCACCGCATTCCCGATCGGCGAGCGGGTCGACGATCCGCTGGCGATGTATCTGTTCGACCTCGCCACACTGCCGGTGAATCTCGCCGGTGTCGGCGCGATGTCGGTGCCGTCGGGGTTGTCGTCCGACGACGGACTGCCGGTCGGTCTGCAGATCATGGCCCCGGCGCTCGCCGACGATCGCCTCTACCGCGTGGGCGCCGCCTACGAGGCGGCCCGCGGCCCGATCGGCTGACCGGGGCGAACGGCCACCACTACGGAAGGACCCCCTGCTCGGGGCCGTAGTGATGGCCGGTGCCGTCGGGTCCGTCGAGCGAGGCGAGCAGATCGACCGAGGTCTGGACGAAGGACACCACCGGCAGCCACGGTGGGCGGTGTACCGCGCGTCCCACGGTCCGGGTCTCATCGGGCCGGCTCGGCGGTCGCCAGAGCGACGCCAACGACCACCGGGTGACCGGGTCGGAGGCATTGGCGAGGACGATCCGGGCGCCGGCGCCGCCGTGCGGATCCACGGTGTCGGCGGGCACGCCCACAAGCACGGTGCCGGTCACCGCGCCCGGATGATGTGCCTCGGCCCAGGCTCTGGCCCGGTCGGCGCCCAGCGCACCCAGACTCTGCCCGTAGAGGTACACCTTCGGCCGTGATGCTGTCGGGGGCAGGGTGTCGCGCGCGGCGAGTACCCGGCGCAGCACCGCGATCGCCGAATTGCCTGCCGCCTCCCGATCGGTGACGAAGACCCGCCACGACGCGGTCGACGCGTACGGCAGTGACAGGAATGCCACGTCACCGTGCAGCCGTGCGCGCAGCGCCGTCGTCGCCTCGGGATCCACCCACCCCGAGCCGGTGGGGACCGCGATCACCACCGCGCCCTTGTGCAGCCCGTCCGCGTGCAACCAGCGGTCGGTGAGAGCGCGCGCCGCGACCTCGGTATCGGAAGCGCGGTCACTCTGCGTGGCAGCCGCCGAGGCGGCCGGTGACGCGAACAAACCGGTGACGGTGAGCGCGGCCAGCGCGGCGATCGCGGTTCGCCGCGGAAACCAGGTGACGGCCGCCATGCCGGCGGCCCCGGCCGCGACGAGTCCCGCACCGTATCCGGCCCCGATGGTTGTCGTCCCCGCGTCAACACGAATAATGTTCTGCCACAGCACGTCCATCACGGCACCCGCGACCAGGACGACCGCGAACATCGCCGCCGCCGACCACCCGAACACGCGGCTACCCGGGCGTGCGGTGCCGGACAGACGTGCCACGGTGGTGGCGACCAGAACGCAGGCGGTGGTGAGCAGTATCGCAGGCACGGGGCCGCGGGGTAACGAGGCGGGCCACAACGCGATCGCCGAACCGATCGTCGCGCCGATGCTGATCCGTGCGGAGGGTGGCGTGATGCTCATCGTGAACCACCCACGCCGCCACCGATTTCGGCGATCACCCGGACTGCGGTCGAGGCCACGATCGTGGTCATCGATTCCGACGCCGCCGGCGGCCCGGAGTGCTGACGCCACGTGTTGACCGCCAGCGCGGCGCCGGCGAGTTCGGCGGCCGTCCCGCACGCCGGATCATGGCACAGCGCGCGCATCCGTTCGACGAGCATGTGATCGAGGGCCGGACGCGCCCACGGCCCCAACGGCTTTCCGGTGCGCTGCGCATATCGCAACAGGTCGTAGCCGAAGTCGTGTGTGCGGCAGGCCGGTTCGAATCGTGTCGGCAACGGTATCGGTGAGGAGCAACCGCCGTCGGGGTTGATCGGATAGCCGCCGGCCAGACGCGGGCGGTAGCCCATCACCGTCGCGAAATCCGCCGGCAGATAACGTATTGTGGCCTCGGGCCGAGGGCCGACGAGGGTTTGCAGCGTCTGGGCCGCCGCGTTCGCCCCGATGGGGGTCCCGGCGTCGGCGGTGGCCGGCGCGCGACCGGCCGACATCATATGGACCGCGATCACGGCCAGACCCAGCAGCAGCCAGACGGTCCGGCGCAATGCCGCCCGCCGCCATGTGTACGAGGAATCTTCGGAAGTCATGCCGTGACGCTATGAACGGTAGGCACCGAGCCACATCGGCCGCGAGAACCGACCGTGCTCACCCGAACAGTCGGTACCCACCGATGGGCGTAGTCCGTCGGTAGGGCCGCGATCCCACTCTCGGGTATGAGGACTTTCCCGTCCGGCCCGCATAGCGTGGACCGCGAGGTGATCACATGTTGGGACGGTGGGTCCACACGGCGCGCGATGCGGCCGTCGACGAATTGCGCACGCTTCCCGTGGCGACGCATCCGGGGGTGCAGCGCTACCTCCGGTCCCCGGGTAACTGGTTTTTCCTGGTCTTCGCCGGGGTGCTCTACTCGGTGGCCTGGCCGACGGTGCCGGCGACACACGACCTGCCTGCCTACGCCTGGCCCGTCATCGCGGCAGTCGCGTCCTGGCCGCTGGCGATGGCGTGGAGCGCGCCGATGCTGGGGTGGGCGATCTCGGTGGTCGGCGCTCAGGTCATCGGCCTGGTGATACCGACCGCCCACGGCTGGCCATGGACCATCCAGGTCACCCACATCATCTCGTTCCTGATCCTCACCTTCATGGCCTACCTGCGGTGCCCGTTGCGGTTGCTGGCCCCGGTCTGGATCTGCTCGTCGGTGGTGTTCGCGCTCGCGGCACCGCCCGACGCCCGTGCCGGGTGGGTGGTCGGTCTGACCTTCCTGGCCGTGGTGGTGGCGCTATTGCGGGGGCTGCTCGCGTCGCGGCGGCAACTCGCCGTCCGGACCGAGGAGACCAAGGTCGCCGAATCGACGACGGCGGTCCTGCAGGAACGCGCGCGCATCGCCCGCGACCTGCATGACGTCGTGGCCCACCGCATGTCGATGGTCGTGGTGATGGCGCAGACCGCCCGCTACCGGCTGCCCGAGGTCAACGACGACTGTGCGGGTGAATTCGAGGCCATCGCACAGGCGGCCCGCACCTCCCTCGACGAAGTTCGTCAGCTGCTCGGGGTCCTGCGCGTCGACGGCTCGGCCGCCGCGGCCGCGCCGAGTCCCGGTCTGTCCGAGGTGGATTCACTGATCACCCAGACCCGCCGCGCCGGCGCACAGATCGCGTTCCACGACGGACTCGATCACGCGTTGTTCGCCGAATCGTCGGCGCTGGTGATCTACCGCATCGTGCAGGAGTCCCTCGCCAATGCGACCCGCCACGCGCCCGGCGGACTCATCGACGTGCGCCTGACACCGGCGGCCGGCGAAGCCGAGGTCGGTGAACGAGTCGCCGGCGAGCACGGCGACGGGGGTGCGGCGGCCGGAATCATCGTCACCAACACCGCTCCCACCGATCCGCCGCTGCATCTGTCCGGTGCCGGGGTGGGTATCGCAGGCATGACCGACCGGGCGCGCGCGGTGGCCGGGTGGTTGACCGCGACCCCGACCGCCGACGGCGGATTCGTCGTCCGTGCACTCATCCCGGCCGCCGCCCGCGGTCACGTGCCGGTGCCGGTAGGACTGCCGGCCGGGGCGCCGGCCGTCGGCCGCGGTAGCAACGGGTAACGTTGCGGCCGTGCCGATCACGCTCGTCGTCGCCGATGACCAGGCCATGGTCCGTCAAGGATTCTCGGCACTGCTTGCCGCACAACCGGATCTGTCGGTCCTCGGCGATGCCGCCGACGGTGTCGACGCCGTCGAACTGTGTCGCCGGGTGCATCCCGACGTGGTGCTGATGGACGTGCGGATGCCACGGCGCGACGGGTTGTGGGCGGCCGCCCAGATCCTCGGTGCGCGTGGCGCCGAGGCGGCGCAGCTGCCCGCCGACGGTACGGCCGGCCGCACCAAGGTCCTCATGCTGACCACTTTCGACATCGATGACTATGTGTACGAGGCGCTGCGGATCGGTGCGTCGGGCTTCATGCTCAAGGACGCGCCGGCCGACGAACTCGTCCGCGCGGTGCGGGTGGTGGCCGCGGGCGAGGCATTGCTGGCGCCGTCGATCACCCGGCGGCTCATCAGCGAGGTCACCGGCCGCCGGCCACGTCCGCGTATGCCCGCCGCCGTCGACGCGCTGACCCCGCGGGAACGTGAGGTGCTCGACCTCGTCGCGGAGGGCAAGTCCAATCAGGAGATCGCCGCCGACCTCTTCGTCGCCGAGCAGACCGTGAAGACCCACGTCAGCGGTGTCCTGGCAAAGTTGTCGCTGCGCGACCGCGCCCAGGCCGTGGTCTTCGCCTACGAGAACGGACTGAAGTAGTACCGCCCCCGCGCCGCGTCGGCCACCGTCGGACGGCACGAGTGCGTCGCCGGCACTAGATTGAGTGCCGTATGCAGAGGTGGTCGTCGGCAGTGGCGATTCGACGCGGCAGGAGGGGCACAGCGTATGGCCAAGCGATTCGGGATTCTCACCTCCGGTGGCGACTGCCCCGGACTGAACGCGGTGATCCGCGGGGCGGTACTCAAGGGCGAGACGGTCTACGGGCAGGAGTTCGTCGGTTTCCGCGACGGGTGGTACGGGCTGGTGTACGGCGACATCATCGATCTCGACCGGTCGGTGGTACGCGGACTCTCGCATGAGGGTGGCACGATCCTCGGCACCAGCCGATTCGGGCCGTACTCCGAGCCCGACGGCGGCCCGGAGAACATCAAGAGGGTCCTGAAGAATCTCGGCATCGACGGCGTCATCGCGATCGGCGGCGAGGGCACCGCGTCGGCCGCGAAACGTCTCTACGAGGACGGCATCGACATCGTCGGAGTCCCCAAGACGATCGACAACGACATCAACGCCACCGACTACACCTTCGGCTTCGACACCGCGGTCAACATCGCCACCGAGGCCATCGACCGGCTGCGGACCACCGGCAACTCGCACAAGCGGTGCATGGTCCTCGAGGTGATGGGACGCCACGCCGGCTGGATCGCCCTGCACTCGGGGATCGCCGGGGGTGCGCACGCCATTCTGATTCCGGAGCAGCCGGAGAGCATCAATCAGATCTGCGCCTGGGTGACCAGCGTCAAGAACCGCGGGCGTTCACCGATGGTCGTGGTCGCCGAGGGATTCACGTTGCCCGACATGGGCGAGGCGCACTCCACCAAGGGGCTCGACGGTTTCAACCGTCCCCGCCTCGGTGGCATCGGCGAGGTGCTGGCACCGATGATCGAGGAGCGCACCGGGATCGAGACCCGGGCCACCGTGCTCGGTCACATCCAGCGCGGCGGGACGCCCACCTCCTTCGACCGCGTGCTGGCCACCCGGATGGGGATGGCCACCGCCGATCTGGTCGCCGACAAGGCGTGGGGTCACATGATCGCGCTGCGCGGCACCGAGATGGCGCGCATCACCTTCGACGAGGCGCTCGCCAATCCCAAGACCGTGCCGCTCGACCAGTATCAGGAAGTCCGCGTCATCTTCGGCTGACCCGGCGCGGCGTCCCCGGTACCTCCGCGGTCCCCGGGCCGCATAAACTGACGGCCATGACTGCCGCAGCTGCCGAACTGATGGACTACGACCAGGTCATCGCCGACTTCGACCCGGTGATGGGCCTGGAGGTCCACGTCGAACTCGGCACCGCCACCAAAATGTTCTGCGGGTGCCCGACGGCTTTCGGTGCCGACCCCAACACCCAGGTGTGCCCGGTGTGTATCGGACTGCCGGGTTCGCTGCCGGTGGTCAACGCCAAGGCCATCGAATATGCGATTCGCATCGGGCTCGCACTCAACTGCTCGATCCGCCCGTCGAGTGTGTTCGCCCGCAAGAACTACTTCTATCCGGATCAGCCGAAGAACTACCAGATCAGCCAGTACGACGAGCCGATCGCCCACGACGGGTATCTCGACGTGGCCCTCGCCGACGGCACCACGTGGCGCGTGGACATCGAACGCGCGCATATGGAGGAGGACACCGGGAAGTCGTTGCACATCGGTGGCGCGGGCCGTATCCACGGCGCCGACCACTCCCTGCTCGACTACAACCGCGCCGGTGTCCCGCTCGTCGAGATCGTGACGCGGCCCATCGTCGGCGCCGGGCCACGGGCCCCCGAGGTCGCCCGCGCCTACGTCACCGCGCTGCGTGACCTGCTGAAATCGCTCGGCGTCTCCGACGTACGAATGGATCAGGGTTCGCTGCGCTGTGATGCCAACCTGTCGCTGATGCGTAAGGGCGCCACCGAATTCGGTACCCGGACCGAGACCAAGAACGTCAACTCGCTCAAGAGCGTCGAGCTCGCGGTGACCTATGAGATGCGGCGGCAGGCGGCAGTGCTGGTGACCGGGGGCGAGATCATCCAGGAGACCCGCCACTATCACGAGACCGACAGCACCACCTCGCCCGGACGTCGTAAGGAAACCGCCGAGGACTACCGCTATTTCCCGGAGCCCGACCTGCCGCCGGTGCGTCCGGCCGCGGAGTGGATCGAGGAGATCCGCGCGACCCTGCCGGAACTGCCCTGGGTGCGCCGGGCACGTATCCAGGAGGAGTGGGGCGTCTCCGACGAGGTGATGCGTGACCTCGTCAACGTCGGTGCCGTCGATCTCATCACCGCGACGGTCGACGAGGGCGCAGCCCCCGAGGCCGCCCGCGGATGGTGGGTCTCGTTCCTGGCCCAACAGGCCAATACACGTGGCACCGAACTGGCCGACCTGCCGATCACCCCGACACAGGTCGCGGCCGTCATCGGTCTCGTCGATGCCGGCACACTCACCACCAAGCTCGCCCAGCAGGTCGCCGTGGCCGTCCTCGACGGTGAGGGTGACCCCGAACAGATCGTCGCCGACCGCGGCCTCGAGGTCGTGCGCGACGATTCGGCACTGCAGAAGGCCGTCGACGAGGCGCTCGCCGCCAACCCCGACATCGTGGAAAAGATCCGGGGCGGCAAGGTCAAGGCCGCGGGCAAGATCGTCGGTGATGTCATGAAGGCCACGCGCGGTCAGGCCGACCCGGCTCGTGTCCAGGAGCTGGTGCTCGCGGCCTGCCAGTAAGTCTTGCCCGCCGCACCCCTCGCCCGTCAGGCGTTGGAGCCGGCAGGCGGTGGCGGCGAGATGAAGATGACCCGGTCGTCGGCCGGAACCGGTTGTCCGTGATCGTGATTGACGGTGGCGACCTGCAGTCGCCCGGTGTCGGTGCCGACCGCCGTGATCCGGCCCAGCGCACCGTAGCGCTTCTCCAGCACCAGGACCGGCGGGTTGATCGTGGGCCGTTGGCGCGTCGGTTGGTTGATGGCCTCGATGCGCTGCGTGCGGGTCTCGGTGACGAAGATCTGTCCGGCCGTGGTCGCGCAGCCGGCGATCTGCGGTTTGTCCGGCCACGTCCACAGGACCGTCGCCGCGCCGGACCCGTCCACCGACTGCAGCCGATCCTCGGTGGGCCCCTGATCCGACATGTACAGCGCCCCCGAAGACCCCGGGCACAACGCGACATTCGAACCGAGACCCGACGTCAGGACCTTGGGGCGGGCGGTGGTGCCCGACGACAGGTCGGTGAGCGAGAGCAGCTTGCCGGCCAGTGAGCCGGGGTCGTTCGCGGCCGCGGGGTCGCCTGCATTGCCGGTCGCCACGAGGAGCTGGGTGGGCGAGGCGAAGAGCAGTGCGCCCATGTTGCCGGTGGCGCCCTTGGGGATTCCGGTGAGGATCGGCTTGGGCACGTCGCCGGGAGCGAGCCGGACGACCCGATTGTCGGTGGGAGTGGTGATCAGTGCGTAGATGAGTTGATCCTGCTGATAGGTCGGCGAGAACGCAAAGTCGACGAGTCCGCCGTCACCTGAACCGTCCACATCGAAGGACGCCACAACTCGTTGTGGCCCATACCGTTTGGTGGTGACGATCTTGCCGGTGGTGCGTTCGGCGACGATGGTGACCGCGCCCTCGTCGTCGCCGGCGCGCAGTCCGCCGGTGGAGGCCAGGCAGGTGGCGATCACCGCGGGGTCGGGGTCGACGCATGGTCCGGGCGGCGGTGGGGGCGCGCTGGTCGGGTTCTGCGGTGTCGACTGCGGCGGCGTCGACTGGATCTGGAACGACTCGTTGTTCGCGCTGAACTGACCCGCTGCCTGCTCGCGGTCCTGCTGCGAGAAATCGGCGCAACCGGCCACACTCAACGTGAGGATGATCGCGCCGGCGAGCGCCCCGAGCCGGACGCGCGACGCCGCGATCGGCGCGCGGTGCGGGCCGTCCCCGGCCCGTCGTCGATGAGTTCGCCGCCCCTGTCGCATGCCCACCACAGTAGGCGATCGGGTTGCGCGGACCGCGCGGCGATCGGACGCTCACCGACCGGAAACCTCTAGCATCGGCCAGGTGAGCGATCGCGAACCTTCCGACCCGCCGGATCAGACGTTCCAGCCGTCGAGCCCGTACGACGAGCCGACGGGAGCGTTTCGCGTACCCGAGATGAGCGACGCCGACCGGGACACGTTCTACGAACGGCACCGTCGCAGGCTGGGCCGGTTGTCGCGGGTGGATTCACTCGATGACCTCGACCCCGGCGAGATCGAGACCACCCCGATCGGGGTGCCGCCGCCCTCGTCGGGCCGGCGCAACCCGGCGCCGATGCCACCTCCACACGTCCGGGGATCAGCCGACGACCCGGGGCCGTCGGAGGCGCCGACCGCACCGACCGAGACCGCAGGGCCCACCCCGACGCCTGCCGAGCCCCCCACGGCCAAGCTGGACCCCGCACCACCGATCCCCTCGGTCGAGGCGACCTTTCCCGAACTGTCTCGTACCCGTCGTGCCCAGCCCTCCGAACCCGACGACGCCACCCGCGGCCTGCGACACGACGAGGAACCGCTGCCCGTCACGATGGCACTGGGCGAGCCGGAGGTGGGGCCCGGCCGGGATGAGACCGATTGGGAGAAACCCGGGCAGGGCGGCCGCGACGAGACCTATCGGGATCAGCCGGAGGCGCCGGTCCGCGCGCCGCGCGGCACCCTGGACCTGGGACTGTTGCTGTTTCGTCTGGCCATCGGGAGCGTCGCGCTCGCCCACGGCCTGCAGAAGTTGTTCGGCCTGTGGGGCGGGCCGGGCCTGTCGGGCTACCAGGACATGCTGGTGAACAACGCGAATCCGGCGATCGGCTTCAACGCCGACGCGGCGCGGCCGCTCGCGATCGTCGGCGCGCTGTCGGAGACGATCGGCGGCGCGATGGTGATCCTCGGTCTGTTCACGCCGATCGGTGCCTGCGCGGTCCTGGCGGTGATGCTGCTCGCCGCCGCCTATCGGACGACGCTGTCCGGTGGCGGCTTCCTGTTCTTCGCCCCCGGCGGTGGCATCGAATACGAGCTGGTTCTGGCCGTCGCCGCGGCGGCCCTCATCCTCACCGGGCCGGGACTGTATTCGTTCGATGCGCCACGCCGCTGGGCGCGTCGGCCCTTCCTCGGGTCGGTGGCCTGGCTGATCGTCGGAATCGGCGCCGCGGTGGCGGTCTGGATGGTGTTCAACGGGACCAACCCGCTGCAGTCGCCGGGCAACCCGCGCTGATCGGCCCCCCGATACGCCGACAGCGGTGGACATCTCTCTCGGAAGGGAAAGAAATGTCCACCGCTGCGCAGTAGAGGTCCGCCGGTGCCGGGTCAGTCGACCTTGCGGACCGCGCCCTTGTCGGCCGAGGTGGCCAGCTTCGCGTAGGCGCGCAATGCAGTCGTCACGGTGCGCTCACGATCCTTCGGCTGCCAGGGGCGTTCGGAGGCCTCCATCTTCGCCCGCCGCTCGGCGAGCACCTCGTCGTCGACGCGGACCGCGAGTGTGCGGGTCGCGACGTCGATCAGGATCGGATCGCCGTCCTCGATCAGGCCGATGACACCACCGGCGGCGGCCTCGGGGGAGATGTGCCCGACCGAGAGCCCCGACGACCCGCCGGAGAACCGCCCGTCGGTGATCAGACCGCACTTGCGGCCCATGCCGGTGCCCTTCATGAAGGCGGTGGGGTGCAACATCTCCTGCATTCCCGGCCCGCCCGACGGGCCTTCGTAACGGATCACGAGCACCTCGCCGGCCTGCAGGGTCTTCGACAGGATGACCTGCACGGCATCTTCCTGTGACTCGACGACCCGCGCCGGGCCCTCGAAATGCCACAGTTCCTCGTCGATGCCCGCGGTCTTGAGGACAGCGCCGTCCTCGGCGAGATTGCCCTTGAGCACACACAGCCCCCCCTCGGCGGTGTAGGCGTGCGCGTGGTCCCGGATACATCCCCCCGCGGCGTCGGTGTCGAGGGAACTCCAACGATTGTCGGTCGAGAACGGCGTCGTGGTGCGCACGCCGCCGGGCGCCGCATGGAAGAGTTCGAGCGCCGCGTCCGAGGCGGTTCCGCTGCGGATGTCCCACTCGTCGAGGAACTGCCCGATGGTCGGGGAGTGCACCGTCGAGGCGGTGTCGTCGATGAGTCCGGCCCGCCGGAGTTCGCCGAGGATGGCCGGGATGCCACCGGCCCGGTGGACGTCTTCCATGTGGTAGTCGGAGTTGGGAGCGACCTTCGACAGACACGGCACACCGCGGCTGATCTCGTCGATGACCGACAGGTCGAAGTCGTCGATCTCACCCTCCTGCGCGGCGGCGAGGATGTGCAGCACGGTGTTGGTCGACCCGCCCATGGCCACATCGAGTGCCATCGCGTTACGGAATGCGTTGGGAGTGGCGACATTTCGAGGCAGCACCGACGCGTCGTCGTCGCGGTACCACCGGTTGGCGGCCTCGACCACAACCCGGCCGGCCCGCTCGAACAACGACCGGCGTGCCTCGTGGGTGGCCAGCGTCGACCCGTTGCCCGGCAACGCCAGACCGAGAGCCTCGGTGAGGCAGTTCATCGAGTTGGCGGTGAACATTCCCGAGCACGACCCACACGTCGGACACGCCGAACGCTCGACCTCGGACAGTCCGTCGTCGTCGACCGCGGAGTTGGCGCTCGCCGAGATCGCGGTGATCAGGTCGGTGGGAGCCTGCGCGACACCGTCGACGACGACGGCCTTGCCCGCCTCCATCGGTCCTCCGGAGACGAAGACCGTCGGGACGTTCAGGCGCATCGCGGCATTGAGCATGCCGGGAGTGATCTTGTCGCAGTTGGAGATACACACCAACGCGTCGGCGGTGTGCGCGTTGACCATGTATTCGACCGAGTCGGCGATGATCTCGCGGCTCGGTAGCGAGTAGAGCATGCCGCCGTGGCCCATCGCGATGCCGTCGTCCACGGCGATGGTGTGGAATTCGCGGGGCACCCCACCGGCCGCGCGGACCGCGTCGGCGACGATCTCACCCACGTCCTTGAGATGCACGTGGCCGGGCACGAACTGCGTATACGAATTCGCGATGGCGACGATCGGTTTGCCGAAGTCGTCGTCGGTCATCCCGGTGGCCCGCCACAGGGAACGGGCTCCGGCGGCTTCTCGTCCGACGGTGGTGGTTCGTGACCGCAAAGGTGGCATGAGATTTCCTCGATCGGTTTCGCTTCAGCGCGCGGGGCGACGCGCACGGGACAGACTCGGGGTCAACGCACGAATCGCTGCGGATATTCGCGAACGGATTCCGGTCGACCGTCACGGATGGGCGTGACACCTCCGGCCTGCGCTGACTGCGACCGTCGACACGGTGGCGTGGACGATCTGCCGCGCCAACGTTACTCCCCGCTGACATACGCCGACAAAACCGTTCGCGCCGGTGCCGGCTCAGATGTCCAGCACCGCCTTGGCGATCATCGGCATCACCCCGCCGACCGTCGCCGCCATGGTGCACTCGCCGAGCCGGCCCGCATCGATCAGGTCTGCGAACTCGTGAGGATTCGTCGTCTGCGGCACGGCAGTCACCCCAACCCGGCACGTGTCGGCGGCCGGCGGTGTTCACCTGCAGGTCACCGGCCATGCGTCGGCGGTCACCGACCGGAGGTGGCGCCCTTCAGCGTGCGGCCGGTGCCTCGGCGAACGGGTCGGGGACCCGGCCACCGCTGGCCGCGGAAAGTCGCGGCATGTCCCGGAAGGTGATCGCCGGTAGCCGGACCCGGCCGCCGTCGGCGAGAACTGCGCGCACCGGACCCCAACGGCTGAACTGGAGGCCATCGATCTCCGGCCACACGACCTCGCGGGTCCCGAAGGTGCCCACCGCGCGCAGTCCGTTCTGGGTCACAACGGTCTTGATCCGCCAGATCCATACGGCGAGCAGTACCGGGACCACGAACGTCCAGCCGAACCACGCCACATTGGCCCCGGCGATGAACAGCGCCACCAGGAACGTCGCGGGTACCGCGAAGTACGCGAGTCTGCTCAGCTTGAACTCTTGCGGCAGCTCGATCTCGTCCGACTGCTGACCGGACGGCTTCGGTGCCGAATCCGGTGATGTTGCCGAGGGTGACGCTGCCGAGGGTGACGCTGCCGGGGGTGACGCTGCCGGGGGTGACGCTGGGGAGGATGACACCGACGGTGTGGACGACCGGGCGCCGGAGGAAGAACGGGACACCTCACCATTGTGGCATCCGACCGTCGGCTGCCCTAGAGCGCCTGCGCAGCACAGACCAGTGTGTTCCCAAGATGTGGGACGGGGTGGGAGTGAGTTTGACTCTGCACTATCCGCAGTCCTACCGTGTTCGACGTGATGCAGAATGAGCTTCTCGTAGTAATCGGCCGGCGCGTCGTCGCCTGATCGGTCACTTCATCGGCCTCCAGCATCGACGCGCCACCCTCGAACAGCAACTGCTGTCGGGGGTTTTTTGTTGCCCATCCCTGTTGACCTCGAACACACCATTCGACCACGAACACAAAGGACCGTGCAGTGAGTGCACCAACAGCACGTACCGACACAGCCGCACCGGGCGCCGGGTCGCGCCCGGCATCGCCGGCGGCGGACAACCAGGAGTCTCCGGCGGCGGGCAACCTCCGGGCTGTACGGCAGAACACCGTCGCGCCCGAACGCGTCAGCGGCGCGCAGTCGGTGGTCCGCTCACTCGAGGAGCTCGGCGTCGACGTGGTCTTCGGCATTCCTGGCGGTGCGGTCCTCCCGGTTTACGATCCGTTGCTCGACTCCTCCAAGGTTCGCCATGTGCTCGTTCGTCATGAGCAGGGCGCAGGCCACGCCGCGACGGGTTATGCGCAGGTCGCCGGCCGGGCCGGGGTGATGATGGCGACGTCGGGTCCCGGGGCCACCAACCTGGTCACACCGCTCGCGGACGCCCAGATGGATTCGGTGCCGGTGGTCGCGATCACCGGCCAGGTCGGTCGCGCGCTGATCGGTACCGACGCTTTCCAGGAAGCCGATATCTCGGGTATCACCATGCCGGTCACCAAACACAACTTCCTGGTGAGCAACGCACTCGAGATCCCGCGGATCATCGCCGAGGCGTTCCACATCGCCGAAAGCGGCCGTCCCGGTGCGGTTCTGGTCGACATCCCCAAGGACGTCCTGCAGGCCCAGACCACCTTCTCGTGGCCGCCGCAGATCGACCTGCCCGGCTACCGTCCGGTCACCAAACCGCACGGCAAGCAGGTGCGCGAGGCCGCCCGGCTGATCAACGCCGCAAAGAATCCGGTGCTCTACGTGGGTGGCGGCGTCATCAAGGCGAACGCCTCGCCGGAACTGCTCGAATTGGCCGAATTCACCGGAATCCCGGTGGTCACCACACTGATGGCGCGCGGCGCCTTCCCCGACTCGCACAACCAGCACCTGGGCATGCCGGGTATGCACGGCACCGTCGCCGCGGTCGCCGCGCTGCAGCGCAGCGATCTGCTGATCACTCTCGGAGCGCGCTTCGATGACCGGGTGACCGGGCAGCTCTCGTCATTTGCGCAGGGCGCCAAAGTCATTCACGCCGACATCGATCCGGCGGAGATCGGCAAGAATCGTCATGCCGACGTCCCGATCGTCGGTGACTGCAAAGCAGTCATCATCGACCTCATCGAGACACTGCGGGCCGAACGCGCCACCACCGATGCGGTGCCGGAACTCGGCGAGTGGTGGGAGTATCTCGACGGTATCCGCCGAACCTATCCGCTGAGCTACGACCGCCCCGCCGACGGGTCGATGTCGCCGGAGTTCGTGATCTCCCGGATCGGCAAGCTCGCCGGACCTGATGCGGTCTATTGTGCCGGTGTCGGTCAGCATCAGATGTGGGCGGCGCAATTCGTCGCCTACGAAAAGCCGCGGACCTGGCTCAACTCCGGTGGCCTCGGCACCATGGGCTATGCGGTGCCCGCCGCGATGGGTGCCAAGATGGCCGCGCCGGAGACCGAGGTGTGGGCCATCGACGGAGACGGTTGCTTCCAGATGACCAATCAGGAGTTGGCGACCTGTGCGATCGAGGGCATCCCGATCAAGGTCGCCCTGATCAACAACGGCAACCTCGGCATGGTGCGACAGTGGCAGACGCTGTTCTATGACCAGCGCTACTCCAGCACCGATCTGGCCACCCACTCCAAGCGCATTCCCGACTTCGTCAAACTCGCAGAAGCGCTGGGCTGTGCGGCGTTTCGCGTCGAGAACGAAGCCGAGGTCGACGAGGTGATCGCCAAGGCGCGCGAGCTCAACGACCGTCCGGTGGTCATCGACTTCATTGTCGGTGCCGACGCGCAGGTGTGGCCGATGGTCGCGGCGGGCACCGGCAACGATCAGATCATGGCCGCGCGCGACATTCGGCCGTTGTTCGACGACGACGCGTCGGCCTCGGATCCGGCCGACATCCACGAGGTCGTCAACCAGAGCACCAACCTCGGCCAGGAGGCTCGAAAGAAATGAGTACCCACACTCTCAGCGTCCTCGTCGAGGACCGTCCCGGCGTGCTGGCCCGGGTGTCGGGGCTGTTCTCGCGGCGCGGATTCAACATCGAATCACTGGCGGTGGGCCCGACCGAGCTGAAAGGGATGTCGCGGATGACCATCATGGTCTCGGTCGAGGATTTCCCGCTCGAGCAGGTCACCAAGCAGCTGAACAAGCTGATCAACGTCATCAAGATCGTCGAGCAGGACCCGGCCGGCTCGGTCTCCCGGGAACTCATGATGGTCAAGGTGCGCGCCGATTCCACTGTGCGCTCGGAGGTCATCGAGGTTGTGGATCTCTTCCGCGCCAAGGTGATCGACGTCTCTCCGGAGTCGCTGACCGTCGAGGCCACCGGTACCGCCGAAAAGCTGGAGGCGTTGCTGCGGATGCTCGATCCGTACGGTATCCGCGAGATCGCCCAATCCGGTGCGGTCACCTTGGGCCGCGGTCCGAAGAGCATGTCGGCCAACCGCTGACGTAGTAAGTAATAGCGCCCTAGCGTGAGTTCGATTTGCCTGGGGCACAACATATATCGAAGGGAACCAGAACTGTGGCGATCGAATTGTTCTATGACGACGATGCCGATCTGTCGATCATCGCGGGCCGCAAGGTCGCAGTGATCGGCTACGGCAGCCAAGGGCACGCGCATGCGTTGTCGCTGCGCGACTCGGGCGTCGACGTCGCGATCGGCCTGCGCGAGGGCAGCAAGTCTCGGGAGAAGGCCGCCGAGCAGGGCCTGAAGGTGATGACCGCGGCCGAGGCCGCGGCCTGGGCGGATCTGATCATGGTGCTCGCCCCCGACACCAGCCAGGCCAAGATCTTCACCGAGGACATCGAGCCCAACTTGAACGACGGCGACGCGCTGTTCTTCGGCCACGGTCTCAACATTCACTTCGATCTGATCAAGGCGCCGGCCGAGGTGACCGTCGGGATGGTCGCTCCCAAGGGTCCCGGCCACCTGGTGCGCCGGCAGTTCGTCGACGGCAAGGGCGTGCCCTGCCTGATCGCGGTCGATCAGGATCCCAAGGGTGAGGGCCAGGCGCTGGCGCTCGCCTACGCCAGCGCCATCGGCGGCGGGCGTGCCGGAATCATCAAGACCACCTTCAAGGAAGAGACCGAGACCGACCTGTTCGGTGAGCAGGCGGTCCTCTGTGGCGGTACCGAGGAACTGGTCAAGACCGGCTTCGAGGTGATGGTGGAGGCCGGCTACGCGCCGGAGATGGCGTACTTCGAGGTGCTGCACGAACTGAAGCTGATCGTCGACCTCATGTACGAGGGCGGTATCGCGCGGATGAACTACTCGGTGTCGGACACCGCGGAGTTCGGTGGTTACGTGTCGGGCCCGCGGGTCATCGACGCCGACACCAAGGAGCGGATGCGCGGCATCCTCACCGACATCCAGGACGGCACCTTCGTCAAGCGCCTCGTCGCCAACGTCGAGGGCGGCAACAAGGAGCTCGAGGGTCTGCGCAAGCAGAATGCCGAGCACCCGATCGAGGTCACCGGCAAGAAGCTGCGCGACCTGATGAGCTGGGTCGACCGCCCGATCACCGAGACCGCCTGAGGTCCGGCAACTGACAGGTGCGGCCCCGTTCCCGGGTGGGAACGGGGCCGCTCTTGTTTCCGGACCCGGGCTGCTCCGGTCGGTCGTTTCCGAGCCTGTGGATGAATACTCCGGCACCGGTACGAAACCGGGCTATCGTTGTCTCCGGCCAGGGGAGCCGACGAAGGGGGAGCGATGGATGTCGATCCGGAAGCGTTGCGGCAGTTCTCGAATGTGGTCGACGATCTGGCGCAACAGGTCGCCGCATCGCCCATCCCGGCAGACTTCGAGTCACTCGCGGCGTTGCTGCCCGGCTCGACGACCGCGTATGCGGCGCAGACCACTGCCGACGAGATGAGACCCCAATTGGCCGGGGTGAGCACGTATTTCGATCGATTGTCCGGGGCCGTGTACAACGCGGCAGGCGGATTCGAGTCCACCGACACGGTGCTGGCCGACAAGTTCACGCAGCTACCTGATCCTCGCCGGGCATCATGATCCCGAGCCGAAAGACCTTCGATACGTGGCAGACCGATTCCGTCGGCGAGGCCGGTCACACCCTGCGGGCGGCCGGCGACACCTTCGAGGAGATGGTGTCCACCGCGTGGTACGCCATGCTGGCGTTGGGCAAGAACCGTCTGTGGACGGGGGTTGCGCAGCAGTCCGGCGAGTCGGCGTTCACCGCAGGCAAGGACCGCGCAGAGGCCGTCGGAGCCATCGCCGACAACTCCGCGATCGGGATCGCCAGATACTTGCCGGATCTCGTCGGTGCCGCCGCGTTCATCCGGAAGATGCTGACGATCATCGAATCCGGTGACCTCTTCGTCACCGATGACTGGATCGTCTTGCCGCGGGTCAAGCGATATTCGGCGCCGATGGCCAAGACCCTGGCGACCGTGGCCGACAATTTCCAGGTCCGACTCAACCCGCTCCTGGTAGACCTGAGCCAGGCCGACCTGAGCATCGCTGTATTCATCCGGGATCAGCTCAACAGCAGGGCCCTCGGGATCGCTCTACCCGAGATCGATGCCGACCCGCATGCCCCCGCGGATTTCACCACCGCGCCACGCGGCGACAACACCGGTGGCACGAATCCGACTGTGGGACGCGGATATCAGCGTGCGCGGTTGGCCGAGCACATGATGGGCACCGTCGTCGACACCACGACCACCGCCTCCGGAGCCACCACCGCGACGACGCTGCGGATGCTCGACGGCAGCCGACAGATCTACACCGGTGGTCCCGGCGTGAACAAGACGGAATTCTTCGATCCGCGAGGGGTTCTGACGGCAACGCGCACGGTGGCCGGCGACGGCACCGCCACCGTCACCCTGACCCGGCCGGGCAAACCGCCGGCCGTGGTGACCGAGCGGCCCGACGGGACGACCGAGGCCGTGGTCGACGGCATCACCTTCTCGCTGCCGTCGTCGCGTGACTACACGCTCGCGCTGGCGTCGGGCGGCATGGCGGCCACCGAATCCCGTGTCACACACGGTCTTCCGTATCTGACGCAAGCCGAGGTGGCGCGACTGAAAATGGGAGCGAAGCTGGCCGGCCCCGGACTGACACTGCTCGGCACCGCGGTCGGCGTCGCCACCGCCGAGGACTCCTACCAGCGATGTGTCGCCGGGGTCACCGGTGCGGTCGGGCTGACCACGGATCTGACGATGATCGCGGCGCCCGAAGCGGCGCCGGTGACAGCGGCAGTTCGCGCGGTCGTCGCCGGCCTCAGCGCAGCCGTGGTGGGAAACCTCGTCGGCCAGGTGGTGTGCAAATGACGTCGGCGCGGGAGATCGGCGGTCGGTCGGTGACCTATCCGCTTCCACGCGCGTGGGCGCACATCGGTCGTCGTGCTCGCTTCGGGTATGCGTTCTGCCTCACGTTCGCGTGCATATTCCTGGTCACAGCTTGGGTGACTGCCCGCGACCACCATCTCATCGTGGCCACCGCGGCCGTGCTGGCCGCGATGACATTCGTGCTACAACTCCGGACCGACCGGTTACGCAGGACGCGGCAGAAAGCCCGCTCGCCCCATCCGGCCGGGGCGCGCATGTTCCGATCGGCGCTGCTGCTGCGAGGCGACGACCGCGAGTTCGCGGCCGACCTCGGATCTGCGGTATGCGGCATGGTCGGCTGCGGGCTTGCCTTCTATGCCGTGGGCACCGGCGAACTCGACCTCTCGTTCACGGAGCACTCACCGAAACCCTTCTCGCCCTATGCGTTCGTGGTCGTTGCGGCCCTGTGTGCCTTCGAGGCGATCCGGCTGTCGGTGCGGCGTGGGCCCGCATTGACCGTGTCGCCGCGGGGCCTGGTCGTCGGCAAGGGTGGCTGGCGAGCCGAGTGGACCTGGGATGCGGTGACGACGATAGAGCCGAGGGGTGTGCCCGTCGAGGGCAGTCGGCGCCACGGCGCCTGGCTGACGATCGGTGACGGTGACCTCGAGCCGCAGCGTCCGGATCCGCTACCTCTCGATCCGATACGTCTCGATGCCGCCTGGCTCGGCGCGCCGGTCACCTTCTGGTTGCTGGACTTTTACCATCGGCATCCCGAGTTGCGCCACGAACT
Organism: Gordonia sp. DT219; assembly: GCF_049847065.1. NCBI lineage: Bacteria > Bacillati > Actinomycetota > Actinomycetes > Mycobacteriales > Gordoniaceae > Gordonia > Gordonia sp. DT219. The sequence continues at coordinate 131,093 of NZ_JBNCNR010000004.1, read as the reverse complement.
CGGCGATGGCCGGGTGCTGGGACGGCTGGCCGACGGGTCGCTCGTCGAGGATGCGCACCGTCATGTCTGAGTCGCAGCCGGGTGTGCTGCCCGCCGAATATGTTGCGGTGCTTCATGATCTGGCGCGCGATCCGGACCACGCCGACGCGGTCCGGCAGATGGTCACCGGACTCGACGATGCCGCCCTCACCGAGGCCGTCGCACCGATGCCGACGAGCTGGCGGGCCGACGACTACGCGCTGTTCTGCCGGGACCGCCGGGTCCGGGACGCCGAGTTACGGCGGCGGATCGCCGCCTCACTCGACGAGTGGATCGAGACCGGCGGATGGAATTGGCGGACCGGCGGTATCGACCCCGTCGACCGAGGGCGCATCGCCGAGTGGACCGGTCGGCAGTTCGACGCCGAGCTGACCGCATGGCGCGGGCACTGACCCGCGACGCGGCACAAAGACAGTGGTAGAGATCCGCGGTGAACAGATCCCGGTCAAAAAAGTGCGCCCTCTCCGTTCGAACGGAGAGGGCGCACTCGTTGATGAGCTGGTCGCCGATCAGAAGACGGTGAAGCCCTTGTATTTGGTGCTGTTGACGTAGTTCATGACCGGGCCGATGTTGGTTCCGGTCTCCGGACCGATGCAACCGACGAAGTAATAGGCGTTGACCATGCCGACGAGGCGATCGCCGACGACCACCGGGCTGCCGGAGTCGCCCTCGATCACACACAGCTGGGAGAAGTGGACGTCGCCGTCGGAGAACCAGGCGACCCCGCAGGTGCTGCCGGTGGTACGGCCTTCCTTGCATGCCACCGTCGGGAAGCCGATCGGGCGCGGGTCGATATGGCGGATGGTCACCGACCGGACGGTCCGCAACGGCACGACGCGCGACTGGTCGAACTGGATGATCGCGACGTCGTCCTTGGGGTTGGAGTACGTGATGACACCGGCCTGACCGCGGTCTTGGAAGGTTTCCGACAGAACCTTCTGCCCGGGCTCACCGCAATGTCCGGCCGTGATGCCGATGAGCTCACCGGTCTTCGCATGGCCGATGGTGGTCAGCGTGCATGCCGCCGCGGAGTTGCCGCCCTTGAGGATCAGGATTCCCGACCCGCCGCCGAGGAAGATCTTGGCCGGCGCCGCCATCGCGGTTCCGGGAGCCCCCCAGCCGGCAAGCACCGTCGCTGCCAGCACAGCCAACAGTATTGTCAGCTTCTTCTTCATGCACACTCCACTCTCATACCCGACCACTGCGGCTTGCCTGCCACGAAATCGATTGTCGTCACATCCCCGGCGAAAGAACACCGTATCGACGGATGTGCCCGGCGCGGTGCCCCCGCGAAAGTTCGCCGCAGGATCGCAACTCTTCCGTAATGCCGATCACAATGTACACGTCGATCCTGAGGATTCGACCGTCCTCGCCGCCCGGCTGTTCGTGCTGTCACCGAGGGTCTCTAAGCTGACTGGCGGATGCCCATACGGCATCGCCCCCGTTCTCGCCACCGATCCTGGAGAAAACTGTGACCTCAGCAGGCCTGCCGGTCGTCCTCATCGCCGACAAACTGGCCCCCTCGACCGTGGAAGCACTCGGCGACGGAGTCGAGGTGCGCTGGGTCGACGGCCCCGACCGTCCCAAGCTTCTCGAGGCCGTGGTCGACGCCGACGCGATCCTGGTGCGCTCGGCCACCACCGTCGACGCCGAAGTCCTCGACGCGGGTAAGAAGCTCAAGATCATCGCCCGCGCCGGCGTCGGACTCGACAACGTCGACGTTCCGGCCGCCACCGAGCGCGGTGTGATGGTCGTCAACGCGCCGACCTCCAACATCCACACCGCCGCCGAGCATGCGATCTCGCTGCTGCTCTCGGCGGCCCGCCAGATCCCGGCCGCCGATGCGACCCTGCACCAACACACCTGGAAGCGTTCCTCGTTCAACGGTGTCGAGATCTTCGACAAGACCGTCGGCGTCGTCGGGCTCGGCCGGATCGGGCAGCTCGTCGCCGCGCGCCTGGGCGCGTTCGAGACACATGTGATCGCCTACGACCCGTACGTGTCGCCGGCGCGAGCCGCGCAACTGGGCATCGAGCTGGTCTCGCTCGACGAGCTCCTCGAGCGAGCCGACTTCATCACCGTGCACCTGCCCAAGACCCCGGAGACGTTGGGGCTCATCGGGACCGAACAGCTCGCACGCACCAAGAAGGGCGTGATCATCGTCAACGCCGCGCGCGGCGGTCTCATCGACGAGCAGGCACTGGCCGATGCGATCACCGCGGGGCAGGTGCGGGCCGCAGGCCTGGACGTCTTCACCACCGAGCCGTGCACGGATTCGCCGTTGTTCGAACTCCCGCAGGTCGTGGTCACCCCACACCTGGGCGCGTCGACGAGCGAGGCGCAGGATCGCGCAGGCACCGATGTCGCCAAGAGTGTCCGACTCGCGTTGGCGGGGCACTTCGTCCCCGATGCGGTCAACATCGTCGGCGGCGCCGTGGACGAAGAGGTCGCCCCCTGGCTGGAGATGGCCCGCAAGCTCGGCGTGCTGGTCGGCGCCATCAGTCCCGAGCTGCCGACGTCACTGGTGGTCGACGTGCGCGGCGAGCTGGCCGCGAGCAATGTCGAGGTGCTGGGCCTGTCGGCGCTGCGCGGGCTGTTCGAGGCCGCGCTCGAAGAGCCGATCACCTTTGTCAACGCACCCAAGGTGGCCGAGGATCGCGGCGTCACCAGCGAGGTCGTCACCGCCACCGAGAGCCCCACCCACCGCAGCCTCGTCGACGTCCGGGCGGTCTTCGCCGACGGCTCGGTGCACAACGTCTCCGGGTCGCTGTCCGAGCCGCGCCAGGTGGAGAAGATCGTCAATATCAACGGCCGCAACTTCGACATGCGCGCCGAGGGTCTCAATCTGCTCGTGAGCTATACCGACCAGCCCGGGTCGCTCGGCAAGATCGGTACCCTCCTCGGTGATTCGGGCGTCGACATTCTCGCCGCCGCCCTCTCGCAGGACGCCGAGGGCGAAGGCGCCACGATGATCCTGCGGGTGAGTCGTGAGATCGACGAATCCGTGATCGGGGCCATCGAGGCGGCTGTCGACGCCACCCTGATCGAACAGGTGGATCTGTCGTGAAACTTGCCGTCATCGCCGGCGACGGGATCGGTCCCGAGGTCATCGCCGAGGCGCTCGAGGTATTACGCGCCGTGGTGCCCGACGTCGACACCACCGAGTTCGATCTCGGTGCCCGCCGCTATCACCGCAACGGCGAATTGCTGACCGAGGCCGATCTGGAGTCGTTGCGCGAACACGACGCGATCCTGCTCGGCGCGATCGGTGATCCGTCGGTCCCGTCGGGTGTGCTCGAGCGTGGTCTGCTGTTGACGATGCGCTTTGCGCTCGACCACCACGTGAACCTGCGCCCCGCACGGCGCCTGCCCGGCGTGACCTCGCCACTGGCCGGTGACCCCGACATCGACTTCGTCGTGGTCCGTGAGGGCACCGAGGGTCCCTACACCGGAAACGGCGGTTCCATCCGGGTCGGGACCCCGCACGAGGTCGCCACCGAGGTAAGCGTCAACACCCGCTTCGGTGTCGAACGGGTGGTGCGCGACGCGTTCGAGCGGGCGAGTCGCCGTCGTAAACACCTCACGCTCGTGCACAAGACCAACGTGCTGACCTTCGCCGGTTCACTGTGGAGCCGGGCCGTCGCCGAGATCGGCGCCGAATACCCCGACGTCACCACCGACTACTGCCACGTCGACGCCGCCACGATCTATCTGGTCACCGATCCAGGGCGTTTCGACGTGATCGTCACCGACAACCTGTTCGGTGACATCATCACCGACATCGCCGCAGCCGTCGCCGGCGGAATCGGTCTCGCCGCCTCGGGCAACATCGACGCCACCCGCACCAACCCCTCGATGTTCGAGCCGGTGCACGGCAGCGCACCCGACATCGCCGGGCAGGGCAAGGCCGACCCCACCGCGGCCATTCTGTCGGTGGCGCTGCTGCTCGAGCACCTCGGCAATGCCGAGGCCGCGCGGCGTGTCGAACAGGCGGTCGCCGACGATCTGCTCGAGCGCGGCGGTCGCCGGCTCTCGACATCAGAGATCGGCGAGAGCATCCGCGAGCGGCTGTAGCGCACCGGTTCCCGCGGCGGTCCGGCCCGCCGCGGGCGAAGAGTCATCGGGTATCCACGGGTACCGATTCGCCCTGGGGCGCCGGGTCTTTCGGCACCAGGGGGGCCGCGATCACCGGTGCCACCGCGCTCAGCGCGAACGCGAGCGGAAATCCGGCCGCGGTGATGATCGCGCCGAAGATCGGCGTGGTGGCGGCCGTCGCGAGATATTGCGCCGTGTTCTGGACGCCCAGGCCGCGCCCACTCCACCGGGGCCCGGCGAATTCGGCGATCGCGGTGAAGGCCAGACCGTTGTCGGCCACCGACACGATCGACGCGACCATCATGATCGCCACCGAGACGGGGCTGCCGGCCCAGTCGGTGAATGCCAGGATCGCCATCGCGAGCCCGGCGACGACGGCGATCAGCCGGATCGGACGCATCCGTGACAACCACGCGTCGGACCATCTGCCGGCAGCGATCCGGCCCAGGGCGCCGATCGTCTGGGTGACGGTGACGAGGACACCGGCGGTCGCCGGGGACCAGTGCCGGGCGACGATGAGCCAGGTCGGCACGAACGTCCACAGCATCGACTGCGGAATGACCAGCAGCACGCTGACCGCATGCACGCGTGCCAGAAACCAGCTGTCGCGGTAGGGATTTCGAGCGCTGAGGGCGGCCGATGACCCTGCTGCCGCCATCGGCGGATCGACGATGCCGAAGACGCACGCACACAGCCCGATCGCCGTCACCACGACCGGCACGAGCAACGCCGCACCGATGCCGAAGTGTTCGGAGATCACCGGCATGGTCAAGGCACACACCGCAATTCCCAGCGGCTGGGCCATCTGCCGGATGCCCATCGCGGTACCGCGCTGGGTCGGTGGGAACCATCCCACCACGATTCGTCCACTCGCGCCGTTGGCGGCGCCCGAACCGAGGCCGCCCAGGAACAGGAACGCGGCCAGCAGCGGATAGGGCGCGGCCCGCCACGCAGCCAACGCGGTGGCGACGGCGGCGACGAGGGTGATCGAGACGGAGATGATGAGGATCGACCGCTCGCCGTGCCGATCGAGCAGCGCGCCCCAGCCGATGATCGCGAGCATCAGTCCGACAGTCGGGACGGCGGCGAGGACCGAGGCCCGCGAGATGGTCATGCCACCCGCGTGCAGCGCCGGGATGAGATAGGCGAAGCCGGAGACCACGCAGGTCGTCGTCATGGCGGCGATCAGCGAACACCCGAGCATCACCCATCTGTGAGCGGTGCCGATGGTGTCGGTGGACAACATGTCGCCTCCTCGGCCGATGCGGCCCGGGGCCGGCACGTTTCATTTCTCACCATATGAGATGAGGTGTCCATATCTTAGAACCCGAATGTGGTGTGATGCCAACCGATGTCCCGCAATGTGGACACCGCCCGTGCGCTACGCTCTGGTTATGCGTCTTGGTCGAATTGCCAGTCCTGATGGTGTCGCCTTTGTCTCACTCGAGGATTTCGACGGCAATGTCGTCGCCAAGGAAATCGCCGAGCATCCCTTCGGTACGCCGACTTTCACCGGACGGAGCTGGCCGCTGGCCGACGTCCGGTTGCTCGCACCGATCCTGGCGACCAAGGTGATCTGCATCGGAAAGAACTATGCGGCGCACGCGGCCGAGATGGGCGGTGAGGCCCCCGCCGATCCGGTGATCTTCCTGAAGCCCAACACCTCGATCATCGGCCCGGAGGTCCCGATCGTGCGGCCCCCGTCCTCCGAGCGGGTCGACTACGAGGGAGAACTCGCGGCCGTCATCGGGCGGCCGTGCAAGGACGTCAGGGCCGCCGACGCCGCGGGGGTCATCCTCGGCTACACCGTCGCCAATGACGTCACCGCCCGCGATCAGCAGCAATCCGACGGTCAGTGGACCCGCGGCAAGGGCTATGACACCTTCTGTCCCCTGGGGCCGTGGATCGACACCACCTTCGACCCGTCCGACGCCGAGATCACCACCGAGCTCGACGGTGAGGTGCGCCAGCGCAGCCGAACATCGTTGATGCTGCACGACATCGGTGCGATCGTGGAATGGATCTCGCGCGTGATGACACTCCTGCCCGGCGACGTGATCCTCACCGGAACACCCGAGGGTGTCGGGCCGATGACTGCCGGACAACGGGTTTCGATCTCGGTCTCGGGCCTGGGGACGTTGAGCAATCCGGTGGTGGACAAGCCGTGACCGCGGCGGCGCGGACCGCACACATCAACGGCATCGAGCTGGCCTACGAGGTGTCGGGCACCGGGCCGCTCGTGGTGATGGTGATGGGCACCGGGAGCCCCGGACGTGTGTGGAAGGCCAATCAGGAACCCGCACTACGCAAAGCCGGATATCGCGTTGCGCTGTTCGACAACCGCGGTATCGCGCCGTCGTCGGAATGCGCCGACGGTTTCACACTGGCCGACATGGTGGCCGATACCGCCGGGCTGATCGAGCATCTGGGTGCCCCGGCGTTCGTGGTCGGCACATCCCTGGGTGCGCGCATCGTCCAGGAATTGGCGCTGGCCCGGCCCGATGTGGTGCGGGCCGCTGTCCTGCTGGCCACCTACGGACGCAACACCCCGCTGCAAGAAGCCATCTCGGCCGGCGAGCGCGCCCTCTACGACCAGCGGGTGACGTTGCCGCCGGAATACGCGGCGGCGATCACCGCGCATCTCAACCTCTCCCCACACACCCTCGACGACGATCGGTCGGCGCGGGACTGGCTCGAAGTCATCGGCTTCTCCCCGCAGATGGTGACCCCGGGTGTACGGGCCCAACTCGGGTTGCACCACCGAGAGCAGGATCGGCTGGGGGCCTACCGCGCCATCACCCGTCCGGTCCTCGTCGTCGGATTCGCCGACGACCGCACGCTCCCGCCAAAGCTCGCGCGGGAGGTCGCCGGCGCGATCCCGGGAGCCGAGTACGCCGAGGTGGCCAAGGCCGGTCATTTCGGCTACCTGGAACAACCCGCCGAGGTGAATCGCCTGATCGTCGACTTCTTGGACCGTCACCGGGACTGACCGCGGCCACGGCGCGTTCGATACGCTGAGGCCCATGGCCAGTACCGATTCCGCCCGTCCAGATTCCGACGGCGCCAAGTCCGCCGGCGCCGACGCCGTACGCGTCCGATTCTGTCCGTCACCCACGGGCACCCCGCACGTCGGCATGGTGCGCACCGCGTTGTTCAACTTCGCGCAGGCGCGGCACGACAAGGGCACCTTCGTCTTCCGGATCGAGGACACCGACGCCGCCCGCGACAGTCAGGAGTCCTACGACGCGATCCTGGAATCGTTGCGCTGGCTGGGACTCGACTGGGACGAGGGTCCTGAGGTCGGCGGTCCGTATGCGCCGTACCGGCAATCCGAGAGGCGCGACATCCACCTCGACGTGGTCCGGAGGTTGCTCGACGCCGGCGAGGCCTACGAGGCGTTTTCCACCCCGGAGGAGGTCGAGGCACGTCACCGCGCGGCCGGCCGCGACCCGAAACTCGGATATGACAACTTCGACCGCGACCTCACCGACTCCCAGCGCGCCGACTACCGCGCCGAGGGTCGCAATCCGGTTGTGCGACTTCGCATGCCGGACCGCGACATCTCGTGGGACGACCTCGTGCGAGGTACCACGACGATCAAGGCGGGTACCGTGCCCGACTTCGCGCTCACCCGCGCGAGCGGCGACCCGCTCTACACCCTGGTCAATCCGGTCGATGACGCGACCATGCGCATCACCCATGTGCTGCGCGGCGAGGACCTGCTGTCGTCGACGCCCCGGCAGATCGCGTTGTACGAGGCGCTGATTCGCATCGGTGTCGCCGAGCGGGTTCCGGAATTCGGGCACCTTCCGTTCGTGCTGGGGGAGGGCAACAAGAAGCTCTCCAAGCGGGATCCGCAGTCGAATCTGTTGCATCACCGCGACCGTGGCTTCCTGCCCGAGGGCTTGCTCAACTACCTCGCACTGCTCGGCTGGGGCTATTCACACGAGACCGATATCTTCGGGCTCGATCAGATGATCGACGCCTTCGATGTGCGCGACGTCAATTCGAATCCGGCGCGCTTCGATCAGAAGAAGGCGGACGCGATCAACGCCGAGCACATCCGGTTGCTCGAACCCGCCGACTTCGCCGCCCGCCTGAAGGCCTACCTCGTCGAGCACCGATACCTGGCCGAACCGTTCGACGACGTCGCGTTCACCGCCCTCGCCGAACTCGTGCAGACACGCATCCAGGTGCTCGGCGACGCCTGGCCGCTCATGTCGTTCCTCTACGTCGGCGAGGCCGAGTTCACGATCGACGAGAAGGCGGCGTCGAAGAACCTCGGGCCCGATTCGGTGGCGGTCCTCGACGCCACCATCGCCGCCGCAGAGGGCGTACCGGCGTGGCAGGCGTCGGAGTTGCATGATGCGCTCAATGCCGCTCTGGTGGACGATCTGGGCCTCAAACCGCGCAAGGCGTTCGGGCCGGTGCGGGTGGCCGTCACCGGGTCGCAGGTTTCGCCGCCGCTGTTCGAGTCCATGGAACTGCTTGGTCGCGACGTGAGTATCGCGCGCCTGCGCGCTGCGCGCGATCTCGCAGCGAAGTCGTCCTGACCTGGCGATTTGTAGTCCAGGGGTGTTGCTCTGCTAATCTATCGCAGGTTCTTTTCCGAGGGGAAAGAAGCCCCTTGGGGTATGGTGTAATTGGCAACACAGCGGTTTCTGGTACCGCCATTCTAGGTTCGAGTCCTGGTACCCCAGCGACCACCAAGGTCTTGGCCCCGTCGTCTAGTGGCCTAGGACGCCGCCCTCTCAAGGCGGTAGCGCGGGTTCGAATCCCGTCGGGGCTACAAACGAAGGCGCCCTTCCCGGAACACCGGGGAGGGCGCCTTCGTCATGTCGGACCGCTGGGTCCGGCCGGCGACCTTGCCGGTTCAGCGAAACGGCGGTTCCGAGATGCTCGGGTTCTTCAGAGATGCTGGGCCGTCGAACCGGCGACGGGCATGGGCGGCAGGCCGAGTTTGCGATGGTCCCAGCTACGCGTGCGCGTGGGGACGATCCGCACCGCGACCCGCTTGTGCATCATCTGCTCGACCAACGGCTTGGCCTCCTCGGTGTAGGGCGCGGTGTAGCGCTCCCAAACCGAGATGCCCACGCGCAGGCAGGAGTCGGGGTCGTCGCGGATCTCGGCGATACCCTCGATGGCGAGGCCGCGCAGCGTGTCATAGGTGTCGCCGTCCTCGATGAGTACCGAACACCGGTGCTGGCGACCCAGATTCACGGCCTTCTGCGATTTGGCCTTCGTCTCGAACCAGATCTCGCCATCGACGATCCCGTACCACATCGCGACGAGGTGGATACCGCCGTCGGGACCCGTCGTCGCGAGGGTCGCGGTGCGACTGCGTGTGATGAACTCCTCGATCTCCTCGGGACTCATCACGATCTGGCTGCGTTGATTCACGCCCATGCGCTGGGTCGCTTTCTCTCGTCGGAGTGGTGTGCGACACCGACGCTAACGCATTTCCCTACCGGACCGACGCCAACCGCTTGTGGATCGCCTCCGCGGCAGCCAGCAGGTCGGCGGCCCAGCGGGCCCCGGGTCGGCGGCCCATCCGGTCGATGGGACCCGAAACCGAGATGGCGGCAACGACTTCACCGGTGGCGTCGCGCACCGGGGCGGACACGCTGGCCACCCCGGCCGCCCGTTCGCCGGCGCTCTGAGCCCATCCGCGGCGTCGGATCTCGTGCAGCGCACGGTCGCTGAAGGCGCTGTCGGACAGGAGATGACGCCGGGTACCCGAATCGGCCCAGGCCGCCAGGACCTTGGCTGCCGACCCGGCCGTCATCGGGAAGCGGGTACCCACGGGCACGGTGTCGCGAAGCCCCGTCGGTGGTTCCATCGCGGCGATGCACACCCGCTCGGAGCCCTCACGGCGGTAGATCTGGACAGATTCACCGGTGATATCGCGCAGCCGTGGCAACACCATCAGGGCCGCCTCGCGCACCGGATCGTGTGCAGAGGAGGCGAGTTCGCCCAGTGCCGGACCGGGATGCCAACGTCCGGCGGCGTTGCGGGCGAGCAGTCGGTGCGCCTCGAGTCCCACCGCCAACCGGTGCGCGGTGGCCCGGGGTAGTCCGGTCCGTTCACACAACTCCGTGAGGTTGCACGGTGTCTCGGCGATGGCGCGCAGCACGGTGACCGACTTGTCGAGGACACCGATTCCGCTGCTGGGCTCCGATGCGCTACCATTTCCCATAGGACGATACTAGCCGTCCAAATAGTGAGACGCACGTCGGTCGGTGAACCGCCGCCCAGCTGGTTCGGCGACACCGACTCGCAACAGACGGATGTGAGCAGAGCCATGACCAACAGCCCAACCGCGACGGGCATCCCAACGGGCCCACGTACTCTCGCCGAGAAGGTCTGGGAGGACCACGTCGTCGTTCACGGCGACGCCGACGGGGGACAGCAGCCCGACCTCATCTACATCGACCTGCACCTGGTCCACGAGGTGACCAGCCCGCAGGCCTTTGACGGCCTGCGCCTCGCGGGCCGCCCGGTCCGGCGGCCCGACCTCACGATCGCCACCGAGGACCACAACGTCCCGACCACCAAGACCGACCTCATCGCCGACCCGGTGTCGCGCACCCAGGTCGAAACCCTGCGTCGCAATTGTGCGGAGTTCGGCATTCGCCTGCATCCCATGGGCGACGACGAGCAGGGGATCGTGCACGTGGTCGGCCCGCAGCTGGGCCTGACCCAGCCCGGAATGACCGTCGTCTGCGGCGATTCGCACACCTCGACCCATGGCGCATTCGGTGCGCTGGCAATGGGTATCGGGACTTCTGAGGTCGAGCATGTCCTGGCGACCCAGACATTGTCGTTGCGCCCCTTCAAGACCATGGCCATCACCGTCGACAGAGAACTGCCCGAAGGAGTCACCAGCAAGGACCTCATCCTGGCCGTCATCGCCAAGATCGGGACCGGCGGCGGGCAGGGCTACGTCCTGGAGTACCGGGGCTCGGCGATCGAGAAGTTGTCGATGGAAGCCCGGATGACCATCTGCAACATGTCGATCGAGGCCGGCGCCCGCGCCGGGATGATCGCCCCCGACGAGGTGACCTACGAATTCCTCTCCGGCCGGCCGAACGCGCCGCAGGGCGCGGACTGGGATGCCGCGGTGTCGTACTGGAACTCGTTGCGTACCGACCCCGACGCCGAATTCGACGCCGAGGTGCACATCGACGCAGGCGAGTTGTCGCCCTTCGTGACATGGGGTACCAACCCCGGCCAGGGTGCACCACTGTCCTCGGTCGTGCCCGATCCGGCCGACCTGGGGGATGAAAACGCGGCCGGCTCGGCGGTCAAGGCCTTGCAGTACATGGATCTGACCCCCGGCACCCCGCTGCGTGAGATCTCGGTCGACACGGTCTTCGTCGGCTCGTGCACCAACGGACGGATCGAAGATCTGCGCTCGGTTGCCGAAATCCTCAAGGGCCGCAAAGTCGCCGACGGGCTGCGGATGCTGGTGGTACCGGGTTCGATGCGGGTGCGAGCGCAGGCCGAGGCGGAGGGGCTCGGCGAGATCTTCACTGCCGCAGGCGCCGAGTGGCGCCAGGCGGGATGCTCGATGTGCCTGGGCATGAATCCCGATCAACTCGCTCCCGGCGAGCGGTGCGCCTCGACGTCGAACCGCAATTTCGAGGGCAGGCAGGGCAAAGGTGGGCGAACTCACCTGGTCTCCCCGGCCGTGGCTGCCGCCACCGCCGTGCGCGGCACCCTGTCCGCACCGGCAGACCTCTAGTGACGCAAGGACCTTGACCCGCGCCCCGTCGTAAGAGGATGGCCGTCGGTCGATCGTCCCACCACCACCCAGCACGACTTCCCAACGCACACCGGAGCCAAACATGGAACCCTTCATCGAGCACACCGGGATCGGAGTACCGCTGCGCCGCAGCAACGTCGATACCGATCAGATCATCCCGGCCGTCTACCTCAAGCGAGTCACCCGAACCGGATTCGAGGACGGACTCTTCGCGAGCTGGCGCACCGATCCCGACTTCATCCTCAACGCAGAACCGTGGAGCCGCGGGTCCGTCCTGGTCGCCGGACCGGACTTCGGCACCGGATCGTCGCGCGAACACGCCGTCTGGGCACTGTCGGACTTCGGATTTCGGGTGGTCATCTCTTCCCGGTTCGCCGACATCTTCCGTGGCAACGCAGGCAAGGCAGGCTTGGTCGCCGCGCAGGTCGAGCAATCCGACGTCGAACTGCTCTGGAAGCGGCTCGAGGAGCAGCCCGGCCTCGAATTGACCGTGAGTCTCCAAGAGCGGACGGTTACCGCCGGAGACCTCGTGGTGCCGTTGACAATTGATGAGTACACCAGGTGGCGCCTGATGGCGGGTCTCGACGACATCGGACTCACATTGCGCCAGGTAGACGCGATTTCCGAGTACGAGAGGTCCCGCCCCGCGTACAAGCCGGTCACCCTGCCGGGCTGAGTATCTCCGCAGGCCTACTCCCACACCGACGCCATCGACGGAACGTGTTAGCGGCGTGAAATTTTCGCAACACGTTCCGCCGATTGGCGTGGAAGATGGACGTTTTCGCCCACGACGTTTACCGTGTGGGGTTAGCTGGCTATATCAGACACGGCCAGAACAGCTTGCGGAGGTATTCCAATGAACAAGGCAGAGCTCATTGATGAGCTGACGAAGAAGCTCGACGCGGATCGCAAGGTAGCGACCGAATCCGTGGAGCTGATCGTCGACACGATCGTGCGTGCGGTCAACCGCGGTGAGAGTGTGACCATCACCGGCTTCGGTGTCTTCGAAAAGCGTCGTCGCGCACCGCGCGTCGCTCGCAATCCGCGGACCGGTGAAACCGTGAAGGTGCGTGCCACCTCGGTGCCGGCATTCCGCCCCGGCGCGCAGTTCAAGGCGGTCGTCGCGGGTAAGCAGAAGCTCTCGGCATCCGGACCCGCAGTCAAGCGCGGCAGCGGCGCGGGTACGACCACCGCGGCGAAGAAGACCACTGCGGCCAAGAAGACCGCGGCGAAGAAGGCCCCGGCCAAGACCACTGCCGCGAAGAAGACCGCGGCGAAGAAGGCCCCGGCCAAGACCACTGCCGCGAAGAAGACCGCGGCGAAGAAGGCCCCGGCCAA
>NZ_JBNCNR010000004.1:0-117756 GCF_049847065.1 Gordonia sp. DT219 | reverse complement strand
GACCACTGCCGCGAAGAAGACCGCGGCCAAGAAGGCCCCCGCCAAGAAGGCCCCGGCCAAGACCACTGCCGCGAAGAAGACCGCGGCCAAGAAGGCCCCGGCCAAGAAGGCAACTCGGCGCTGAGCCACGGGCCGGCCGCAACAGGCCAGACCCTGAGCAACCACACTCACCCCTGACGGACTTCCCTCGTCAGGGGTGAGTTGGTGTGTGGACGGGCCGGGGGGCATCCCGGTTCAGCCCACCGCGGAGCCGGAGATGGCTCAGTGATCGAGCTTCGGCAGCGGGCTGTCGATGTGATCGGCAGCAACCAGGTGACCGGCATACGTCGAGAGAACCCAGACACTGCCCTTACGGTTGCGCGCCGCCGGCAGGGTCACGTCTTCGTGCGTCGCCCACCAATCCATCAGTGGCGGAATCACCTTGCCCTGACTGCACACTGCCCGCACCTGTCCGTCATCGAGTCCGGCAAGCCGACGAATACGATCCCGAGTCGGCACCGGATCGTCGGCGTACGCGCTCTCGGACAACGTCGGTTCTTCGATGATCGTGGCGCCGAGTCGTTCTCGCATCGGCTCGAGCGTCTGTACACACCGGACCTGATCGGCACTGTGCAATGCGATGACCCCGAACGCCGACAGCAGCGGCACCAGCGCCCGGGCCTGCTCCCGGCCAACACTGTCGAGCGGTCGCTGCCGATCCTCGCCCCGATACCGCGAGCGACTGCCGGCCCGCGCATGCCGCACCAGCAGCAGTGTCCTCAAATCCACCGGCAGGCGCGCGAACTCGCGTAACACCTTGCGGTCGAGCCGGTAACTCAGACGCTGCGTCGCCTCCTCGGCGGACAACCACTCCAAGGCGTCGACCTCGTGATTGACGTCGAAATCGCCGCCGACGGACTGCGCCGACCAGTACCGGACATGCTTGCGGCCGTTCGGCAGGTCGTAGGTCACATTCGCCAGATGCCGACCCAGACGCACCACATGCCCGGTCTCCTCGATGATCTCGCGGACGGCGGTATCGATCAACGTCTCGCCGCTTTCCACCTTGCCCTTCGGTAACGTCCAGTCGTCATAGCGGGGCCGGTGCACCAGACCGACCTGCACCGTGCCCGCCCGGGCGCGCCACAGCACCCCGCCGGCCGCCCAGACCGTCTTGGCCGCAGCATTCTTCGCGGAACCGGACTTGCCCGACTTAGACATTCCCGCGTGCACACCTCTGGTCTCGGGCAGCGTCGATGGGTATCAAGCACCCGAGTCCTGGCGGTGTCATGCGCCCGAGTCCTGGCGGTGTCATGCGCCCGAGTCCTGGCGGTGTCATGCGCCCGAGTCCTGGCGGTGTCATGCGCCCGAGTCCCGGCGGCGATTGCGGCGCATCATCTGTCGCTGGTGATCGCGCACTTCCTCGCCTGCCGCGGGGGACGCGACCCAGCTGCCGTCCGAGTGCAGCACCCAGCACCGCGTCCGGGGATCGAGCGCAGACGCGAAGACATCGTCCAGTTCGCCGGTGAGGCGTTCGTCACGCACCTGTACCATCACCTCGATACGGCGATCGAGGTTGCGGTGCATCATATCCGCGCTGCCGATCCAGTACTCCTGCTGCGCGCCGAACTGCAGAATCCGCGAGTGCTCGAGGAACTGCCCGAGAATCGAACGCACCGCGATGTTGTCGCTGACACCGGCCATGCCCGGACGCAACGCGCAGATCCCGCGCACCACGATCTGTACCGGAACCCCGTTCTGGGAGGCACGATACAGCGCATCGATGACCTGCTCGTCGACGAGAGCATTGGCCTTCAAGCGAATCCGGGCGCGCGGATCACCGTCGTGGGCGGCGGCGATCTCCCGATCGATGCGGTCGACGATCCCCGAGCGGATTCCGTGCGGAGCGACGAGGATGTTGCGGTACTCGGTCTTGCGCGAATATCCGGTGAGTGTGTTGAACAGATCCGTCAGATCGGCACCGATCTCCGGTGCGGCCGTGAGCAATCCGACGTCCTCATAGAGCCGGGCCGTCTTCGGGTTGTAGTTGCCGGTGCCGATGTGGCAGTACCGCTTGATCGTGGAGCCCTCACGACGGACGACAAGGCATGTCTTGCAATGTGTCTTCAGGCCGACCAGACCGTAGACCACGTGCACGCCCGCCTGCTCGAGTTGGCGGGCCCACTTGATGTTGGCCTGCTCGTCGAAACGCGCCTTGATCTCCACCAGCGCCACCACCTGCTTGCCCGCCTCGGCGGCATCGACCAATGCGTTGACGATCGGCGAATCACCGGACGTGCGGTACAGGGTCTGTTTGATGGCCAGCACCTGAGGATCGGCCGCGGCCTGCTCGATGAACCGTTGCACGCTCGTGGAGAACGAGTCATACGGATGATGGACGAGCACGTCACCCTCGCGCAGCGTCGAGAACACGCTCTTGGGTGTCTCGCGCTCACCGAACGCCGGATGGGTCGCCGGGA
This sequence comes from Gordonia sp. DT219, assembly GCF_049847065.1. Taxonomy (NCBI): domain Bacteria; kingdom Bacillati; phylum Actinomycetota; class Actinomycetes; order Mycobacteriales; family Gordoniaceae; genus Gordonia; species Gordonia sp. DT219. The sequence continues at coordinate 115,297 of NZ_JBNCNR010000004.1, read as the reverse complement.
CGAACGGACGGTCCTTCAGATGCGGGCGGTCGAGAGCATGGATCTCGAACAGCGACGACAGATCCAGCAGACCTGGCACCTGGATCACGTCGGCGGGATTGACGTCGAGCTCCCGCAACAGCAACTCGAGCATGTGCTCGCTCATGTCGTCGGCGACCTCGAGCCGGACCGGCGATCCGAAGCGCCGCCGGGCCAATTCACGCTCGAGAGCCTGTAGGAGATCCTCGTCCCGATCCTCCTCCACCTCGAAATCGGCGTTACGAGTGATCCGGAAAACGTGATGCTCGACGATCTCCATCTCGGGGAACAGCTGCTCCAGGTTCGCGGCGATCAGATTCTCCATCGGAAGAAACACCGCCGGGTGGTGGCCGCGATTGTCCGAGCGCGCCGCCCCGGGAGCGAGCTCGTCGACCCGCACGAAGCGATTGACGTTGTCGGGCACCTTGACTCGGGCGAAATGCTCACCGCCCTCGTTGGCGTCACGAACCGTCACCGCCAAATTCAGCGACAGCCCGGAGATATAGGGAAACGGGTGCGCCGGGTCGACGGCGAGTGGGGTGAGTACCGGGAACACCTGCTCATGGAAATACTGCACCATCCGCTTCTGCTGGTCGGCATCGAGCGCCCGCCACGTCACCACATGAATCCCGTTGTCCGCCAGGTCCGGGCGCACCGAATCGAGAAACACCCGGGCATGCCGGTCGGCAAGGGTCTGGGTGCGGCCGGCAATGCGCAGCAACTGTTCTCGCGGTGACAGGCCGTCGGCCGAGCGCACCGAGAGTCCGGTCTCGTCGCGACGTTTGAGTCCGGCGACGCGCACCATGAAGAACTCGTCGAGATTGGATGCGAAGATCGCCAGGAACTTGGCGCGTTCCAGCAGGGGCAGGGAGGTGTCCTCGGCCAGCGCGAGCACGCGCGAATTGAAGTCGAGCCAGCTGAGTTCACGGTTCAGGTACCGGTCTTCGGGTAGATCCGCGGACTCGTCGGGTGCCAGCGTGGCCGCCGGCGGTGCGCCGGGAATCGCGGTCAGTGGCTGGGTGGAGGTGTCATCGGCTGGGCTCACCGTTCAATCATGACCTATCGGTCCGGTGGGTTGCAGCCTTCACCGGTGGAGGCGACAGATCATGGGTGCTCCGCAGGGGAGTCGGGCACGCCACCCAATCCCAGCGCGCGCCGGGTGTGCGGCCCGGCGCCCAGCGCGATGGCGGCATCGAGGTCTGCGGCGGTGTCGACATCGGTACGCAGATCCGGCCAGCGCGCGTGCCCCGGATCGAGTTCGACGGCCCCACCATCGCGGTGCGCGGCGGCCGACCCGATACCGAAGCGCGGCGGCCGGTCGACGTGTGCGTGTCGCAGCAGCAGCGCCGTCCCATCACCACCGGCATCGCTGACCAACGCCTCGGCGAGATCGTTCGCCGCGTCGAGCACCTCACGAATGCTGGCTGCACGGGCGGCGGGCAGATCGGCCTGCACCATCAGCACCTGCCGCACGCCTGGCCGTTGCGCGTGAACCCACGCGGTGCCCTGCGCATACGCGTGATTGAGCGACGGATCGCTACGGGGACGTTCCCGGAGCGGTTGTGCCCCGGCCGCGGTGATCGCCGCGAGCACCTCGTCGTCGGGACTCACCACGACGATCGGCGCCAGACCTGCCGCGCGCACCGCGGCGGCGGTGTCGAGCAACATCGCAAGAACCAGTTCGCGATGCTCCGCGATCGGCATCACCGGACCGCGCGCACCGGCACCGGCGACACTTGCGCCGGGTATGGTTCCCAGCGAGGCGGCCAGCCGCGTCTTCGCGGCTGCGAGATGTTTGACCACCAGCACCGCAGCCACGCCGGAGGCCGATCCGGGTGTGTCCGAACATGTATCGTCGCGCGTTGTGTCCGGGCGTGGGCTGTCGGGGCGCCCGGTGTCCGGGCTCGCCTGTCGGTGACCGTGTCCACCTTTCACCTGTCCATGATGGACGACGTCGGTTTCCGGCGGCGCGTCGGCTGCGTCTCGGTCCGGCTTGCCCCGACGACCAGATGACCCCGATGACCCGATGCGAGCAGAACCCGATCGCGATGGTCGGTGGTTGGTGTGGGGGCTAGGGTGAAGGCCACAAGCGATCGTCGAAGGGTGTGAACGTGCGCGCTGTGGTGATGGGTGCCGGGTCGTGGGGAACGGCAACGGCGAAGGTCCTTGTCGATGCCGGGACCGAAACGGTCCTGTGGGCCCGTCGGCCGGAGCTCGCCGCGACGATCAACGCCGAACACACCAACCCCGACTACCTGGCCGGGATCGCACTGCCCGACCGACTGCGTGCCTCCAGTGAGCTCGAAGAAGTGCTGCCCGGCGCCGACATCGTAGTGTGTGCGGTGCCGTCGCAATCGTTGCGCGACAACCTATCCGCGTGGAAGCCGTATCTGGGTGCCGATGCGTCCCTGGTGTCGCTGGCCAAGGGGATCGAGACCCATTCGCTGTTGCGGATGAGCGAGGTGATCGCCGAGGTCGGCGAGGTGGGACAGAACCGGATCGCGGTGCTGACCGGGCCCAACCTTGCTCGGGAGGTCGCCGAGGGACAGCCCGCCGCGACGGTGATCGCGTGCAGCGACGAGGACCGGGCGACACAGCTGCAGGGAGCCTTCAACACCGGATACTTCCGCCCCTACACCAACACCGACGTCACCGGATGCGAGATCGGCGGGGCGGTCAAGAACGTCATCGCACTGGCCTGCGGAATGGCCAGCGGTGTCGGATTCGGACAGAACACCCTGGCGACCATCATCACGCGCGGCCTGGCCGAGACGATCCGGCTCGGCGTGGCGGTCGGCGCACGCATCGAGACGCTTGCCGGGCTGGCCGGGATCGGTGATCTCGTCGCCACCTGCTCTTCTCCCTTGTCGCGCAACCGGTCCTTCGGTGCGCGCCTCGGCGAGGGCGCCACGATGGCGCAAGCGCAGGACGCGACCAACGGGCAGGTCGCCGAGGGAGTGAAGTCCTGCACGTCGGTACGGGCGCTCGCCGAGAAGCACGGGGTCTCGATGCCGCTGACCGACGCCGTGCATGGGGTCTGCCACTCCGGGGTGTCGGTCGCCGACGCGGTGGCGTCATTGCTCGGCCGGACCACCAAGCCCGAGGTCTACCGGGACTGATCGGCCGCCGACCGGTGTACCGGGACGGCATCGACCGGGACGAGAGCTGTCGTCGCTACCCGAAATCGAGTGGGCCGGGCGGCAATACCCGACCGATGGCCGCCGACACATCGGTGATGGACGCGTTGCCGCCGGACGCCGGGACCCATAGCGCCACGTATGGCCGGTGATCGACGCAGACGTATGCCTGCCCGCGACCGTCGATGGTGTCGGTGATGAACCACTGGACCCCGTTGACCGTCTGCAGGTTGCTCGACGGCGCGAGTTCGCTCGGCCGGCCCACCCCGCAGCGAACGGTCACCGGGTCGGCGCCGTCGGATCCCGACCACGTCGCGGTGTCCCCGTCGACCTGCTTGCTGCCGAAACCGTCGAATGTGGGGGGCAGTGCGCCGAGCAACTTGGCACAGTCGGCCCCGGAGGCCGATCCGGCGGAAGCGTATGAATCGACCGGGGTTTTCGGCTGGTCGGACGACTTGAGCGCCGCGAATGTGATGAAACCGACGATGACCATCACCGGGATCGTGATGAGCGTCGCGATCAGTGCCGGACTCAGTCGCGGACCCGAACGGTGGTCGTGCCGGGTGTGGTCCTGCTCTGGCTGCTCGTGGTCGGCGGGCTCCGGTTCTGGGGTTCCAGCAGGTTCCGGCTCCGGTCCACTGCCGTGGGGCTCATCGGGCGAACTCACATGCCCACCCTAGTGGGCCCTCAGTGCGCGGCTGTCACCACCGGGCAGGTGAGGGTGCGGGTGATGCCGTCGACCTTCTGGATCTGCGGGACCACATCGTTGCTCAGGTGTGCGGCGTCGGCGGCGTCGACGCGGACGATCACATCGTAGGGCCCGCTGACCTCTTCGGACGATGCGACGCCCGAGATCTCTGCGATGGTCGCCGCTGCCAGAGCTGCACGTCCGACCTCGGTCTGGATCAGTATGTATGCCTGAACCACGGCCATCCTCTCCACATCTGCCACGTCGCGGGAATCGGGCTGATGACCCCGCAGGCGGTGTCGCGCTGACCGGGACGCAGTCCCGCAACCACTACACTGCTGGCACACATTGTCGCCGACAACCCCCTGCGTGGCGAGTCGGCAGCGCGAACGAGGGGAGTCGAGGTGCCATCGGACGACCTCGGCGCACCCACCGGGCCGGATGTGGACCGGGCGAAGTCGCTGGGCGAGGTGGGTGAGCGGGCGGTGATCGCGATGCTCACCGGCGCGGCGACCGGTGACCGTGAACTGCCCGGCGGCGGCGACATCGTGATCGGGTCGGGCGATGACGCCGCGGTCTTCGACGTCGGGCCGACGGTCATCAGCACCGACACCGCCGTGCAGGACAGGCACTTCCGGCTCGACTGGTCGACCCCACAACAGATCGGGGCCCGCACCGTCGTACAGAGCGCCGCCGACATCACCGCGATGGGCGGACGGACGGTGGGCGTCGTCGTCGCCCTGGCCTGCCCGCCCCGCACGACCGTGGGCTGGCTCGCAGATCTCAACGGCGGCATCGTCGCCGCCACCCACCGACTGGGTGCCCGGGTTCTCGGCGGCGACCTCGTCGCCGCGGACGAGGTGATGGTGAGCATCACGTCGGTCGGGGCGCTCGACGGTCGCACTCCGGTGACGTTGTCGGGGGCACGTCCGGGCGATGTGCTGGCCGTCAGCGGCCCACTCGGGACGGCCGCTGCCGGTTTCGCGGTCCTCTCCCGGTCCGGGTCGCCGCCGATGGCCCGCTGGCAGCGTGAGCGGGACCCGAGGGCCGAGGTGGTGTCGGCCTTCCTCCTGCCCGAACCGGATGCGCGCCAAGGTGTGGTGGCGGCGCGGGCAGGTGCACATGCCATGACCGACATCTCCGACGGGCTCGTCGAAGAGTTGCTGACGATTGCCAATTCGTCGGATGTGGCGCTGGCGGTGACCGGTGCCGCCGTGCCGCGCCGCGCCGCGGTCGACGACGTCGCGAGACTGCTCGACGCCGACGCGCGGACCTGGGCACTCACCGGCGGTGAGGATCACGAACTGCTCGTCGCGATCGAATCCGATGCGGTGCCGCCCGGGTGGACCGTGATCGGTGCGGTCGAGGCGGGGCCGGCACACGTCACCATCGATGGGCGCGACATCAGCGGGCTCAGCGGCTGGCGCGCCTTCGCCGAGTGATCGCACCGCGCGGACTCGAACGCCGGTGTCCACCAAGGGGCCAGGGCCGCCGGCACCTCCGGCGGTGATTAGATTCCCCCTATGGCGATCTACGCACTCGACGACCGAGAACCGGAACTGGGAAACGACGTCTACGTCCACCCGGACGCGACCGTCATCGGTGCGGTGACACTCGCCGATGGTGTCTCGGTCTGGCCGGGGGCGGTGCTGCGCGGGGATTACGGCACCATCACCATCGGGGCCCGCACCAACATCCAGGACGGCACCGTCATCCATTGCACGCCCATCCATCCCACCGTCATCGGTGCCGGATGCGTCGTCGGGCACAACGCGCACATCGAGGGTTCGACGATCGGCGATGACGTGCTGATCGCGTCCGGATCGGTGGTACTCAACGGATCCGCGATCGGTGATGGTGCGATCGTCGGTGCCGGTGCGGTCGTGCCCTTCGACGCACAGATCCCGCCCCGGCGGATGGCGCTCGGTGTCCCGGCGCGCGTGCGCGAGGGATACGAGGTGCCCGCCGATCACCTCGAGCTCAATGTCGAGATGTATTTCCAGAACGCCCAGTACTACCGGAAATCGCTGCGGAGGCTCGACTGAGTATGGCGCCCAAGCGACTTCCCGAACTCGTCGATCCCGGATGGGGCGATGCCCTCGAACCGGTGGCCGACGTCGTGGCCCAGATGGGGCAGTTCCTGCGTGCCGAAAGCGAGGCCGGACGCAGTTATCTGCCCGCGGGGGAGAACGTGCTGCGCGCGTTCTCCCATCCGTTCGACGATGTCCGGGTGCTCATCGTCGGCCAGGACCCCTATCCCACTCCGGGGCATGCGGTCGGCCTGAGTTTCTCGGTGGCGCCGGAGGTTTCGCCCCTCCCGCGCTCATTGGGCAACATCTACACCGAGTACTGCGCAGATCTGGGTTACCCACGTCCGGCCAACGGCGATCTGACTCCGTGGGCACGCTCGGGTGTTCTGCTGCTCAACCGGGTGCTCACCGTGTCGCCCGGTGAACCCGCGTCGCATCGGGGCAAGGGCTGGGAGAAGGTCACCGAATGCGCCATCAAGGCGCTCGTCGCCCGCGACGAGCCGCTCGTGGCGATCCTCTGGGGCCGTGACGCAGCCGGACTGCAACAGTGGATGCCCGACGTGCCTGTCATCGTCTCGGCCCATCCGTCGCCGCTGTCGGCGAGCCGCGGGTTCTTCGGGTCGCGGCCGTTCTCCCGGGCGAACGACGAACTCGAGGACCTCGGCGGCGAGCCCGTCGACTGGCGATTACCGTCCTGAGCGGGTGCGGTTGCCCGCGCCCGGTTCACCGGGTCTGTGCACGCACCGCGGCGTAGTCCGGGGCACGTTTGCCGATGAACGCGTCGACCCCCTCGACGCCCTCCGCGTCGCCGCTGCGCGCGGCGATCGAATTGGCTTCGGCAACAAGCTGTTCGGCCAGTGACGTGGTCGCCGACGCGGTGAGCAGCCGGCGGGTTGCGGCCAGCGCCGACCGTGGTCCGGCCGCAAGTTTCTCCGCCGTGGCGCGCGCCTGCGCCGTCACCTGCGCGTCGTCGACGACCCGCGACAGGATGCCGAGGGACACCGCTTCGTCGGCGTCGAGTACCCGATCGGTGAGGATGATCTCCCGGGCCCGGGCGGCGCCGACCACGCGGGGCAGGGTCCAGGACATGCCGCCGTCGGGGGTGAGGCCGATTCCGGGATAGGCAGGGCGCAGCCGTGTTCGGCTACCGCCGATCGCGACGTCGGCGTGGAGCACGATGCTCATGCCGGCGCCGGCGGCCCAACCGGTCACCGCGGCGACGACGGGCCGGTCGGCGGCGGCCAGCGCGAGGATGAAGATGTGGAGATCGTTCGCGATCTGCTGTAGGTAGGCGGGTCTGTTCTCGGCGGTGGCGAAAGCCCGGACATTGCCGCCGGCGCAGAAATTCGCCCCGGTACCGATCAGCAGGATCGCGCCGGCCGCACGTTCCCCGCGGGCGATCTCGCCGAGCGCCGCGGCGCCCTCGATCACCGCCCGGTCGTCGAGTGAGGTGCCGGCCGCGGCGCTGGACACGGCGATGGTCAGGACGTCGCCGGACTGGATGACGGGGGAGGGAGGGGTATCGGTACTCGCGGTCATGGCGGTCACCGTAACGCGAACACGAAAAAGACCCGACGCCGGGCCGAGCGTTTGCTCGGTCGGGTCGGGTCTCGCAGCCATCAAGGCCGGTCGTCGACCGGCTCGAGATCAGGCGAGCGTCGTCTTGCCGGCCTTCAGGCAGGAGGTGCACACGTTCTTGCGCTTGCGGTTGCCGGGTGCGACCTCGACGCGAACCGACTGAATATTCGGGTTCCACCGGCGGTTGGTGCGGCGGTGCGAGTGCGAAACGGACTTGCCGAAGCCCGGACCCTTGCCGCAGACGTCACAGACGGCAGCCATATCGAACTCCTCGGGGTGAGTGGGTGTGGTTCTCGGTCAGCCTGCCGCAGCTGCGGGCGTCCGGGACGGGGTACGACGATGTGTACATCCGGTGACGGAGCCACGTTCGCGGCAAGGCAACCCTGCAAGAATAGCGGGAGCGGTGCCGACGACCAAATCCGGCCGATGGTCGCCCGCGGGGTCGGTCGGTGCAGATCGGTCGGTGCAGATCCGGCGGTGCCGGATTCGTCCGCGGCCACGAGTAACCTCGAACACAGTTGTGGGGGCCGGGGCCGACCACCGGCCGGGTGGGTGGCCCACCGAGGCAGGGCGCGGGGGCGGGGGGTGGGGGGCGGGGTGGGTGCGCGGGGCCGCCGCCCCCGCGGCGGCGCCGGCCGGGGCCGCGCCCCCCCGACCCCCCCACCCCCGTGGGCGCCCCCCCCCCCCACAACCGGACTGTTGGATGGCCCACCGATGGTGGGCGCGGTGTCGGTGGGAGGTGGTCGTGGTGGCGTTCGAGGGTGGCATCACACAGACCATGAGTCCGCAGCTGCTGCGGGACTGGGCCGCGGCCACTGCCGATGCGCTCGACGCCGCACGGGGTGAGATCAATGATCTCAACGTCTTTCCCATCCCCGATTCCGACACCGGCAGCAACATGGCCCACACCATGCGGGCGGCCGCCGACGCCGCGGCCGCGTTATCCGAGGGCGCCGACATCGCGACCGTCGCGCGCGCATTGGCCGATGCCGCGGTCGGCGCGGCGCGCGGCAATTCCGGGATCATCCTCTCGCAAGTACTCGTGGGTGTGGCCGATGCGGTCGAGGTCGCCGCGCCCGGGGAGCTCTCGTTGTCCTACCTCACCGGTGCCGGATTGCGGCTGGCCGGACTGGCCGCCCGCCGGGCGGTCAGCGAGCCACGCGAGGGCACCGTGCTGACCGTCATCTCCGTCGCAGCCCGGACCGCTGCCGACCATGCCGAGGACTCGCCCGGCGATCTCGTCCGGGCGATCGCCGACGCCGCCGCCGAAGCACTCGACGAGACCACCGACCAACTTCCCGAGCTCGCGCACGCCGGTGTCGTCGACGCGGGCGCGCGTGGATTCCTGGTCCTGCTGGACTCGCTGGTCGCGGTCATCACCGGGGTGTCGGCGCGTCGCCGAAGCTACCGCGGCACGCTGACGGGCGGCGGTCGGCCCGGCCACCCCGCGGACACGCCCTGTACTGAATCCTCGGAGATGGATTTCGAGGTGATGTACCTCCTCGACGGTGGCGCCGGCGAACTCATCGGAAAACTGCGCACCGATCTCGAGGCGATCGGCGATGCCGTCGTCATCGTCGGTGACAGTTCCAGCGGTGATGGTGAACGCTTCTCGGTACACGTGCACACCTGCGATCCCGGCAAGGCGGTGCAGGTGGGTCTGGTCGTCGGACAGATGTCGGACATCCGGATCAGCTGCTTCGCCCTCGACGCCATCCGTTCGCAGGTCGACACCGCCGAGCCGCCGCCGCGGTTCAAACGCGCCGTCGTCGCGGTGGTGCGGGGTGAGGGGGCGGCGGCATTGTTCACCGAAGCCGGCGCGGCGGTGGTGCGCGCCGACGACGGCGTCGGCACCGACGAGCTGGCCCAGGCGATCCGCGACACCGATGCCGCCCACGTCATCGTGATGGCCAACGGTGCGATGACCAGCCAGGACCTCGTCTCCGTGGCCGCCGACGTCCGCTCGCAACAGCGGTCGGTGGTGTCCCTGCCGACCCTGTCGATGGCGCAGTGCCTGGCCGCGCTGGCCGTCCACGATCCCACCGCGTCGGCCGACGCCGACGCCTACGCGATGGCCGAGGCGGCCGCGGGCGCCCGCTGGGGCTCGTTGCGGCGTGCCCACACCAAGGTGATGACGCTGGCGGGCACCTGCGAGGTCGGTGACATCCTCGGTTTCATCGGCTCCGACGTGCTGGTGATCGCTCCGGACCAGATCGAGGCGGGCACCGCGCTGCTGGACCTGATGCTCGCGACCGGTGGGGAGATGGTGACCGTCCTGGCCGGCTCCGACGTCGACGAGGCCGCCCTGGACTCCCTGCGCGAACACATGCGACGCAACTATGCCGGAATCGAACTCGCCGTGTATCCCACCGGCCAGCATGACGATCTGATCCAGGTCGGGATCGAGTAGTGGCCGCACACTCACCCGACCGCCCGGGTTCCGGTGGTGCTCCAGACCCCGGGGAATGTCCGGAAGCGACGAGCGCCGAACCGTCGGATTCGCTTGAGGCGGTGCTGGGCCCGAAGATGGCGGCCGGTCTGGCCACGCTGGGGGCGACCACCGTCGGCGAGCTGCTGCGCCACGCGCCGCGCCGGTATGTGCGCCGTGGGCAGGCCTCGGCAGCGCAGGATCTGGACGAGGGCGAGTGGGTCAGCATCATCGGTCGGGTCGCCAGGGCGCAGATGATCCAGATGCACAAGCGTCACGGTGAGTTCCTGAAGGTGACCGTCAACGACGAGAAGCAGTCATTCGACGTCAGCTTCTTCCATGCCCGCCGGCTACTGAAGATCCTCACACCCGGTACCCGCATGATGCTGGCCGGTACGGTGAAGTTCTTCCGCGAGCAGCCGCAGCTGACCCATCCACAGTGGTTGGTTCTTCCCGAAGAAGGCGCCGACGTCGACAAGGTCATCGGCTCGCCCATGATGACCGAGATGTACGAACTCGAACGCCGGGCGAGCGGATCGGACCCGTCCCGGCCGAATCCGCTACTCGCGCTTTTCGACCGGGCCATCATCCCGATGTATCCCGCGACGAGCAGTTGCCAGACCTGGGAGATCTGGAGCGCCGTCCGTCGTGTTCTCGATCTCTTGGGGCCGCTGCCGGAAGCCCTCGACGACGAGGAGCGTCGCACGCACGGACTGATCCGGACCGACGACGCGATCCGCGCGGTACATCTGCCCGATTCCGATGCCGAGATCGCTCCGGCCCGCGATCGCATGAAATTCGATGAGGCACTCGCGATCCAGTTGGTGCTGGCGCAGCGCCGGCTCGACGGGCGCACCGATACCGCACCCGCCTGTCCATACGTCCCCGGCGGACTCGAGGAACGCCTGTTGTCGCGGCTGCCGTTCACCCTCACGGCCGGACAGCGAGATGTCGGCGCCGAGATCGGCGACGATCTCGGTCGTGAGCAGCCGATGAGCAGACTGCTCCAGGGTGAGGTGGGTTCGGGTAAGACCTTGGTCTCGGTGCTCGCGATGCTGCGCGTCGTCGACAACGGACATCAATGCGCGCTGCTCGCGCCCACCGAAGTCCTTGCCGCCCAGCATTATCGGACCATCGGGTCGATGCTCGGCGAGTTGGGGACGGCCGGTCGCCTCGGCGCGGCCGACGGTGCCACCGGGGTCGCGCTGATGACCGGCTCGATGAAGACGAAGAACAAACGCCAAACGTTGCTCGACGTGGTCACCGGAGAGGTCGGGATCGTCATCGGTACCCACGCTCTGCTCGAGGAGAACGTGACGTTCTTCGACCTCGGGATGGTCGTGGTCGACGAGCAGCATCGCTTCGGAGTCGAACAGCGTGACACCCTGCGCAGGCGGGGCCGCGACGGCGTCGTGCCCCACATGCTCGTGATGACCGCGACCCCCATCCCGCGCACGGTCGCCATGACGGCGTTCGGTGATCTCGACACCTCCGTGCTGACCGAACTACCCGCAGGCCGCAGGCCCATCACCACCACCGTCGTGCCGACCGGCAACGCCAAATGGGTGAACCGGGCGTGGGCGCGTGTCGCCGAGGAGGTCGCCGCGGGACGGCAGGTCTACGTGGTGTGCTCACGGATCGGCGACGATCCCGACGCACCCGCGAAGACGCCGGCGAAGGCGCCGGCGAAGAAGAAGGGCAACGCCACCGACGACGCCGAGGACCAGACCGTGGCGGTGCTCGACCAGTACCACGAGCTGCTCGCGTCCCCGTTGGGCGCACACCGCATCGCGATGCTGCACGGACGGCTGCCGGCCGAGGAGAAGGCCGAGGTGATGGACGCCTTCGGGCGCGGTGAGATCGACATCCTGGTGTCGACGACCGTGATCGAGGTCGGCGTCGACGTCCACAACGCGACCATGATGCTGATCGTCGATGCCGAACGCTTCGGCGTCAGTCAGCTCCACCAGTTGCGCGGCCGCGTCGGCCGTGGTGGCCTGCCCGGGTTGTGCCTGCTGATGACCACAAGTGCACCGGAATCGAAATCGATGGAACGACTGGGGGCGGTCGCTGCGTCCAATGATGGATTCGTCCTGGCCCGGGTGGATCTCCAACAGCGGAGGGAGGGTGATGTCCTCGGCTCGCTGCAATCCGGCGGCAAGACGTCGCTGCACTTCCTGTCGCTCCTCGACGACGCCGACATCATCGCCGACGCCCGCGAACTGGCCCAGCAGATCACCGCTGCGGACCGGACACTGGCCGACCACCCTGAAATGGATGCTCTGGTCGACGCGATCCTGGTTCCGGACAAGATCGCATACCTGGACAAGTCGTAGCGGTCCGGCGGCACGCGGCCGGGTGGGCGCCCCGGGCGCCGTCTCGTGGCCGATTCGTCGCTGGGTGATTCTGATCGCCTGCGTGACAACGGCTTTGATCGTCGCGGTGACGGTCAACCTCGATCGCGCGCGTCCTGATCCCGCCGCACATGCACACGCGGTGGCGGCACTCGCGGTCCTCGTCCGGGTGCCGACGGTACCGCGACGGCCCGATCGCGACGACTATGAGCGCGGCGCATTCGGCGTGGCGTGGACCGACGCGGTGTCGGTGCGCGGCGGGCACAACGGGTGCGACACCCGTAACGACATCCTGCGCCGCGACCTCTCGGACGTGACCGTCGGACCGGTCCGGTCCTGCCCGTCGGCGATCCTTTCCGGCGAGTTCCGCAGCCCGTACACCGGTGACACGGTGGTGTTCCGCCGTGATCGCGGTGCCACCGCTGCGCAGATCGATCACATTGTCCCGTTGGCGTTGTCATGGGATATGGGCGCGTGGTCGTGGCCCGCGGAGCGTCGCGCCGACTTCGCCAACGATCCGGCGAATCTGGTGGCGGTCGACGGCGAGTCGAATCAGGCCAAGAGCGATGCCGAACCGGCGGTGTGGATGCCGCCGCTGACGGCGTTCCACTGCCGCTACGCGGTCCAATTCGTCGAAGTGGTCGCCGGATACGGACTCAGCATCGAGATGGCGAGCCGGAAGGTCCTCGCTGATGTCCTCGAGTCCTGCTGACCGCGGGCCGGTGGCGGGGTCGACGTTGGGCCGCGCCGAGGACCGCACGTAGTCTGGTGGTCGTCATAACCCGGCCGGTGTGGTGGAGCATTGGGATCGCCGAGTATCGCGGTCGGGAGAGCATTCGGGAGGAATCCGTGAGCGCACCCGCCGTCAGTCCCGCCGACACCGGCGTCGAGCAGATCGTCACCGACCTGGCCAAGGCCGCCAAGGTCGCATCACGCGCGCTCGGCCGAGTGACCACCGCCGCCAAGAACGATGTCTTGCTCGCCGCCGCCGACGCGATCGAGGCCGCGACGGAAGCCGTCGTGGCGGCCAACGCCGAGGACATCGCGCGCGCCGAGGCCGCCGGAACCGAGGCGAGCCTGCTCGACCGTCTGCGACTGACCCCGCAGCGCGTCGCCGCGATCGCCACCGGCTTGCGGCAGGTCGCGCTGCTGGCCGATCCGATCGGCGAGGTCATTGCGGGCAAGACCCTGCCGAACGGGTTGCGGCTGCGGCAGGAGCGGGTACCGCTCGGGGTGGTCGGCATCGTCTACGAGGCGCGCCCCAACGTCACCGTCGATGCCTTCGGGATCGCCTTCAAGTCCGGGAATGCGGTGTTGCTGCGCGGGTCCTCCTCGGCCGCCTCGTCCAATACCGAACTCGTGCGAATTCTGCGAGACACCTTGAGCAGCAAGGGAGTGACCGCTGATGCCGTTGCGTTGCTGCCCAGCGACGACCGGGCCAGCGTGACCGCGCTGATCCGGGCGCGCGGCCTGGTGGACGTGGTGATCCCGCGCGGCGGTGCCGGGTTGATCAATGCGGTGGTCGCCAACGCCACCGTGCCGACCATCGAGACCGGCACCGGCAACTGCCACGTCTACGTGCACGCCCTCGCCGACATCGATATCGCCACCCGAATCGTCCTCAACGCCAAAACGCGTCGCCCCAGTGTGTGCAATACCGCCGAGACGGTGCTCATCGACAAGGCCATCGCCGCAGAGGCCGTCCCGAAGATCAGTCAGGCGCTGCAGGCGCAGGGGGTGGTCATCCACGGCGACGAGGACGGCATGGAGCCGGCGACCGAAACCGATTGGGCCGATGAATATCTGTCGATGGACATCGCCATGAAGATCGTCGACGGTCTCGATGCCGCGGTCGCGCACATCGACACCTACGGCACCGGACACACCGAGGCCATCATCACCACCGATCTGTCCGCGGCGCAGGAATTCACCGACCGCGTCGACGCCGCGGCGGTGATCGTCAACGCCTCCACCGCGTTCACCGATGGGGAGCAGTTCGGTTTCGGCGCGGAGATCGGCATCTCGACGCAGAAACTGCATGCCCGCGGTCCGATGGGTCTGCCCGAATTGACGTCCACCAAATGGATCGTCTGGGGCGACGGCCATATCCGGCCGGCGTGAAACCCGATAGACAAGACACAGGTGAACCCATGACACCGCAGACACCGGCGCGAGCCCACACTTCGGGCAGTGCCCACCCCGAGGCCACCGTGCAACCGTCGTTCCGTGATGTGCCCGACGTGGCCACCCGGCTGCGCGGCACCGGATACCTCGCCGACGACGCCACCGCCACCGCCACCTTTCTCGCCGATCGCCTCGGCAAACCGCTGCTGGTCGAGGGCCCCGCGGGGGTCGGCAAGACCGAGTTGGCCAAGGCGATCGCCGGGGCCACCGACGCCGAATTGGTGCGGCTGCAGTGCTATGAGGGCATCGACGAGGCGCGTGCCCTCTACGAGTGGAACCATGCCAAACAGATCCTGCACATCCAGTCGACCGGCACCCGCGACTGGGCCGAGGCCAAGACCGACATCTTCTCCGAGGAATTCCTGCTGCCGCGGCCGTTGCTGACGGCCATCTCGCGGCCGGGCGCCACGGTGCTGCTGATCGACGAGATCGATAAAGCCGATGTGGACATGGAGGGGCTGCTGCTGGAGGTCCTCAGCGATTTCGCGGTCACCATCCCCGAGATGGGAACTGTCGTCGCCGCGCGGCGCCCGATCGTGTTGCTGACCTCCAACGCCACCCGGGAACTGTCCGAAGCGCTCAAACGGCGCTGCCTATACCTGTACATCGACTTTCCGGATGCCAAGCGGGAGAAGGAGATCCTGGCGTCACGGGTACCCGCACTCTCGGATTCGCTGGCGGCCGAGCTGATACGGGTCGTCGGGGTGCTGCGTGGTCTGGACATCCGCAAGAAGCCGTCGGTGGCCGAGACGATCGACTGGGCGAACACGCTGCTGGCGCTCGGCGCCGGTCAGGATCCCGACCACCGAGCGCGGTCGGGCCGCGGTCTCGACAACGGACTGATCGTCCGCACCCTGGGAGTGGTGCTCAAACACCGGCCGGATCTGAACACCGCGATCAAAGAACTCAAGCTCGGCTGATGACGGCCGGGCCGGACACCGCGCCGTTCGTCGCGCACCTCACCGACTTCGTCGACGAACTGCGGCGCCGCGGCGTCGTGGTGGGGCCGTCGAATCTGATCGACGCAGCCCGCGCGGTCGAGGTGCTCGACCTGCTGGACCGCCGCAGTCTGCGAGAAGGCCTGGCGGCGACACTGCTCGACGACCATCTGCACCGCACGGCGTTCGACCGGCTCTTCGACCTGTGGTTTCCGGCCGCCCCGGGCGCACGGTCGACCGCCGAGGAACTGCCGCGCACCGAGGACGGTGCGGTCGACATCGCCGCGACCCGCGACGAACTGGCGCGCGTGCTCGCCGACCCCGACGCCGAGTCCGACGGTCGTCTCGACGCGATGGTCGCCGAAATCGTGGAGGTGCTCGGCCGGTACGAGTCCGCGCGGGGCGATGCATATTCGGCCTACCAGGCGCTCTCGTCGATCGAGCCGCAGACACTGATCGCCCGGATCGCGGCCGCGATGGCCGGTGGACGACCCGCGGAACTCGACGTGGGGACCGAACCCATGTTCCGGCGTGCCGCCCGCGACCGGGCCGCGGTGGTGCGCGCCGCGATCGAACGCGAGACCCAGCGCCGGATGTCGGCCCGCAACGGGCGTGAACGCGTCGGCGAGTACGCGGTGCCCAAGCTGCCCGAGAACATCGCCTTCCTCACCGCCGGGGCCAGAGAGCAGGCAGAGTTGCGCCGAACCGTCGACCCGCTGGCGCGGCTGCTGGCCTCGCGGCTCGAGACCCGTCGGCGCCGTGCGCGCCGTGGGCCGGCCGACGTACGCGCCACGTTGCGTGCGTCGATGTCGACCGGCGGTGTCCCCATCGAACTGCGCCACCGGAAACCCCGGCCCGGACGCCCCGAGCTCATCGTCATCTGCGACGTCTCCGGCTCGGTCGCCGGCTTCTCGGCGTTTACCCTCAACCTCGTATATGCGCTGCGCCAACAGTTCTCGAAGGTCCGCGTCTTCGCATTCATCGACAGCGTCGACGAGGTGACCGATCTGTTCGATCCACGTAACGATGCCGACGCCGGATTCGGCGGAGACACCCGCGCCGCGATGTCACAGATGATCGAGACGGCGCGGCTGATCATCCGTGATGGGCACTCCGACTATGGGAACATGCTGCGCGGATTCGTCGGCGAGTACGCCGAGACGCTGACCCATCGCGGGGCTCTGCTGATCCTCGGGGACGCCCGCACCAACTTCGGGTTTGCCCGTACCGAGCTCCTCGCGCAACTCGTCGAGCGGGCGCGCCACGCCTATTGGCTCAATCCCGAGCCGGGCGCCGAGTGGGGCACCGGTGATTCGGTGGCCGACGAGTATGCGGAGGTCATCGACATGTTCGAATGCCGTAACGCCCGGCAGCTGGCAACCGTCATCGGCGACCTGCTTCCGGTGTGAGCGGCCGCCGCCGCCTGCGGTATCGGCGGCGCCGTCACCCGCTCGGCCGGTGACACCGCGTAGACTCACCCTCCATGTCCATCGACCGCCCGCAGGCGCGCCGCCGAATCGGCGTGATGGGCGGCACATTCGACCCGATCCACAACGGTCACCTCGTCGCGGCCAGCGAAGTCGCCCACCGCTTCTCGCTACATGAGGTGATCTTCGTGCCGACGGGCCGGCCATGGCAGAAGCTTCTCGACGGCACCGAGCGGGCGGGTGCGCAACCGGTGGGCTTGCCCCGCGGTGGTGCGGACAGGCAGCGCGGCCTCGACGAGGAACACAGCAAGCAGGTGTCGCCGGCCGAGGATCGCTACCTGATGACCGTGATCGCGACCGCCTCCAACCCGCAGTTCTCGGTGAGCCGGGTCGACATCGACCGGGCGGGCTATACCTACACCGTCGATACGCTCCGCGACCTGCGCGCGACCCTGCCCGACGCCGAGCTGTTCTTCATCACCGGCGCCGATGCGCTGGAGTCGATCCTGTCGTGGCAGAACTGGGAGGAGCTGTTCGAGCTCGCCAACTTTGTCGGCGTCAGCCGGCCCGGCTACGAGCTGAACGTCCGCCATCTGGCCCAGCATCTGCAGGATCTGCCGCCGGATACGTTGCGGATGCTGGAGATCCCCGCACTGGCCATCTCCTCTACCGAGTGCCGGGAGCGCGCCGCGCACGGGCGGCCGGTGTGGTATCTCGTACCCGACGGGGTGGTGCAGTACATCGCCAAACGCCGGCTCTACCGGCCGTTACGGAACAATTCCCCACGCGTGTCGGCGCCATGATCACGCGCGGCGCGATACCGACGTCAGAACCGGAGAGAACCGGCGGCCCCGCGGGGTCGCCGACTCAACGCAGGAAAGGACTTGTGTGACTGCATCAGCCGAGGCACGGACGATGGCGCAGGTGGCCGCGCTGGCCGCCGAGGACAAACTCGGCCACGACGTGACCGTCATCGATGTCTCCGAACAGTTGGTCATCACCGATCTGTTCGTCATCGCCTCTGCCGACAACGAGCGGCAGGTCAACGCGATCACCGACGAGGTCGAGGAGAAGATGCGTGCGGCCGGATACAAGCCGGCCCGCCGCGAGGGAACCCGCGAAGGTCGTTGGGCGCTCCTGGATTACATCGACATCGTCATCCACATCCAGCATGCCGACGAGCGCGCCTTCTATGCACTGGAGAGTCTGTGGAAGGACTGTCCGACCGTGGACGTCACGAGTGGTCCGGTCGATGATGCGCCGGCCGGGGACACGTCCGCCGGGGACGTGAAGTGAGTGGCGATCCCGACGGCGGTGACACCTCGGTCGAGCGTCTGACGCCGGTGGTACGTCGACTGATCTTGTTGCGCCACGGACAAACCGAATACAATGCGGCCAGCCGGATGCAGGGGCAGCTGGACACTGAGCTATCCGAACTCGGTGTGCAGCAGGCGAAGTCGGCTGCCGGAGCACTGGCGGAGAAGCGTCCGATACTGATCCGGTCCTCGGATCTGCGACGCGCCCGTGATACCGCCGAGGCGCTGGCACGGGCCACCGGGCTTTCCGTCGACACCGAAGTGCGCCTGCGCGAGACGCATCTGGGCAGTTGGCAGGGCATGACACACCTCGAGGTCGACGATGCGATGCCAGGAGCGCGGGCGAGGTGGCGCGATGATGCCACCTGGGCACCGCCCGGGGGCGAGAGCCGCACAGACGTCGCCGCCCGCGCTGTGCCAGTGGTTGACGAACTCGTTGAGGCGCTTGGTGATTGGGGGAGTGGGGAGTCGCCGGTGGTCTTGGTCGCCCACGGCGGCGTCATCGCCGCGCTGACGGCGGCCCTGCTGGATCTGCCGGTGCAGCGCTGGCCGGTGCTGGGCGGACTGGCCAACACCAGTTGGGTGCAATTGTCCGGTCACGCACTCCCCGGCCAGGCCCCCCGGTGGCGGCTCGACGTCTGGAACGCCTCGGCGGAGGCAGACGACGCGGCGATCCAGTGATCGATCGCCGCCATCCGGCGCACTCGGCGGACGGTTCTGTGCTGGTGCTGTCGGATTCGCTGGCCTACTACGGTCCGGGCGGCGGGCTGCCCGCCGACGATCGGCGGATCTGGCCGAATCTCGTCGGCGATCGGGTCGGCCTGTCGACGTGTCTGTTCGGGCGGATCGGTTGGACCAGCCGAGACGTGTGGTGGGCGCTGACCCAGGACCCGAACATCTGGGCGGCGGTTCCCGCGGCCCGGGCTGTGGTGATCGCGATCGGCGGGATGGACAGTCTGCCGTCACCGTTGCCGACCGCGCTGCGTGAGCAGATCCGTTATCTGCGGCCGCCGCGGCTGCGCCAGAGCGTCCGCACCGGTTACCAATGGGTGCAGCCGCGGGCGGCACGGATCGGCTGGCCGATGGCGCTGCCGCCCAAGGTCACCATCGAACATCTCGAAAGGATCCGCGGCGCGCTGAGTTCGCTACGGCCGGAGCTGCCGATCGTGGTGTGTCTGCCCCCGACGCACCGCAGCCCGTACTACGGGAGCGTGCACACCGGCCGGGTGCCGACCACCGCGGCGATGCTGCGGTGGGCCACCGGTGCGGGGCTGCCCACAGTCGATTTCTATCCGATCACCCGCGATCTCTTCGCCGACCCGGACGTCGAGATGAACCCCGACGGCATCCACTGGGGATTCGAGTGTCACGCGCAGATCGCCGACGCCGTCACCGACGTGGTCGAACCGGTCCTGCGTCCCTGATCGGTGGCATGGGTGTATCGGTCGGATGACCGGTGCCCGTGACGCCGGCACATGTCGCGGTGACACGCACCGGCGTGGGCCGCCCGAATGCAACGGCTAACGTAGACGCGTGCCTGTCGTTGTCGTCACAGATTCCTCGGCTCGTCTCCCACGGGCGATCGCCGATCATTACCAGATCATGGTGGTGCCGTTGCACGTGGCGCTCGACGGCGTCGACTATCGCGATGGGGTCGACGACATCCCCGGCGACCTGATCACCAAGCCGGGAGTGACCACGTCGGGCGCGAATCCGCACGAGCTCACCGAGGCGTTCGGTGTCGCAGTCGAGGCCGGCGCGGGCGACGGCGTGGTCGCGGTCATGATGTCGCGGCGCCTGTCGGGAACGTGGGGCGCGGCGCGGCTGGCCGCGGAGAACTTTCCCGGCCAGGTTCGGGTGGTCGATTCCCGTGCGGTGGGTTTGAGTCTCGGTTTCGTCGCCATCGCGGCCGCTCAGGCGGCCGGCGCAGGTGCCGACCGGGATCGCGTCTATGAGTCTGCGATCCGGCAGTCGTCCACCATCGAGTCCCTGATCTGCGTGCACAGCCTCGACAACCTGCGCAACAGCGGACGGATCAGCGCGGCGGGAAAACTGTTCGGCTCCGCATTGTCGATCAAACCGATTCTGGCGCTCGACGACGGCATGCTGACGCTGCGTGAGCGTCAACGTACCTTTTCGCGGGCGGTGGCGAAGATGGTGGACACAGCTGTCGACTTCGCCGACGGACGCGTGGTCACCCTTGGTATTCAGCATTGCCAAAACCCCGATGCCGCAAACGATCTGGCCGAGCAGGTCCGCACCCGCCTGCGCCTGGTGACCTCTGAGCTCACCGTTGATCTCGGCCCCATCCTGGGTACCCACGTCGGTCCCGGGGCGCTCGGGGTGACCGTGACGACGCATCTGGATCCGATCGTGGGTGCCGACGACATCGGTTGACGCGGGCCGGCCGGGCGTAACGGCTCTCCACAGAACCGCGTCGTTCCACAGCACTCGTCCGCCGGGTAGACGGACGCTCCCAGACGTGGTCCGCGCCTCCTAGGCTCGCCGCATGAGTGACACCGCACGGACACCGCGCCGGGCCGGTGAGGTCGGTCCCGCCGGGACGCGGCGTCGGTCGGCCCTCGACCGACTCACCGGGCTCGACCGTCCACCGACGGCGGCGGCCGTCCCCGTGCCTGCCGCCGACGACGATGTCGGTGCCGAGCCCGAGGCGCCGCAGGCCGAGCCCGTGGCGCAACAGGCCGAGCCCGTGGCGCAACAGGCCCCCGTCGACGACCGGTGGGGAGCGGTCGCGTTGCCGGCCTGGCTGGACCCACCCGAGCCCGATCACCGAACCGGCAGTCGCCGTACTGTTTTCGGAGAAGGCGAGCGCGGTGCGTTCGGCGAGCCCCACGACTCCGATGACCTCGATGAGCCCGACGACCCACCACGACGACGGTTCGCGGTTGCGCCACCGGCGGCGATCGCGATCATTCTCGTCGGTGTCGTGGCCTGTGTGATCGCAGGTTATGGCCTGTTCCGCGGGTCCGACGAGGCGCCCGCGGTGGACTTCCCGACGCCCGGTGCCGCGCCGGCGACGTCGGGGGCGACGCCGGCAGGCGGTTCGGGGCCGGGCACACCGCCCGCCACACCCGCCGCCGAGGTCGTCGTCAGCGTGGTCGGCCTCGTCCATAGACCGGGATTGGTACGGCTGAACGCGAATTCCCGGGTCGCCGATGCGCTGGCGGCAGCCGGTGGTACCCGCGACGGCGCCGACACGGTATCGCTGAATCTGGCACAGGTGCTCCGCGATGGCGACCAGATCCTGGTCGGCTACACCGACGGACAGGGGCAACTCACGCTGCGAAGCGCGGTGGTTGCGGCCGCCGGTGCCCCCGCAGCGGGCCCGCCTCCGACGGGCGCGGGCCCGCATCCGTCTGCGGCCGGAACACAAACCCCGCCGGCGCGAGGCACCTCGGGGTCGGCAGGCGCTGCCGGAACTCTGGTGAATCTGAACACCGCGTCGGAAAGCGAGTTGGACGCATTGCCGGGCGTCGGCCCGGTCACCGCCAAGTCGATCATCGAATGGCGCACGCGCAACGGTTCATTCAGTTCCGTCGACCAACTGGCGGAGGTGGACGGGATCGGTCCGTCGCGACTGGCCAAGTTACGCAGCCTGGTGACGGTGTGAATGCGAGACCAGGATCTGCGGTTGCTGTTGCCGTCGGTTGCGGTATGGATCGTCACCGGCGTCTGCCTGGGCGCGACGGTCCGCACAGCGGTGATGATCGCGGTGGGCGCAGCGCTCTTGGGCCTCGCCGTCGCCGCGATGTGGTGTGCCGGCCGGCTGCGGTGGGGGTTCACGGGTCCGGCACTGATATGTGCGCTGCTCGCGGCCGGCTGCGCCACGGCGATGGCGATGCGGCTGGAGACCCGTGACCGGCACCCGGTTCACGAGATGCACGGCAAGGTGACGATGTGGCTGTCCCTACAAGAAGACCCGGTCCCGTTCGGCCCGGTGTCCGCGGGGACGGTTCGCGCCCGCGTCGAGATCCACGCCGTCGCGCGGCGATCGGTGCCGGCAGCCTCGGCCGAACTCATCGGGAACGCGCAGTCGTGGGCGAACCTGTCGCCGGGGCAGCGGGTTCGCGCGGTGGTGACCGTGGGGTCCGCGCGGCCGGGCGAGCTGGTGGTCGCCCGGTTGCGTGCGTCGGGCACACCCGAACGGCTGGGCCGGCCACCCCCGATGCAACGACTCGCCGCGCACCTGCGCGACCGGTTGCAGCGCAGCTCGTCGCGGGCATTGTCACCCAAGGCCTCCGGACTGTTCCCCGGTTTGGTTCTCGGCGACGAGAGCGCCCTCGATCCGGATGTGCGGGAAGACTTCCGGGACGCGGGACTGCTGCACCTCACCGCAGTCTCCGGTGCGAACTTCGCGTTGGTGTGCGGCGCGGTCATCTTCGCCTTGCGGCTCGGCGGTGCCCCGCCGAAGGTGGTCGTGATCGCCGGGGCACTGTCCATCATCGGCTTCGTCGTGTTGGTGCGCCCGTCGCCGAGCGTGTTGCGGGCAGCCATGATGGGTGCCGTCGGACTGCTCGCGGTGCTCTCGTCACGACGTGTGCAGGCACTACCGGCGCTCGGCGGGGCGGTGATCGGCGGCTTGGTGTGGTGGCCGGAACTGGCGCGCGCGCCGGGATTCGTCCTCTCGGTCGTGGCGACCGCCGGTCTGGTCGTGGTGGCACCGGGAGTCCGTGACATGCTGCGCGCGGCGCGGGTCCCGGGCGGGGTGGCCGAGCTGGTGGCGATGGCGGTCGCGGCACAGGTGACCACCGCGCCGATGATCGCGTATCTGTCCGGCACCCTCAGTCTGGTATCGGTCGTGGCCAATGTGGCGGTGGCTCCGGTGGTCGCGGTGATCGGCATCGTCGGGACCGCGGCTGCCCTGATCGGCGGGATCGGGGGTGCTCAGGGCATCGGAATGATGGCCTCGGAGTTGCTGATCCGGGCCATGGCACCGGAGATGTGGTGGATGATCAGTTGCGCCGAGCGCCTCGGGTCGGCGCAGTGGGCAGTGATCGAGATACCCGATGGCTGGTCCGGGCTGGCGGTGGCCGCCGGGTTGTCGGCCACGGTCGTCGCGGCGGTGGCCGGTGCGCGTCGGATCGACGGCGACGGGCTGCGGCGGGCACTGGCCCGGTGTCGGCGCGGTCTGGCACGATGGGCGCCGTGACCGAACGCCTGCATCTGCTCGTCGGGGACGACGACTTCCTCACCGGCCGAGTCGTCGACGCGGTCGTTTCCGAGCGTCGTGCCGCGAGCGGCGGCGACGTCCCGGTCACCAGGGTGCGCGCCGGTGACGTGACCGGTCCGGAACTGGCCGAATTGCTCAGTCCGTCCTTGTTCGCCGACGAGCGGATGGTGGTCGTCGAGTCGGCCGCCGACGCGGGAAAGCAGCCGGCCGCCCTCATCTCCGAGACGGCGAGGGCACTGCCCGACGGCATCACCCTCCTGGTGATCCATAGCGGTGGCGGCCGCGCCAAGGCGCTGGCCGCCGATCTTCGCAAGGCCGGGGCAACCGTGCACGAATGTGTCGCCCCACGCTGGCCGTCGGAACGTATGACCTTCGTGCGCAACGAGTTTCGAACCCTGGACGTGCGGGTCCCCAACGATGTCGTCGAGGTGATCGTCGAGTCGGTGGGTGCGAGTTTACGAGAACTCGCGGCCGCGTGTAGCCAGCTCGTCGCCGACACCGGCGGCAGGGTCGACGAGGATTCGGTCCGGCTGTATTACCAGGGCCGCCCGGAGGTCAGCGGGTTCGAGGTCGCCGACAAGGCGGTCGCGGGCGATCGCGCCGGCGCCCTGGAGTCGCTGGCGTGGGCCCTCCATCACGGAGTTCCACGGGTGCTGCTGGCCGACGCGCTGGCCGAAGCCGTGCACGCGATCGCGCGGGTCCGCGCGCTGGGAAATGTCGATGCGTCGGCGGCGGCCGAATTGGGCATGTCGCCCCGGCGGGTGAAGAATGCCCAGGCGCAGGGCCGGGCGTGGGATTCGGAATCGATCGCGGCGGCGGTGGTCGTGGCGGCCGCGCTCAACGGTGATGTGAAAGGACAGGCCGCCGACGCCGACTTCGCACTGACCGATGCGGTTGCCCGAATCGCATCGCTCCGCCCGGCCGGCCGGCGGCGGGCCGGCTGACGGACACGATCGGCGCCCGCCGGACCACGCCGGTGCACGAACTTCACCCCGGCGACCGCGTGGGAGTCACCGGGGTGAGGAGAAGAATTCTCGGCCGCTCAAGATGCGACCGTCGCTTCAGACGAGGATCAGAGTTTGTTGACGGCGACCGCCATCGCCGACTTCTTGTTGGCCGCCTGGTTGGCGTGGATGACGCCCTTGCTCGCAGCCTTGTCCAGCTTGCGGCTGGTGCTCACGAGGAGATCGCCTGCCTTGTCTTTGTCGCCGGCGTCCACGGCCTCACGAAAACCGCGGATCGCGGTGCGCAGGGAAGACTTGACCGACTGGTTGCGCTGACGCCGGACCTCATTGGTGCGGTTGCGCTTGATCTGGGACTTGATATTTGCCACGCGTGTGTACCTCGTTTGTTTGGTTCGTGCTTGTTTCGGCAGGTCAGACGCAAATCCGCGAACGGGCGCTCGTGACGCTGCGACAGCGATCGAGTTTACCAGTCGGTGAGGTCGGCCCCAAAATTGCCGTCGTCGTGCGCCGTGGCCGGAGCCCCGGGAATCCGGCAGGCGGCGGGATACGGCAGGCGGCGGGGATACGGTGAAGAAACCATGTCCGTCGTCTACGTTCACATCGGCTTACCCAAGACCGGTACCACCCATTTGCAGGATCGACTGTGGCACAACCGCGACCTCGCGCTAGGCGAATCGGGCCTGCTGTATCCGGGAAATGTGATCTCTGATCACTTCCACGCCGCGGTACATCTGCAGCCCGAGCGATACCTGGACTGGGTGGATCCCGCCTTCGCCGATGCCTGGCCGGCGATGGTCGCGCAGATGCGGCCGTGGCCGCAGACGTCGCTGATCTCCCACGAACTCCTCGCCACCGCGACCACGGAGTCGGTCGGTCGGCTCGTCGACGATCTGTCGTTTGCCGATGAGGTGCAGGTGATCGCGACCGTGCGCGATCTCGCGCGTCAACTGCCTTCGGTGTGGCAAGAGAACGTCAAGAATCAGCGCTGTGCGTCCTTCGACGAGTTCTTCATCTCGGTGCGGGAGCAGGCCGAGGCCACTACCTCGTCGGAGCACTTGACCGATACCGAGCCGTTCTGGGAGTTCCAGGATTATGTACAGATCCTGGCCCGCTGGGCGGCAGTGGTGGGCCCCGAGCGCATTCACGTCGTGACAGTGCCGCGGACTCCTGCCGCCGGTGACGGACTGTGGGAGCGGTTCCTCTCGGTCCTTCGCGTCGATCCGGCCCCGCTCACCGTTCCGGTGCCGAATCTCAACTCGTCGCTGTCGAGCGCACAGACGGAATTGCTACGGCGGCTCAACGGGCGCCTCCAGCCCGACGTCGTGGACTGGCCGCGTTACGAACGTGTGGTGAAGGAACGCGTGGTTGCCGAGATCATGGCCGGCCGTTCCAGCGGTGCGGCGCGCGGCCTGTCAGCCGACCAGCGTGCCTGGGTGGCCGATCGGGCCGACGTGATGATCGGCGGAATCGAGGCAGCGGGATACCCGGTGGTCGGTTCGCTCGATGACCTGCGCGTGTCCCGGGTAGCCGGGGACTCGGCGGCGGTCACCCCGGCCGAGGACGTCCTCGACGCGGCACTCGACGTACTCGCCGAGATGATCCTGGGCGAGCCGATGCCCAGCATCGGGCCCGCGCCGCAGACGCGGGCGATGAATCTGGTGCGCCGCGCCCGACGGCGCATACTGGCCGCGCGTCGCTCCATCGGCAGTTCCTCGAGAGCCGGAGCCTGACCGGGTGCGCGCGATCATCGAGAGGTGATGGGTGAACCGCGCGTCGCGCGACCACCATGCCGAATCGGTCGATCTGAGGCACCATGTCAGGTTATGAGTCCTGCACAGACGGATACGCCCGCGAAGAAGGTGCGTAAGACGTCCACCGCGAAGACCGCCCCGGGGCGTACACCGGCCGCCAAGGTCGAGCCCAAATCGGCACCGAATGCCCGGCAGGGGAAGGCGAAATCGGCGAAGGTTGTCGTAAAGCCGACGCAGACAGGGATTTTCGCCGACTACGAGGCGGCTAGATCATTTGGCGTGGCCTACGACGAGATGTTCGACGGCAACGGTGACGTGCGGCCGGCCTATCGCGGAATCTTCAAGGTGATGGCCGAATCCGAACGTGCCGACATCGAGGGACGTATCGACGCTCTCGGACGTGCGTTCATCGATCAGGGCATCACATTCTCGCTCTCGGGTATGGAGCGTCCGTTCCCGCTCGACGTTGTGCCACGGGTGATTTCAGCCGGCGAGTGGTCCAAACTCGAAGCCGGGATCACCCAGCGCGTGCAGGCGCTGGAGCTCTTCCTCGACGACGTCTATGGCGAGCAGGAAATCCTGCGTGACGGCGTGTTGCCCAAACGGCTGGTTCATTCGTGTGAACACTTCCATCGGCAGGCGGCAAACATCAGGCCGCCCAACGGCGTCCGCATACATGTCGCGGGTATCGACCTGATCCGCGACGCGAACGGAGATTTCCGGGTCCTCGAGGACAATCTGCGATCTCCATCCGGCGTGTCATATGTGATGGAGAACCGGCGCACGATGGCTCGCGTGTTCCCCGACCTCTTCTCCTCCCACAAGGTGCGTGCCGTGGCCGACTATCCCAGCCACCTGCTGCGGGCGTTGCGCGCTTCGGCCGCCTTCAACGAGGCCGACCCGAACATCGTCGTCCTCACCCCGGGGGTGGCGAATTCGGCGTACTACGAGCATTCGCTGCTTGCCCGATTGATGGGAGTGGAACTCGTCGAGGGCCGAGATCTGTTCTGCCGCGACAACGTCGTCTACATGCGGACGACCGAGGGCGAACAGCGTGTCGATGTCATCTATCGGCGCGTCGATGACGAATATCTCGATCCGATGCAGTTCCGTCCGGACTCGATGCTCGGCGTTGCCGGACTGCTGAACGCCGCGCGCGCAGGCAATGTGGTCATCTCGTCGGCGGTGGGCAACGGCGTCGGCGACGACAAGCTGATCTACACCTATGTGCCGGAGATCATCGACTACTACCTCGGTGAGAAGCCGATCCTGTCGAACGTCGACACCTTGCGGTGCTGGTTGCCCGAGGAATGCGAGGAGGTACTCGACAGAATCGACGAGCTCGTCGTGAAACCCGTTGAGGGATCGGGCGGTTACGGCATCGTCTTCGGGCCCGACGCCACCGGTGCCGAACTCGACACACTCGCCCGTAAGGTGCGCGCCGACCCGCGCGGCTGGATTGCGCAGCCGGTCGTGCAGCTGTCCACGGTGCCGACCAAGGCCGGCGACAACCTCAGTCCCCGCCACGTCGACCTACGTCCGTTCGCGGTCAACGACGGCGAGTCGGTGTGGGTGCTGCCCGGAGGACTCACCCGGGTGGCGTTGCCGGAGGGGTCGCTCGTGGTCAATTCGAGTCAGGGCGGAGGGTCCAAGGACACGTGGGTGCTGGCCACGCGCTCCTCCGAGGGCGAACGTGAACTCGCGGGCGCCAAGGTGGTCACCAAGAGCAGTGTCGCGGCGGCGCGGCCTGCCGAGAGTGCTCCTGACCCGCTGGTCGCCCAGACCCAACAACAACAACAGCAGCAGAGCAAGGACATTCAGACCAACGGCATGCAATCCCACGGCATCCAGACCCAGGGCATGCAATCCCACGGCATCCAGAGTCAGACGACGGGTTCGATGACGCAGACGCAGTCGGTGCCGGTCGCACCAGGCGGTGATGGCCGATGATGCTCGCCCGAAACGCCGAGTCGCTCTATTGGATCGGGCGCTACGTCGAGCGTGCCGACGACATGGCACGGCTACTCGACGTGGCGATACACCAGCTGCTCGAGGACGCCACTGCCGACGTCGACAGTTCGGTGCGTCAGGTGATCCAGGTGCTGGGTCTCGACCCGCCGGCAAATGGCGCAGAACTCGATGTATGGGCGCTCACCGAGCGGGTGGCCTACGCCAAGGGTTCGACGGGATCGATCGTCGACCTCATTCGCTCGGCACGGCAGAATGCCCGGGGCGCCCGGGAAGTCACGTCGAGTGAGATGTGGGAATGTCTCAACACCACCTACAACGGACTCGCCGACGCCGAGCGACGGTCGCGACGCCTGGGCCCGCACGAATTCCTGTCGTATGTGAAGAACCGGGCCGCCATGTTCGCCGGCCTCGCCGACGCCACCCTGAGCCACGACGACGGCTACCGATACCTCCTGCTGGGACGTTCGGTCGAGCGCGTGGACATGACGATCCGGATGTTGCTCGCGCGCGCCGGTGATCGTGCCGGGTCACCCGCCTGGGTCAACGTGCTGGTCTCCGCCGGCGCCCACGACACCTTTCTGCGTACCTACCGGGGCGTGATCAACGCCGAGAACATCGTCGAATTCATGTTGCTCGACCGGCTGTTTCCGCGATCGGTGTTCCATGCGCTCCGCGTCGCCGAACATCACCTGGCCGATCTCGAGAAGGGGCCCAGCCGTACGGGCGCGCAGGCCGAGGCGTTGTTGTTGCTCGGTCGCGCACGCAGTTCGCTGGAGTTCCTGGAGCCAGGGGATCTGCTGGATGGTCTGCAGGAGCGGTTGCTGGATCTGCAGGACACCTGTCGCGCGGTCAACGAGGCGGTCACCGCCCAGTACTTCCATGTCTCCCCATACGTGTCGTGGGCGGATGCCCGGGTCAGCGACGGTGAAGAACATGTCATCGAGGAGAGTGAATTGTGAGCTGGCGACTGCGGGTCGTGCATTCGACGGGATTCGCCTACAAGAATCCGGTCACCTCGTCCTACAACGAAGCCCGCCTGACGCCGCGTAGCGATGGCAGGCAGAACGTCATCGTGAACCGGGTGGAAACCGTCCCGGCGACCCGTTCCTATCGCTACACCGACTACTGGGGGTCGGCGGTCACCGCCTTCGATCTCCATGCGCCACACGAGGAACTGGAGGTGTCGGGCATGTCGGTCGTGGAGACCGAAGCCGGCGACCGTCCCGGGGCCCAACGCAGACGTGACTGGGAAGGCATCCGGAACACAGACGTCGAGGACCGGTACGACGAGACGCTCTCGAACACAACGTATGTGCCGCGCAATCGATCGCTGACCGCTGCCGCGCGACGACTGGTCAAGGGCCTCGACCCGGAGGAGGCAGTCGAGGCGGTCTGCCGGTATGTCTACGACGAGATGGAGTACGTACCGGGCACCACCGGGGTCCATACCACCGCCGTCGACGCGTGGAATGAGCGCAAGGGCGTCTGTCAGGACTATGCGCACCTCACCCTGCTGATGTTGCGTGGCCTCGGCATACCTTCCCGCTACGTGTCGGGCTATCTGCACCCCGAACCCGAAGCGGCCGTGGACAAGACGGTCGAAGGCCAGAGTCATGCCTGGATCGAGGCGTGGACCGGTGGGTGGTGGGGATTCGACCCGACCAACTTCACGTCGATCACCGAGCAACACGTGTCGGTGGGGGTCGGACGCGACTACTCCGACGTGTCGCCGCTCAAGGGCATCTACACCGGCGGGCAGGCCACCGATCTCGATGTCGTCGTGGAGATCACGCGGCTGGCGTGATCATCGCCAGCCGTAGCTGTGGCGCAATCGGCTTGCGACCGCGTCGAATTGCTCGCGCGGCAGGATCGCGCCCTCGCGGCGGATGCCGTCGGCGTCGACGACGAGCACCCGGTCGAGACGTACGAAGCTCTCCCGGTGCTGCGTATCCCAGGCGCCGGAACCGAGCGACTCCCAGTTGGCGTCGTCGCGGTGATACTCCTTGCTGGACAACATGAGTCCGAGGACGTCGTCGGTCTGCTCCTCGTTTCGATCACGGCCGACCACAAGGACCGGGCGATCTTTCCCCTGGGTCGGGTCGTCCTCGAATTCGACCCAGGTCCAGACGATCTCGCCCGGATCGGCCGCGCCGTCGAGGTCGGGGGAGTAGCTGACCGCCCGCGCCAGCTCGGCGGTGGCACGGCTGATTCGGCGCCTCATGTGATGATCCGCGGCAGCAGGAACGCCTCGAGGGCATCGGCGGCGAGCGTAGCGGTCGGCTTCTTCGTCGGGTCGAGGCTGTGGCCGGTCTTGTCGATCTCCACCAGATGTGTCGGTGCGGGGATCAACTCGAGGGCCGCCCGGATCTCGTCGGTGGCCGCGAACGGATCGGACGCACCGTGGACGACAAGGGTCGGGATGGTGATCGACGGCAGGTGTTCGGTCCGCAACCGGTCCGGTCTGCCCGGCGGATGCAGCGGATATGAGCTGAGTAGCAGACCGGCTGCCGCGGCGCCGCCATCCTCGGCGACGACCATGGACGCCTGGCGTCCCCCGTAGGAGTGGCCACCGATGATCAGGGGGCCGCGTGAATGCCCCCGCAATGCCGCGCACGCCGCCCGGATCCCGTCACGATCGGCGGCGGCCGTCGATGGACTGGGCGGACCCTTCGGGCGTCGTTGCCGGTAGGGAAGGTCGATCCGCGCGACGGTCAGGCTCCGCGCGCACAGTTCGTCGGCATAAGCCACCAGGATCGCGCTGTCCCGGTTTCCGCCGGCCCCGTGGGCCAGGATTACGGTCGCAATCGCGGACTGCGCAGGATGGTGGACGGTGGCGACGACGTCATCGTCGTCGACGAGTTCGGTCGTGGGCGCAGGCACGGGTCCCACGCTATCGCGCCCGGTCAGACCGTGGCCCCGGCGCCAGGTCGGGCTCGCATGAGAAACTGGTGGGAAGCAGCACCGTGTTCTGACCGAGGAGTAGTCCGATTCCCAGCTTCGCCGACACCACCTTCACCGATCCCGCGCAGATCAGGAACTTCTGCATCATCGCGCACATCGACCACGGGAAGTCGACCCTGGCCGACCGGATGCTGCAGCTCACCGGTGTGGTCGCGGACCGGGACATGCGCGCGCAGTACCTCGACCGGATGGACATCGAGCGTGAGCGCGGTATCACCATCAAGGCGCAGAACGTGCGGCTGCCCTGGACGGTGACGCGCGCGGACGGCACCGTCGAGGAATTCGTGCTGCACCTCATCGACACCCCCGGGCACGTCGACTTCACCTACGAGGTCTCGCGTGCGCTCGAGGCGTGCGAAGGGGCCGTGCTGCTGGTCGACGCCGCACAGGGCATCGAGGCGCAGACGCTGGCGAACCTGTATCTCGCGATGGACAACGATCTGACCATCATTCCGGTGCTCAACAAGATCGACCTGCCTGCGGCCGATCCCGACCGATATGCCGCAGAGATCGCGCACATCATCGGCTGCGAACCCGACGACGTCCTGCGGGTGTCGGGAAAGACCGGCGTGGGGGTGCCCGCGCTACTCGACGAGGTCATCCGGCAGGTTCCGGCCCCGCAGGGCGATCCCGACGCGCCGCCGCGGGCGATGATCTTCGATTCGGTCTACGACACCTATCGGGGTGTGGTCACCTACGTGCGTGTGGTCGACGGGAAGGTCGTTCCCCGAGAGAAGATCGCGATGATGTCGACCGGTACGACCCACGAGCTGCTCGAGGTCGGCATCGTCTCGCCGGACCCGAAGCCGTCGAAGGGTCTCGGTGTCGGGGAGGTGGGTTATCTCATCACCGGCGTCAAGGATGTGCGCCAATCCAAAGTCGGTGACACGGTCACCGCCGCCCGGAACGGCGCAACCGAGCCGCTGACCGGCTACCGCGAACCGCGGCCGATGGTCTATTCGGGGCTGTACCCGGTCGACGGATCGGATTATCCGGTGCTGCGTGATGCGCTTGACAAACTGCAGCTCAACGATGCATCGCTGACCTATGACCCGGAGACGTCGGTGGCGCTCGGGTTCGGTTTCCGTTGTGGGTTTCTCGGGCTGCTGCACATGGAGATCACCAGGGAGCGACTCGAGCGCGAATTCGATCTCGACCTGATCTCCACTGCGCCCAATGTCGTGTACCGGGTGGTCATGGAGGACGGTGCCGAACACATCGTCACCAATCCGTCGGATTGGCCTGAGGGCAAGGCCCGCAACATCTTCGAGCCGATCGTCAAGACGACGATCATCGCTCCGAGCGAATTCATCGGCGCCATCATGGAATTGTGCCAGTCGCGGCGTGGTGAGCTCGGCGGCATGGACTATCTGTCGGAGACGCGGGTGGAGATGCGCTACACCATGCCGATGGCCGAGATCATCTTCGACTTCTTCGACTCGCTGAAGTCCCGGACCCGTGGTTACGCCAGTCTGGACTATGAGGAGGCCGGTGAACAGGAGGCCGACCTGGTCAAGGTCGACATTCTGTTGCAAGGCGAAGCCGTCGACGCGTTCAGCGCCATCGTGCACCGTGACGCGGCCTACACCTACGGCAACAAGATGGCGCTCAAGCTGAAAGAACTGATCCCTCGTCAGCAGTATGAGGTACCGATCCAGGCGGCCATCGGAGCGAAGATCATTGCGCGCGAGAATATCCGGGCGATCCGTAAGGATGTTCTCGCCAAATGCTACGGCGGTGACATCAGTCGTAAGCGCAAACTGCTGGAGAAGCAGAAAGAAGGCAAGAAGCGCATGAAGACGATC
Source organism: Gordonia sp. DT219 (assembly GCF_049847065.1). Classification (NCBI taxonomy): domain Bacteria; kingdom Bacillati; phylum Actinomycetota; class Actinomycetes; order Mycobacteriales; family Gordoniaceae; genus Gordonia; species Gordonia sp. DT219. The sequence goes on along the minus strand of NZ_JBNCNR010000004.1, from coordinate 82,555 downwards.
GGGCGGGTCGATGTGCCACAGGAGGCGTTCGTGGCGGCGCTGTCGACGGATTCGCAGGGTGACAAGCCGAAGGGAAAATGATGACATCGAGCGGGCCGAAGGTTAATCCGGTTCTGGCGCATAGTGAACTTCCACACGGACTGCCCGACTTCGCCTCGATCTCCGACGACGACTTCCTGCCCGCCTTCACCGCGGCGATGGCCGCACATCTCGACGAGGTGGCCGAGATCGCCGAGCTGCCCGAACCGGCGACATTCACCGATACCATTGAGGCGCTGGAGTTGTCGGGGCGCGATCTTGCGCGGGCGTCGGGGATCTTCTTCAATCTCGTCGGGTCGGACGCCAACCCCGAACGCAACGCGATCTCCCAGGAACTCTCCACCCGGCTGACCGATCATGGGAACACCGTCGCCATGAATCCGGCGCTGTTCGCCCGGATCTCGGACCTCCACGCGCGTATCGCCGATCTCGGACTGAGCGAACCTCAGCGGCGCTTGTTGGAAACGCGCTACCGCGAATCCGTGCGCGCGGGGGCGGCGCTCGACGCGCCCGGGCAGCAGGAGATGCGCGAGATCTCTGCGCGCCTGGCATATCTGACGACCACCTTCTCGCAGCGGATTCTCGACGACACCAACGCGTCGGCGGTCTACGCCGACGATGTCGCGGTGTTGGCCGGCCTCGGGACCGGCTATCTCGCGTCGGCGCGGCGCGCCGCTGAGCAGGCCGGGCACGACTTGGGGTATCTGATCGGTCTGGAACTGCCGACCAGCCAATCGGTGCTCACCGAGCTCTCCGATCCGGCCACACGCCGGCGGGTCTTCGACGCATCGGTATCGCGTTGCTCACGCGGCAACGAGTTCGACACCCGCGAGCTCATTCTGGAGATCGTGCGGTTGCGGGCGCGGCGCGCACAGCTGCTCGGATATCGCGATCACGCCGAATACGTGATCGACGAGCAGACCGCACCGGATCCGGCCGCGGTCGATGACCTGCTCGGCGAACTCATCTCCTCGGCGATGGTGGCCGGTGACAAAGAGCTGGCTGCGCTCACCGAGTTCGCGCGTCGCCAGGATTCCTCGGTCGAGGTCGGCGCCGCGGATGCGACGTATTGGCTTGCACAACAGCGTCGTTCGAGTGCTCCGGTGGATCTCGACGGCTTCGCCGACTACTGCGAACTCGACACGGTCATCACCAGGGGAGTGTTCTTCGCGGCCGGCCGGCTCTACGGTCTGCGGTTCACCGAACGCCCCGACCTGCGTGCCTACCACCCCGACGTCCGTATCTGGGAGGTCTTCGACCAGGACGACACCAGCATCGGGCTGTTCCTCGGCGACTACTTCGCGCGACCGTCCAAGCGTGGTGGCGCCTGGATGAACAACATCGTGGACCAGTCGTCTGTCCTGGCGACCCGGCCCATCGTCGTGAATGTCCTCAACGTGCCCAAGCCCGCCGATGGTGAGCCGGCGTTGCTGAGCATCGACCAGCTCACCACGTTGTTCCACGAGTTCGGGCATGCGTTGCACGGCCTGTTGTCGGCAGTCGACTATCCGTCGCAGTCGGGGACGTCGGTGCCCCGGGACTTTGTCGAATTCCCTTCGCAGGTCAACGAGATGTGGGCATTGCACCCCGAGGTCCTCGCGAACTACGCGCGTCACCATGAGACCGGTGAGGCGATTCCCGACGAGCTCGCCGATGCCGCCCGTGCGAACGCCGGCGCCGACACCGCCCACGGCACCATCGAATACCTGGCGGCGTCGGCTCTCGATCTGGCATGGCACCGGCTCTCGGTCGAGGAAGCCGACGCGGTCGACGATGTCGAGGAGTTCGAGGCACGGGCGCTGAGCGAATCCGGTGTCGGCACCGACCTGATCCCCCCGCGATATCGCAGCGCCTATTTCAATCACATCTTCGGCGGCGGGTATTCGGCCGGCTACTACTCCTACATCTGGTCGGAGGTACTCGACGCGGAGACCGAACGCTGGTTCCTGGCCGGGGGCGGTCTGCGCCGGGAGAACGGAAGACGGTTCGCCGAGTCGACGCTGTCGCGCGGCGACAGTGTGGAACCGCTCGCAGCGCACGAAGAGTTGATCGGCCACCGGCCGGAGATCGGTCCGTTGATGCGCCGGCGCGGCCTGGTCGGGTGAGGGTGCGCAGAGGCATCCCCAGTGATTCCCGCGCACTCATTTGCTTCCCGCTCGATGATCTCGTCGAGCGGGAAGCAAATCGTTGAGCGGGAAGCCGACGGCCCCGACGATCGTGATGGAATGAGCCCATGGCTTCCGGGTCCGCCCAGACGCGTCAGGATCTGACGCCCTACGCGCTGCTGAGTATCGCGACCGCCATCGTCGTGATCGTGTTGAAGCTGGTGGCCTGGCGGGTCAGCGGCTCGGTCGGTCTGCTGTCGGATGCACTGGAATCACTGGTCAACCTGGCCGCAGCCATCGCAGCATTCCTTGCGCTGCGGGTGGTTTCGCGACCTGCCGACGCCGAACACAACTTCGGTCACGCCAAGGCCGAGTACTTTTCGGCAGTGTTCGAGGGCGTACTGATCGTTGCCGCGGCGATCGCCATCATCGTGGCCGCCGTCGATCGTCTGCTGCATCCGGCCGAACTCGAGGCGCTGGGGCTGGGACTCGTGATCTCGGTCGTCGCGACGGTGATCAATGGCGCCGTCGCCGTGGTCCTGCTCCGAGCAGGTAGAAGGCACCGCTCGATGACCCTCGAGGCAGACGGCAAGCATCTGCTGACCGACGTGTGGACCACCGTCGGCGTGGTCGTCGGAGTGCTCCTGGTGATCGTGATCGGATGGCAGCCACTGGACTCGATCGTCGCGATACTCGTCGCGATCAACATCCTCGTCGTCGGTGGCCGGCTCGTGTGGCGATCGGGTGGAGGGCTCCTCGACGCCGCGCTGCCAGATGAGGACCTGGCGCAAATCGACGCAGTCCTCAACGTGTTCCGGGCACAGCGGATCGACTTCCACGACATCCGGACCAGAGAGTCCGGCCATGAGCGATTCCTGCAGATGCACATGCTGGTGCCGGGTGAGTGGACCATCGACCGTGGACACGACCTCGCCGAACGGGTCGAGACCGAATTACATGGAGCGCTCGACCATCTCCGGGTCACCATCCACATGGAACCCATCGACGACCCACGCGCCTACGAATCGTGGCGGCTCGATCGCCCGGACTGACCGGACGGGTTCCCCGGACCGGCAACCGATCGCCGAACCTGCTGGGAAGTGGACCGTACGCGTCCACGGCGTACGGTCGAGGGGACCGGCGGGCCATCACCTGTGGTGGCGATACCATGACACGCGGTCCGGGCAGCCCCGGACGACGAGCCCGAATCGTACGAACCGGGATTTCCAATCATGCTGAACGAAATTCCGGCGACGACCGCCGATGGATGAGGAGATCACTGTGAGCGGCCTACTCGCCTGGTGGGATGGCGTGGAGGAATGGCTGACCGGCCTGGCCTTCGTGCCACAGCTGCTGGTCACCCTCGTCGTTCTGGTGCCATGCGCCATCCTCGTCGCGATTGTGCTGAATGCGCTGGTCGACGGCGTGATGTCGGTGATCGATCGGCGACGCTTCGCCGATGAGGACAGGAAGGGTTTGTAACCGGTGATCCGTTCACGTGTGACCTGGGCGCTGCTGGCGCTGGTCGTTCTCATCCTGCTCGCCTGGCTCCTGACGCGATAGCATCTCGGCGCGGCCGGGTAAAGAGGGACGTCCGAGCGGGTCAGTCCGGCCCGATGTGATTGCTAGCGTGAGTCGTCCGCCGGGGCAGTGGTCGATGGAGACCTCCGCTGTCCCTCGGACCCGATCGGCGTTCGGGATCGGATCGCGCACAGCCCAATCATGGAGGAACGTGTCAGTGAGCGCTGCCGTCATCTCGCGACGCAGTACGCCGGTACTGGTGCTTCTGCTGGCCCTCGCGATGACCGCGCTCTCCGGTTGCGGCGGTGGTTCCACCGACGAACCCGGTGGTGTGGACATCTCCAGCGGCAGCCGTCACCTCGACCTCGTGGCGTATGCGACGCCCAAACCCGGTTTCGACCACATCATCCCGGCCTTTCGGGCAACCGCAGCAGGCGCCGACATCGGCTTCTCCTCGTCCTACGGTGCCTCCGGTGACCAGTCCCGCAAGGTGGCCCGGCGAGTTCCGGCCGATGTGGTGAACTTCTCGGTCGAACCCGACATCACCAGGCTGGTGAAGGCCGGCCTGGTCGACAAGGACTGGAAGAAGCAGGAGCCCAACAACAGCACGCCATTCGGTTCGGTCGTCGCACTGGTCGTACGCAAGGGCAACCCGAAGAACATCCACGACTGGAACGACCTGCTGAAGCCGGGCGTTCAGGTGGTCACCCCGAATCCGGGCAGCTCGGGTTCGGCGAAGTGGAACCTGCTCGCCCCGTACGCGGCGTTGAGCAACGGCGGACGCAATCCGCAGGCCGGCCTCGACTACGTGTCGGAACTCGTGCGTGACCATGTGCGCGTCGTCCCGAAATCCGGTCGTGAGGCCACCACGGCCTTCGAGCAGGGGCAGGGCGACGTGCTGATCAGCTATGAGAACGAGGCCATCATGCTCGACCGGGCGAACGCGGACGCGAGCCCGCAGAACCAGGTCGAGTACCTCATCCCGCCGCAGACGTTCAAGATCGAGAATCCGGTCGCGATCGTCAACACCACCAAGGATCTCGCGGCGGCGCGCGCATTTGTGGGCTACCTGTTCACCGACGAGGCGCAGCGGATCTGGGCGAAGCAGGGTTTCCGTCCGGTGGTGCCGTCGGTGATCGCCGAGACCCGCGACCTGTTCCCCGGCACCATCGAGAAGCTGTGGACCATCAAAGATCTCGGTAAGGTCCTCGGTGCCGGGACCGCCGCCGAAAATGACGGCGTGGACCTCACCGGCTGGAAGGCCGTCGACTCGGCATTGTTCGGGACCAGCGGTGCGATCACCAAGATCTACGACGCAGGGGGCAGACAGTGACCTCGAACGTCTCGACGACCACCCCGGACGCGGGCGAACGCCCGCAATCACGGCCGCCTGGTGGGTTTCTCGGACGCGCACGCACTTTCACCGGTGTCAGCCCCGCGACCATCGGGGTGGCGTGGCTGTGGCTCAGCATCATCGTGTTGCTGCCGCTCGCCGCGATCACCGTGCATTCCTTTGACGACGGGTGGAGCGGGTTCTGGGATGCGGTCACCGCGCCGGCCGCTCTCGACGCACTCGGGATCACGGTGCTCGTGTCGGTGGTGGCGGCGGCCATCAACGTGGTCTTCGGCACCATCATCGCGTGGGTGTTGGTGCGAGATGACTTCCCCGGCAAGGGATTCGTGAACGCGATCATCGACCTGCCGTTCGCGCTGCCGACGATTGTGGCCAGCCTCGTGCTGCTTTCCCTGTACGGACCCAACAGTCCACTGGACATCCAGCTCAACGCCACCAAGCCGGCACTGGTGATCGCGCTGACCTTCGTCACACTGCCGTTCGTGGTCCGCCAGGTGCAGCCGGTGCTTCTCGAACTCGACGTCGACGTCGAAGAGGCCGCTGCGGTTCTGGGCGCCAAGAATTGGACGACGTTCCGCAAGATCATCCTGCCCGCGCTGCTCCCGTCGATCCTGACCGGAGCCGGACTCGCCTTCACCCGGGCGATCGGGGAATTCGGCTCGGTCGTGCTGATCGGCGGCAACATCCCCGGCGAGACCCAGGTGGCCTCGCAGTACATCCAGCAGCAGATCGAGATCGATGCGCCGGTCAACGCCGCGGCGATCTCGGTGGTGCTGCTGCTCATAGCCTTCGTGACGCTGTTGATCCTGCGTATCGCGGGCCGGCGGCAGTCGACTCGGGAGGATGCGGATCGATGAAGGTATCCCCGCTGGCCCGCTATGGGCTGCGTACCGTTGCGCTCGTCTATCTGTTCATCCTGTTGATCGTGCCGGTCGGCACCATCTTCTACCGCTCCTTCGAGCACGGGATCGTGCAGTTCTGGGACTGGATCACCACCCCGGCGGCGATCTCGGCCCTGCAGTTGAGTCTGCTGATCGTGGTCATCGTCGTTCCGCTCAACGTCGTGTTCGGCGTACTCACCGCACTCGCCCTGGCACGTGGACGCTTTCCCGGCAAGGGACTGCTGCAGGCGGTCGTCGACCTGCCGTTCGCGGTGTCGCCGGTCGTCGCCGGTGTGGCCCTGATCCTGTTGTGGGGATACGGCGGCTGGTTCGGGGGTGTGGAGAGTCTCGGCTTCCGCGTCATCTTCGGATTCCCGGGACTCGTACTCGCAACGCTGTTCGTCACCTTGCCGTTCGTCGCGCGTGAGGTGGAGCCGGTCCTGCGGGAGATCGGTACCGAACAGGAAGAAGCCGCAGCAACTCTCGGAGCCAATGCCTGGCAGGCCTTCTGGCGTGTGACATTGCCGGCGATCCGGTGGGGCCTGACCTACGGCATCGTGCTGACGGTGGCGCGAGCGCTCGGTGAGTACGGGGCGGTCACCATGGTGTCGTCGAACTATCCGGGCATCTCCCAGACCCTGACGCTGCTGGTCAACTCCCGCTACACCGACGACTACAACGAATTCGGTGCGTATGCGGCCGCAACGCTGTTGATGTTCGTCGCGATCGTGGTGCTGGTCCTGATGTCGTTCGTCGACCGGCGTGCCAGGTCCCGGCTGGCCGATGCCAGCGAGTCGACCGGCGCGGACGCCGTGGTCGAAGCCGAGCTGACGGTGCCGCACGGCCCGGAAGCGATCGATGCGCATCAGCTTGTCGCCGAGCGTGTTCCAGAGAATCTCACCGCCCGCCAGAAAGGCGTCTGACATGTCCATCTCGGTGATCGGCGCGAACAAGCGCTACGGCGACTTCGCGGCCCTCGATGATGTGTCCATCGACATCCCCGACGGTCAGCTGACCTCGCTCCTCGGTCCGTCCGGTTCGGGGAAGTCGACGCTGCTGCGCGCGATCGCCGGCCTCGACGCCCTCGACTCGGGAACCGTGATCATCAACGGCGACAACGTGTCGAAGAAGGCGCCGCAAAAGCGTGACATCGGATTCGTCTTCCAGCACTACGCCGCGTTCAAGCACCTCACGGTCCGCGACAACATCGCCTTCGGCCTCAAGATCCGCAAGCGGCCCAAGGCCGAGGTGGATGCCAAGGTCGACGAACTTCTCGAGATCGTCGGACTCACGGTGTTCCAGAGGCGATTCCCCGCCCAACTCTCCGGCGGGCAGCGGCAGCGCATGGCATTGGCGCGTGCGCTGGCCGTCGATCCCAAGGTGCTGCTGCTCGACGAACCGTTCGGTGCGCTCGATGCCAAGGTCCGTGACGAACTGCGCCGATGGTTGCGTCGTCTGCACGAGGAAGTGCACGTGACGACGGTGTTGGTCACCCACGATCAGCAGGAGGCGCTCGACGTCTCCGACCGCATCGCCGTCCTGAACAAGGGCCGGATCGAACAGGTCGGATCTCCCGACGATCTCTACGACCGCCCGGTCAATCCGTTCGTGGCGTCGTTCCTCGGTTCCACGGTGCGTCTCAACGGCGAACTCGTCCGGCCGCACGACATCCGGATCGGTCGCACCCCCGAGTTGGCATGGCCGGCAACCGATCCGACGCTCGACACCGGTGTCCTGCGGGCCACCGTTCAACGAGTGGTGAACCTGGGTTTCGAGACGCGGGTGGAACTCGTGTCGGCGGCCTCCGGTGAGGAGTTCGTGGCACAGATCACCAGAGGTGACCAGAACGCCCTGAATCTGCAGGCGGGCGAGACGATCTATGCGCGGGCGACCAAGGTGGCGGCGCTGACCGATAGCTGAGCAAGCAGACACACGCCAGGTGGCGGCGCGGGCGTTCGGTTCAGGTCCGCTGCTCGGCGGTCAGATCCCCGGACCGCAACCGCGGCAGTGCCGTTCGGTAGCGATCGAGGATGGCGACGACGACGTGGGGATGTGCCCCGAGGGGACCGGCCACCAACGCGCCCGGGGCGAGTCGGTCGAGGGCTTCCTCCACGCGTTCGATCAGCAATCCGGCGGACAGGAAGTACGGGCTCAGCGCGATCCGATGGGCCCCGGCCGCCGACAGTCGGCGAAGGGCGCCCCGCAGCTTGATCTCGTCCTGACCGAGCTGGGTCGCGAAGACCACGTCGACCGGTCGGTGCAGGCGAGTGGACAGCTCGATCGCGCGACGCCGAACCACAAGCGCCGCAGCGGGATTCGACGATCCCACCGCGGTGACAAGGATCCCGTCGGAGTCGCCGGGCCCGGCCTGCGCCAGCCGGTCGGCAAGCGCCGAGGTCAGCGAGGCCTGACCGATCACGTCGGTGATCACCACCGCGGCCGGCGTAGATTCGGCGGCGACGATGCGGGGCAGATCGATCTCGCTGTGATACCCGGGCGCCAGGAGGAGCGGTACGATCACCAGCTCGCCGTCGACCGAGGAGATCGAGTCGGCCACCGTGGGTTCGTCGAGACCGAGGTAGGACAGCCGGACCTCCACATGCGGCAAACGCTGTGCCACCGCATCTCGCACCCGGCGGGCCGTGTCCCCGAATCGGGGATCACGGCTGCCGTGCGCGACGAGCAACAGGGTCGGACTCACACCAGCTCTTTGAGGTGCAGCGACGCGAGCGCGTCGCCGACCAGGCCGGCGGCCAGCGTGTTGCCACCTTGCGGATCGATCAACAGAAAGCTGCCCGATTCGCGGTTGACCTGGTAGTCGTCGGCGGGGATCGTCTCGGCTGTCTGTACGGTGATGCGACCGATCTGGTTCAGCTCCAATGTGTCCGGTGCGTCGGTGAGCGCCAGATTCTGTTCGTCGAACAGCACGTCGAGGGTGCCGACGATGGCCTGGGTGGTCTTGGTGCCGTGTTTGAGCAGTAGCCGGGCACCTGGGCGCAGCGGCTTGTCGGCCAGCCAGCAGACGGTGGCGGAGAACTGCTGGACCGGCTCGGGCGCGTCGCCGGCCGAGGCGATGAGGTCACCGCGCGAGATGTCGACATCGTCGGCGAGGAGCAACGTGACACTCCGGCCGGTGTGGGCGGTGGCCAATTGTCCATCGGCCGTGTCGATCTGGGTGACCGTCGTCCGGACGCCGGACGGCAGCACCACCACCTGGTCGCCGACCGAGACGCGCCCGGCTGCGATCTGACCCGCATAACCGCGGTAGTCCGGGTATTCGGTGGTGCGGGGACGGATCACATACTGCACCGGGAATCGCAGGCCCACCTCGGAATGCTTGTGTCCGGTCGCCGCATCGGTGCCGTTCGGGACCGTCTCCAGGAACTCGATCAGGGTGGGGCCATCGTAGAACGGTGTGTTCTGCGACCGGATGGCGATGTTGTCGCCGTGTAGCGCCGACACCGGGATTGCGGTCACCTGATCGTCAGACCAACCCAACGTTCGGGTGAGATCGCGGAATTCCGAGGCGATCTCGGTGAAAACGCTCGCGGCGTCGTCGACCAGGTCGATCTTGTTGACGGCCAGCACCAGTTGCGGGACCCCGAGCAGCGCCATCACCGCCGCATGTCGACGTGTCTGGGAGACAACACCATTGCGGGCGTCGACGAGCAGCATGACCAGCTGTGCGGTGGATGCGCCGGAGACGGTGTTGCGGGTGTACTGGACGTGCCCGGGCGTGTCGGCGAGCACGAATGAGCGTGTGGGGGTGGCGAAGTAGCGGTAGGCCACGTCGATCGTGATGCCCTGCTCACGTTCGGCGCGCAGTCCGTCGACCAGCAGCGAGAGGTCCGGACCGGCGAGGCCGCGGTCGACCGAGGCCTTGGTGACGGCGTCGATCTGGTCGGCGAGAACCGATTTGGTGTCGTAGAGCAGCCGTCCGACGAGGGTCGACTTGCCGTCGTCGACGCTGCCGGCCGTCGCAATGCGCAGCAGATCGGGGACGTGTCCGAGAGTGTTGTTCGCCATCAGAAGTATCCTTCACGTTTTCGGTCTTCCATCGCTGCTTCGGACACCCGGTCGTCGCCGCGGGTGGCGCCGCGCTCGGTCAGTCGCGACGCGGCGACCTCGGCGAGGACGGCCTCGTTGTCGGCGGCGTCCGAGAGCACCGCGCCGGTCGACGATCCGTCACCGACGGTGCGGTAACGCACCGAGAGTCGTCGGATCTGTTCGCCCTCGCGCGGTCCACCCCACGGTCCGGGGGTCATCCACATGCCGTCGCGTTCGAACACGTCCCGCTGGTGGGCGTAGTAGATCTGGGGCAGCAGCACCTGCTCGCGGGCGATGTAACGCCACACGTCGAGCTCGGTCCAGTTCGAGAGCGGAAACACGCGCACATGCTCGCCCGGGGCGTGGCGGCCGTTGTAGAGATTCCACAACTCGGGGCGCTGACGTTTCGGGTCCCACTGGCCGAAAGCGTTGCGCAGGGAGAAGATCCGCTCCTTGGCGCGCGAGCGCTCCTCGTCGCGGCGGCCACCGCCGAAGACCGCGTCGAAGCGATTCTCGGTGATCGCATCGAGCAACGGGATGGTCTGCAGTGGGTTGCGGACACCGTCGGGGCGCTCGGTCAGGCGTCCGTCGGCGAGATAGTCCTCGACCTTGGCCACATGCAGGCGCAGATCGTGACGCGCGACCACCTGATCGCGGAACTCGAGGACCTCGGGCAGGTTGTGGCCGGTGTCGACGTGCAGGAGCGAGAACGGCAGCGGCGCCGGCCAGAACGCCTTGAGTGCCAGATGCAGCAACAGGGTGGAGTCCTTGCCGCCGGAGAACAGGATCACCGGTCGCTCGAACTCGCCGGCGACCTCACGGAAGATGTGGATCGCCTCGGACTCGAGTGCATCGAGGGTGGTGAACTCGTCGGTGTCGGCGAGCGCGCCGACGGCCACGGAGGCGGGGTCGGTGGAGGAATCGGTGACGGTCATGCGTGTAACCCACATTCTGTCTTGGCGCGGCCGGCCCAGCGGCCGCTGCGCGGATCGGATCCGGGTTCGGGTTTGGCCGTGCACGGGGCACACCCGATGGAGGGATAGCCTTCGTCGACCAACGGATTGACGAGCACACCGTTGGCGTCGATGTAGTCCTGCATCTGCTCGTCGGACCAGGCGGCGATCGGGTTGATCTTGACCAGGCCGAAGCCTTCGTCGAAGGAGATCAGCGGCGCGTTGGCGCGAGTGGGTGCCTCCACCCGACGGATGCCGGTCACCCACGCGTCGTATGCCTGCAGACCAGCCTTGAGCGGCACCACCTTTCGCAACCGGCAGCACTCGCCGGGATCCCGCGCGAACAGATTGCGGCCCAACAGTTCATCCTGCTCGGCGACGCTGTGCTCGGGGGTCAGATCGACCATCTCGACGCCGTAGACCTGCTCGACCGCGTCCCGGGTGCCGATGGTTTCGGCGAAGTGGTAACCGGTGTCGAGGAACAACACCTTGACCGGATCCCCGCCCAGCAGTTCCTGATCGACGTGCTTGACGGCGAGATCCACCAGCGCGGCGTCCTGCATGTTGGAGGCCACGACAAAGTTGTCACCGAAAGTCCGCGCGGTCCAGGCCAGTAGCTCCTCGGGAGTCGCGTCGGACCCGAGTTCGGCGGCACCCTGCTCGGCGAGTGCGCGCAGTTCGTCTTTTCCGAACCGGCGGCCGGCCGGCGTGGTGTCGCGGGCGGTGGTGTCGGTGGTGGTGCTCATCGCAATGCCTCCTCGTCGGCGCGAACGGCCCACTGCGCGAATCGTTCACCGTTGGTTCGCTGCTCGGCGAAGTTGCGCACGATCCGCTCGATGTATTCGTTGGCCTCGGTTGCGTAGATCTTGTGCTGACGCAACTTTCGTCCGAAGGCCGAATCCTCGCCGAGGCTTCCACCGAGGTGAACCTGGAAGCCCTCCACTGGTTTTCCGTTCCCGTCGTCGATGAGCTGTCCCTTCAGGCCGATGTCGGCGACCTGCACGCGCGCGCAGGAATTGGGGCAGCCGTTGAAATTGATGGTGACCGGGACGTCGAGGGTTTCATTGAGCTGGGCCATCCGCTCCTCGAGTAGCGGTACGAGACTCTGTGAGCGGCTTCGGGTCTCGGTGAACGAGAGTTTGCAGTACTCCAGGCCGGTGCAGGCGATGAGGTTGCGCCGCCAGATCGACGGGCGGGCGGTGAGCCCGACGACGGTCAGATCCGCTTCGAGTTGGGCGACCTTGTCGTCGCCGACGTTGACCACCACGAGTTTCTGGTACGGGGTGAGTCGGACGTCGTCGCTGCCCGCCTTCTCGGCGGCGTCGGCAATGGCGTCGAGGAGCTCGGCGGAGAGTCGTCCGGATACCGCAGAGAAGCCGACGGCCTTGAGCCCGTTGGTCAGATCGGTGATGCCGACGTGGTCGATCGGGTGCGTCGGCGGCGTGGGTGCCGGTCCGTCGATGAGCTTGCGGTGCAGGTACTCGTCCTCGAGGACCTGACGGAACCTCTCGATGCCCCAGTCCTTGATGAGGAATTTGAGGCGGGCCTTGGAACGCAGCCTGCGGTATCCGTAGTCGCGGAAGATGGCCACGACACCCTCCCAGACGTCGGGAACCTCGTCGAGCGGGATCCATGCGCCGACGCGCTGGGCGAGCATCGGATTGGTGGACAGCCCGCCACCGACCCACAGGTCCAGGCCGGGACCGTGTTCAGGATGCACGACGCCGACGAACGCGACATCGTTGATCTCGTGGACGACGTCCTGCAGGCCGGAGACGGCGGTCTTGAACTTGCGCGGCAGATTGGAGTACTCGGGGTCACCGATGTAGCGGCGCTTGATCTCTCGCAGTGCCGGCGTCGCGTCGACGACCTCATCGGGATGGAGCCCGGCCAGGGGGGAGCCGAGCATGCCGCGCGGGCAGTCGCCGCAGGCCTCGGTGGTTTCGAGGCCGACTTCCTCGAGGCGGCGCCAGATCTCCGGAACGTTCTCGATCTCGATCCAGTGGAACTGGATGTTCTGGCGGTCGGTGACGTCGGCGGTGCCGCGGGCGAAATCGCGGGAGATGCCGGCGAGTGTGCGTACCTGGGCGAGATCGAGCTGACCGCCGTCGGTGCGCACCCGCATCATGAAATACGGGGCCTCGAGGAGGTCGGCGTTGTCGTCGCCGGTGTAGGTGCCGTCGTAGCCCTGGGTGCGCTGGGTGTAGAGACCCATCCAGCGAAAGCGGCCGCGCAGGTCGCCCTTGTCGATCGAGTCGAATCCCTGCCTGGCATAGATGTTTTCGATGCGAGCGCGCACGTTGAGCGGGTTGTCGTCCTTTTTGGACTGCTCATTGGCGTTGAGTGGTTCGCGATAGCCGAGTTTCCATTGGCCCTCGGCGCGTCGTTTGGCCGGGCGCGTCTTCTTGCGGACGGCCCGCTCGTCGCCTCCGGTGCCGCCGGCGGGGTCGCCGCCGTTGGGGGTGCCGGCGGTACGCGTCGGCCGGTTCCGCCGGGCGGGGCCGGACTTCTCGGGTACGGGCGAACCGTTCGCCTCGGTGAGGTCCGTCGTTGACGTCATGAATTCTCCTGTACCGGCACGCGAGCACCGGCGATCGCACGGTCTGGGCTGTGACGTGGCGGCATTACCGCGGCGAGAAATGCGGTTGTTCTCCGGGGCCGGACGTCGTCTAGCGACGACAGGAAGCGCTGCAGACGCGCTTGAGATCGACGTGGCGTCGCGCGGCGAGCCACACCCCGGGGAAATTCACGCACTCCATAGTGCCACGTGCCTCCGTCCGGCGTCTACTTGGGAATACTTTTCACCACGCTGAGGCAAACTGGCCTGCATCGATGTCGGGCGGGCCAGAAGGGTCGACGGCGCAGCGGTGATGTCGTTGGAGACCAAGGCATGCGGCGACATGGGTATTCCCGCGGGCGGGCGCGAGCGTGATCTCGAGGTCATGGCCGCCTCGACGTCCGATTTCGGTCCCACCGGATGCGCGCGCATCATGGGGACGTGACGTCCATATCCGCCCCTCTCGCGCCGCAGGACATCCGGACGGCCTGCGGCGCGGTGGAACCCGACCGCCCATTCGGGCTCTACCTGCATGTGCCGTTCTGTGCTTCCCGGTGCGGCTACTGCGACTTCAACACCTACACCGCGGGGGAGCTGGGGTCCTCGGCGTCGCCGGATTCGTGGTTCGAGGCGGTGACCCGCGAACTCGATCTCGCGGCCGGGATGCTCGCGCCCGCCCGGAAGGTCTCGACGATCTTCGTCGGCGGCGGCACCCCGTCACTGCTGGGTGACGACGGATTGGCGCGGGTGCTCGCTGCGGTTCGCAGTCGGTTCGAGCTCGCCGACGATGCCGAGGTCACCACCGAATCCAATCCCGAATCCACGTCGCCGGAGTTCTTCGCGCGGCTGCGTGCGGCCGGATTCACCCGCATCTCGCTGGGGATGCAGTCGGCGGCGCCGCATGTATTGGCCACGCTCGACCGCACCCACACGCCGGGCCGCGCGGTGGCCGCTGCGCGCGAGGCCGCCGACGCCGGATTCGCCCACATCAATCTCGACCTCATCTACGGCACACCTGGCGAGACCGATGCCGACCTCGATGCGAGTCTGGATGCGGTCCTGTCCGTGCCGGTCGATCATGTGTCGGCGTATGCGCTGATCGTCGAGGACGGTACCGCTCTGGCGCGCCGGGTGCGGCGCGGCGAGCTGCCTGCGCCCGACGACGACGTACTCGCCGCGCGGTACGCGCGCATCGATGAACGGCTGGGCGCCAACGGTTTCGACTGGTACGAGGTATCGAACTGGGCGACCTCCGAGCCGGCGTGGTGTCGGCACAATCTGGCCTACTGGTACAGCCACGACTGGTGGGGGGTGGGGCCGGGTGCGCACTCGCACGTCAACGGGGTGCGGTGGTCCAATCTCAAACACCCGGCGCGCTACGCGACGACGCTGGCCGACGGCGACCTGCCGGTGGCGGCCCATGAGGTGCTGACGCCGGCGGACCGGCACGTCGAGTCGGTGATGCTGACCGCGCGGTGCCGCAGCGGACTGCGACGCGATGATCTCGACGCCGCCGAGTTGTCGGCCGCCGAGCGGTTCACCGAGCGCGGGCTGCTCCGGCCGGTCGGCCGGATGCTGGTCCTCACCGACCGCGGCCGGCTGCTCGCCGACGCGGTGGTGCGCGACATCCTTGTCGCCGGCGAAAGGTCCTGAATCGGCCTCACCGCCGCGGCAGGGTCCATCCGGTCGCACGTGCCGCCCGCCGGTGACCGCCGCCCGGCGACGCATCCCGCGGCGGCAACTCGCCGCGGGTGAGGGGGAGTTCGTCGGTTTCGGTGGCCAGCTGCTCGTCGAGGGGTGGCGCATCAGGGTGCAGGTCGAGCGCGTCGAGGTCGAGCATCCGGGCGTGCACGACGGTGCGATTGCGCAGAGCCGAGCGAACTGCCCGGTGCAGGCCATCCTCGAGGTAGAGATTGCCGTTCCAGCGCACCACATGCGAGAACAGGTCGCCGTAGAAAGTGGAGTCCTCACTGAGCAGCTTGTCGAGCGCGAGGACCGTGGTGACGGTGATCAGTTCATCGAGCCGGAACTGCCGGGGCGGGATCTTGGCCCAACCACGATGCGTCAACGCATGATCGGGGTAGGGTTTGCCCTCCCGGACGCCTTTGAAGATCATCGGGACTCTTCCTGTGGTCGTTGGGGCGGTGATCGAGATGTTCGACGACTACGCCTCGCGGGCGGGTCACGCGCAACCGTACTGCGTGCTCCGGTTCGGTAGATGCGGCGGTTTCGTAGACTGGAACGCACCCACTGTAGGGCAGCGGGCGCTCGAGAGGAGGTCTGGCCGGTGTCGACCACCGATGAACGGCGGTTCGAGATCCTTCGCGCCATCGTCACCGACTTCGTTTCCACCCAGGAACCGATCGGATCGAAGGCACTCGTCGAGCGGCATCAACTCGGTGTCTCGAGTGCCACGGTCCGTAACGACATGGCGGTGCTCGAAGCCGAGGGCTACATAGCGCAGCCCCACACGAGCTCGGGACGCGTGCCCACCGACAAGGGCTACCGCATGTTCGTCGACCGCATCAGCGAGGTCAAACCGCTGTCGTCGGCCGAGCGGCGCGCGATCCTGTCGGTGCTCGATTCCGGGGTCGACCTCGATGACGTGCTGCGCCGATCGGTGCGGTTGCTCGCGCAACTCACCCGGCAGGTGGCCGTCATCCAGTACCCGGTGCTCTCCACGGCGTCGGTGCGTCACCTCGAGGTGATCACCCTGTCGCCGTCGCGGCTGTTGCTGATCGTCATCGCCGACACCGGGCGCGTCGAGCAGCGCATGGTGGCGCTCGCGCAGGATCTCGACGACGCCGACATCGTGCGGCTTCGCGACATGTTCTCCGTGGCACTGCACGGCAAACGGCTCGAGGAGGCGTCCGCCGCAGTGGCCGAGGTGGCCAACAACGCCCCCGCCGACATCCGTGTCGCGACCGTCAACGTGGCGACAGTGCTCGTCGAGACGCTCGT
Source organism: Gordonia sp. DT219 (assembly GCF_049847065.1). Classification (NCBI taxonomy): domain Bacteria; kingdom Bacillati; phylum Actinomycetota; class Actinomycetes; order Mycobacteriales; family Gordoniaceae; genus Gordonia; species Gordonia sp. DT219. Next base: position 66,137 of record NZ_JBNCNR010000004.1, on the reverse strand, counting down.
CGAACGCGGCGAAGACCGGGTGGTGTTGTCCGGGACCTCGAATCTCGCACGGGCGGCAGCCGATTTCGCGCCGCTGACCGGCGGCATGGATTCGGTTCTCGAAGCACTCGAAGAGCAGGTCGTGGTGCTCAAGCTGCTCGCGACAAGCCAGCGGATGGGGCGGGTCACCGTGCAGATCGGTGAGGAGACCCAGACGGAGAACCTGCGTGGCACCTCGGTCGTGTCGACGGGGTACGGTGCTTCGGGCACCGTGTTCGGCGGAGTCGGCGTCGTCGGGCCCACCCGCATGGACTATCCGGGAACCATCGCGTCGGTTGCGGCCGTTGCCAAGTATGTGGGCGAGGTGCTCGCCGAGCGGTGACCTCCGACGCCCGAACGCGGCCCGTGACGGTTGTGGTGGCCGACGCCGCGTCGCGTCGTATGTCCCAGGTGCCGGGACCTATATGCGTCCCCGGCACGATACGTGAGCTGAAGAACGAAGGACCGAGACAACCGTGGCAACTGACTACTACGGAACCCTGGGCGTCGCCAAAGGTGCGAGCGACCAGGAGATCAAGCGGGCCTACCGGCAGATGGCCCGCAAGCTGCACCCCGACGTGAACCCGGGCGAAGAAGAGCGCTTCAAAGAGGTCACCACCGCCTACGAGGTGCTCAGTGACCCCGAGAAGCGCCGGATCGTCGACGCCGGCGGAGATCCGCTGGCTGGTCCGGGAGCGGGTGGATTCGGCGCAAATTTCGGGGGCGGGGGCCTCGGGGACGTGTTCGAGGCGTTCTTCGGCTCCGGCGGTGGGTTCGGCGGCGGTTTCGGTGGTAGCCGCGGACCGCGGTCCCGCGTGCAGCCGGGTGAACCGGCGTTGGTCGCAGTCGAACTCGACCTCGAGGAATGCGCGGCCGGGGTCAGCAAGGAGATCACCGTCGACACCGCGATCCTGTGCGACACCTGCCACGGATCGGGGACCCACGGCGACTCCAAGCCGGTGACCTGCGATACCTGTAGGGGTGCGGGTGAGATCCAGGCTGTTCAGCGTTCCCTGCTCGGCCAGGTGATGACGGTACGCGAATGCCCCACTTGCCATGGCACCGGCGAGATCATCCCCGATCCCTGTCCCAAATGTGGCGGCGAGGGCCGAGTGCGATCACGGCGGACCATGACGGTGCGGATCCCGGCAGGCATCGAGAGCGGGATGCGGGTCCGGCTGGTCGGCCAGGGCGAGGTCGGCCCGGGCGGGGGTTCGGCCGGCGACCTCTACGTCGAGGTCGGCGAGCGTCCGCATGAGGTCTTCATCCGGGACAAGGACGACCTGCACTGCACCCTGCGGGTGCCGATCGCCGACGCCGCGCTCGGCGGGAGCTATGAGGTGCCCACGATCCTCGGCGATACCGCCACGGTCACCGTCGAGCCGGGCACGCAGCCCGGCCAGGTCGTCAAACTGCGCGGGCAGGGCATGCCGCATGTGAACACCGGAGTACGCGGTGCGCTGCACGTACATCTCGATGTCACGGTGCCCGGCAAGCTCACGGCCGCGCAGACCGAAGCACTGACGGCGTTACGCGATGCCTCCGACGACTCGATCGATCTCGTGACCACCTCGGCGGCGGCGGGGCCGGGCGGGTTGTTCTCCCGGCTGCGCAACGCCTTCGCCGGACGCTGATCGGTCCGACCACGTGAGTCCGCCGCTGTTCTGGGTCGAGGAGGTACCGCCGGCCGGCGCGTCGATGGTCCTTTCCGGTCGCGAAGGCCGGCATGCGGTGACCGTCGCACGGCTGCGTCCCGGTGAGTCGTTGCTGCTCGGGGACGGTGCCGGGGCCATGGCGTCCTGCGAGGTGAGCGCCGTCGAGGGCAAGGATGCGCTGCGTGTGGTGGCGCACCGTTTCACGTTCACCGATCGGCCCCAACCCATGGTCACGCTCGTGCAGGCACTACCGAAGTCCGAGCGATCCGAGTTGGCCGTCGACCTGGCCACCGAGGCCGGGGTGGATCGCATCGTTCCCTGGCAGTCCGCGCGGTGCGTCGCCCGCTGGGCGGGTAAGGCCGACAAAGGGGTGGCCAAGTGGCGTACCGCGGCATCGGCTGCCGCCAAACAGAGTCGTCGGCCCTGGATTCCGGAGGTGACCGAGCTCGCCACCACGATCGACGTGCGCGCATACGCCGCGGAGACGATGGCCGGTCACGGGGTGGTCGCCGTTCTGCACGAGGAGGGCGCGACGCCGATTCGTGAACTGCCGCTGGCCGAGGCGTCCGCGATCATGCTGGTGGTCGGTCCCGAGGGCGGCCTCGATGACAGCGAGATCGCCGACCTCACCGCACTCGGCGCGCGATCGGTGATCCTCGGACCGGAGGTGCTGCGAACCTCGACGGCCGCGTCGGTGGCGCTGGGCGCCCTGGGGGTCCTCACCGACCGGTGGGCACGGTGAGACGATGCGCGGTGCATCGGACCACGATCGCCTATGGCGAGGCGAACTCGCAGTTCGGGCATCTGTACCACGCCGCGGCCGAGGCCGATCTGCCCGCGACCGTACGGCCGGTCGTGCTCATCCACGGCGGATACTGGACCACCGAATTCTCGTTGACGATCGAATCGGCCATCGCCCGGCAGTACGCGGAACGCGGGGCGCTGGTCTGGAACGTCGAATACCGGCGTATCGGCGAGGACGGCGGCGGCTGGCCGAACACCGGACGTGATGTCATCGCCGCGATCCGGGCGCTCGACGGCGCCGTCCCCAACGCGTGCGACCGTGCGGTCGCCGAGCGTGTGGACTGGAATTCGGTTGCTGTCGTTGGGCATTCGGCCGGAGGCCAACTCGCGGTGTGGGCCACCGCGCAGTTGGATGCCCGGACTGCGAACACCCGGATCACCACCGTCGTCGCGCAGTCGGCCGCACTCGACCTCGAGACTGCGGGCCAGGCCGGGCGGCCGTCGGTGCAGGCACTGATGGGGCGGCCCCATGCGCAGGCGCCCGAACGGTATCGGGCGGCCTCGCCCATCGAACAAGGCCCCTTCGACGCGCACGTCGTGGTGATCCACGGTGACCGGGACGCCGCCATCCCCGTCCAGTCGAGCAGGCATTACGTCGAGGTGGTGGCCGCACGCGGCCAATCCGCCGAACTCATCGTGGTCGGCGACGAGGGCCACGACGCCTTCGTCGACCCGCGCAGCGTGTGCAACCGGCAGACGATCCGGGCACTGGGCCTGTAGCCCGGTCGGGCCGGAACGGAATATTCGCTCGCGGATCGGCTGTTGGGCAGGGATACACTTGAGCGCATATCGCCACCCGGCGCCCCCTCGAACTCCAGGAGTGATCTGATACGTGAGTGACGACAACCCCGACGTGAGCGCGCCGACGCGCGGCACCGCAGGGGGCGGACCTGTGGTCACCTCCAACATCGATGTCCCTCCCGAGGTGGTGTTCGGCCTGCTCGGCACCAGCGACGTCAATCTGCGCACACTCGAACAGCTGCTGCCCGCCGACATCCACGTCCGCGGAAACCAGGTGACCCTGCGCGGCGCCGGCGCCGAGGTCGCGGCCTCCGAGCGGGTCCTCGGCGAACTGGTCGACCTCGTCGGCCGCGGCACCCCGTTGACCCCCGATCTGGTGCGCCACAGCGTCTCCATGCTGTCGGCGGGATCATCGGAGTCGCCCGCGGACGTGCTGTCGCTGGACATCCTGTCGCGACGCGGCAAGACCATCCGCCCCAAGACGCTGAACCAGAAGCGCTACGTCGACGCCATCGACAACAACACCATCGTCTTCGGGCTCGGCCCCGCAGGCACCGGCAAGACATACCTGGCGATGGCCAAGGCCGTCCAGGCACTGCAGTCCAAGAGCGTGAACCGGATCATCCTCACCCGCCCGGCCGTGGAGGCCGGTGAACGTCTCGGCTTCCTGCCCGGCACGCTGAGCGAGAAGATCGACCCCTATCTGCGTCCCCTTTATGACGCGCTGCACGACATGATGGACCCGGACTCGATCCCCAAGCTCATGGCCGCCGGGGTGATCGAGGTCGCGCCACTGGCATATATGCGGGGCCGGACGCTCAATGACGCCTTCATCATCCTCGACGAGGCGCAGAACACCACCGGCGAGCAGATGAAGATGTTCCTGACACGCTTGGGATTCGGTTCCAAGGTCGTCGTCACCGGCGACACCACGCAGGTCGACCTACCGGGCGGTGCGCGGAGTGGACTGATGACCGCGACACACATCCTCGAGGGTATAGACGACATCCACTTCTCGACCCTGACGAGTCAGGACGTGGTGCGCCATCGGCTCGTCGCCGACATCGTCGACGCGTATGGCCGGGCCGAGGAAGCCGCCCGGGCCAACCCGCGGCTGCGAGACTCCGATCGCCTCGGCGGCAATCGTGCGGCCCGGCGCGCCGCGAGTCAGGGCCGGCATTCATGAGCATCGAGTTCGCCAACGAGTCCGGCGTCGAGGTGCCCGCCGAATTGGTCCTCGCCGCATCACGATTCGCAATCGATGCGATGGACGTGCACCCCGGCGCGGAATTGTCGGTGCTGTGTGTCGACGAGTCCACGATGGCCGACATGCACATGCAGTGGATGGACCTGCCCGGGCCCACCGACGTGATGAGCTTCCCGATGGACGAACTCGTACCCGGCGGGCGTCCCGACGCCGCGGAACCGGGCCCGGCCATCCTCGGCGACATCGTGTTGTGCCCGGAGTTCGCCGCCCGGCAGGCGCGTGAGACCCGTCGGTCCGTCGAGCATGAACTCGCGATGCTCACCATCCACGGCGTCCTGCACCTGCTCGGCTACGACCACGCCGAACCCGACGAGGAGAAGGAGATGTTCGGCCTGCAGAACCGTCTCCTCGAGGAGTTCTACGCGCAGCGCCACCGCGAGGCGCAGCAGCAGCGACAGTCCGACCGTGACACGCGGCTGCTGACGAACATCGGGTTCACCGATGGGGCCTTCCCGGACCCGCCGGGGGGTGACGAGAGCCCCGCGCCGCAACGGCGCACGGGTTCGCCGGATCAGTGACCGCAGGTACCTACGTCTGGTTTGCCATCTCGGCGCTCGTCCTCGTCGCCGCGAGCGGGGTGTTTGCGGCGGTGGACACCGCGGTCTCGACCGTATCGATCGCGCGGGTCGAGGACATGGTCAAAGAACGCCGCCCGGGTGCGCTGCGGCTGATGCGCATCCTCGCCGCCCGCGCCACCTACGTCGGCCTGGCGGTACTGCTGCGCGTGGTGTGCGAAACCTCGGCGGTATCGCTGATCGCGGTGGTCGCCGTCGACCGGTTGGGCCTAGGGTGGGGCCTGGTCGTCACCATCGCGGGGATGGCGGTCGTGTCGTATGTGGCGGCGGGGGTCGGGCCCCGCACGCTCGGTCGTCAGCACGCGTACTCCATTGCCCTGGCGTCGGCGGCGGCCCTGCAGATCCTCGGGGTCCTGCTCACACCGTTGACGCGCCTGCTGATCCTGATCGGCAACGCACTGACGCCGGGCAAGGGGTTCCGCAACGGCCCCTTTGCCACCGAGGTCGAGTTGCGTGAGGTGGTCGACCTCGCCGAGGCCAGCGGCGTCGTCGCCGCCGGCGAACGCCGCATGATCCAGTCGGTGTTCGAACTCGGCGACACCAATGCCCGCGAGGTGATGGTGCCCCGACCGGAGATGATCTGGATCGAGCAGGACAAGAGCGCCGCGCAGGCGACGAGTCTTGCCGTGCGCAGTGGTCATTCGCGGATCCCGGTGATCGGAGAGAACCCGGACGACATCCTCGGCGTGGTCTATCTCAAGGATCTCGTGGAGCGCTCGACGCGTGGCGAGGACGCCCGCACGGTCACCGTGTCCGCGGTGATGCGGCCGGCCGAGTTCATCCCCGACTCCAAACCGCTCGACCGGGTCCTCGAGGACATGCGGCGCAACCACAACCACATGGCGCTGCTTGTCGACGAATACGGCGGGATCGCCGGACTTGTCACCATCGAGGACGTGCTCGAGGAGATCGTCGGCGAGATCGCCGACGAGTACGACACCGGTGAGGTGGCTCCGGTGGAGGATCTCGGCGACGGCAGCTACCGGGTGTCGGCACGACTTCCGGTGGACGATCTCGGTGAACTGTTCGACATCGACCTCGCTGACGACGAGGTCGAGACGGTCGGCGGTCTGGTCGGTCTCGAACTCGGCCGTGTACCGCTGCCCGGCGCCCGGGTGATGAGCCACGGGTTGCAGTTGCATGCCGAGGGCGGACCCAATCGGCAAGGACGCCAACGCATCACCACGGTCCGCGTCGAGCGTGTCGAGGAACCCGCATCCGGCGAAGGGTCCGGCGCCCGCGACGAGCGGCGGGAGACATCTGGCGCACGGCGCAATGGTTCACGGGGGGCCGAGCGCACGCACCGCACCGGCGAATACGCTGAGCGCACCAACACCCAGCACAAGGAGGCCATGTGAGCGAGCTCGGCGACGAGGACCAGAAACTGGTGGTACTCGCCCGCGGCGCGCGTGGCCGGGCCCAGTCGCCGACGGGCGCCGCGGTACGCGACGGCGACGGCCGTACCTACGCCGGCGCCGACGTCGCCACGACGACGCTGACGCTGTCGGCCCTCCAGGTCGCGCTGGCCACTGCATTGTCCAGCGGGGCAAACACTTTCGAGGCGGCGGTGATCGTCGGCGGTGCGGTCGACGACCCTGGTCGGGCGACGCTGGCCGAGATCGGCCCCGACGCGGTGCTCGTGCTCACCGATACCGGCGGTTCAGTACTCACACGGCTACGCGCCGCCGACGCATCGGACGTCCGGCAATGACCGAATTCCGTTCCGGCTTCGTCTGTTTCGTCGGCCGGCCGAACACCGGGAAGTCCACCCTGACAAATGCGCTGGTGGGCGAGAAGATCGCGATCACCTCCAACCGGCCGCAGACCACCCGCCACACCATCCGCGGCATCGTGAACCGGCCCGACGCCCAACTGATCTTGGTCGACACCCCTGGGCTGCACCGGCCGCGCACCCTGCTCGGGCAGCGGCTCAACGACCTCGTCCGCGACACCTACACCGAGGTCGACGTGATCGGCGTGTGTGTGCCCGCCGACGAGCGGATCGGACCCGGCGACCGGTGGATCGTCTCCCAGGTGCGTCAGATGGCACCGGGTACCACCGTGCTCGGGGTCGTCACCAAGATCGATCGGGTCGGTCCGGAGCAGGTTGCCGCACAGTTGCTCGCACTCTCGCAGCTCCTCGGACCCGACAGCGAGGTGGTGCCGGTGTCGGCGACCGCCGGCGAGCAGGTCGACGTGCTGACCGAGGTGCTGGTGTCGTTGATGGAACCCGGCCCGGCGTTCTACCCGGACGGTGAACTCACCGACGAACCCGAGCAGGTTCTCATGGCCGAGTTCATCCGGGAGGCCGCCCTCGAGGGTGTGCACGACGAGTTGCCGCATTCGCTCGCCGTGGTGATCGAGGAGATCATCCCGCGATCCGACCGCGGGCCCGATCAGCCGCCGATGGTCGACGTGCATGCGATCCTCTACGTCGAGCGCGACAGCCAGAAAGGCATCATCATCGGTCACAAGGGCGCCCGCCTCAAGGCGGTGGGCACCACCGCGCGGCAGCAGATCGAGGCACTGCTCGGCGTCAAGGTGTACCTCGATCTGCACGTGAAGGTGGCCAAGGACTGGCAGCGCGATCCGAAACAATTGCGGCGCATGGGCTTCTAGCGCTCGACCGGAGGGTATCGATGGGCAGGCACGAGGAACCGGGGACCGAGCGCAACGGCGACGAACTCGCCGATTCGGGCGCGCATGAACAACCCGAGAGCGATGCGGCCATCACGGCCACGATCTCGGAAGTACTGGGTTCGCCCCGGTTCTGGCTGCTGCCCCTGCTGCTCGTGCTCGTCGTCATGTCCCTGATGGCCACTCTGTACATGGGTGCCATCTCCGACCCGGAGAAGGACCTCCACAACTTCCCGATCGCGCTCGTCGACGAGGACAGCGGCGGCACACTCGACAACGGCAACGGCACCTCCACGCATGTCGACTACGGCAGGCAGGTCGCCGACGGCATCGTGGCCAATGCGGGCAAGAACGGCATCGCCATCCACCGCACCGACCGGGTGACGGCGCTCAACGAACTCAACTCGGCCAAGGTCTACGGCGTCGTCTCCCTGGGGGCGAACTTCTCCGCTTCGGTTCTCGCGCTGGGGAAGGCGACGGTGCTGCAAGCACGTCCGGAACCGGTCACCGTCACCGTATACATCAACCGCGGTTCGGGGACGTTCGCCTCCGCGATCACCACCACCTTCGCCGACCGGGTCTCCGACCAGGTGAACCAGCAGATGGGTAAGGAGCTCACCGATACGGTTCAGGCGCAGCTGGCCAAGGCGAACGTGCCGTTCTCCGGCGCCGCTCAGCTCGCGCTGTGGCAGCCGGTGAAGGTCGACGTCGTCGAGGCCGTGCCCTTGCCCGACGGGTCCGGAAACGGTTTGTCCGCCTTCTACTTCACGCTGCTGCTGATCCTCGCCGGCTTCACCGGCGCGATGATGGTCAGCATCGTCGTCGACGGCATCCTGGGGCAGACCCCGATCGAGTTCGGGCCGTTCTATCAGCTCCGGGTACGCCTGGCGATCTCGCGGTGGGGCACGCTGGCTGCCAAATGGACGATCATGGGCCTGGTCGCGATGGTCCAGTCGGCGTTGTTCGTCGGGGTGTGTACGGCGGTGGGGACGTCCCTGCCCAATGCCTTCACGCTGTGGGCGTTCTCGGTGCTGGTGATCTTTGCGGTCGGGGTGTCGGCGAGTTCGATGATGGCGGTATTCGGCAACGTGGGGCTGATCCTCAACCTCGTCTTCTTCGTCATCCTGGGGTTGCCGTCATCGGGTGGGACGGTGCCGCTGGAGGCGAGTCCGCGGTTGTTCACCTGGGTCGCGGCGGTGGAGCCGATGCATCTGGTCTATCTGGGGGTGCGCGCCATCCTGTACTTCGACGCCGACTGGGATGCCGGGCTGGGGCGGTCGATCATCCAGACCATCATCGGTCTGGCGATCGGCGCGCTGCTGGGCTGGGCGGGCACCGTTTTCTACGACCGCAAGGGCTGGCATCGCTATCCGGGCGGGATGCGGCTACCACCACGGCTCGCCGCGGCCCTGGACCGGACCGGGACGCCGACCATCACCACCCCGTCACCGCATCACTCGCCCGTCGCCGGGTCGTCGGCGCGCTCGACGGACGATTCGTGACGTCTCGGGTGTCACCGTCGATGTCTGTCGCCCGACGATGACAGAATGACCTGGTGAGGTTCTACCGGGACGAGGCCGTCGTGCTGCGTCAGCACAAACTCGGCGAGGCCGACCGGATCATCACGCTGCTCACCGCCGAGCACGGATTGGTGCGCGCGGTCGCCAAGGGAGTGCGCCGCACCCGATCCAAGTTCGGGGCGCGACTCGAACCGTTCGCGCACGTCGACGTCCACCTCTACCCGGGACGCAACCTCGACGTCATCACGCAGGTGCACAGCCTGCATGCCTTCGCCGACGCCATCGTCGCCGACTACGGCCGATACACCACCGCGTGCGCGGTTCTCGAGACCGCCGAACGGCTCGCCGGCGAGGAACGCGCACCCGCCACCCAACTGCAGCGGCTGACCGTAGGAGCTCTCGAGGCACTGGCCGGCGACCGTCGTCCCCGGCAACTGATCCTCGACGCCTTCCTGCTGCGCGCCATGCACTGCGCCGGATGGATGCCGGCACTGGAACTGTGCGCCCGCTGCGCTCAGCCCGGCCCGCACCGGGCGTTCCACGTCGCGGCCGGGGGCGCGGTGTGCCTGCACTGTCGTCCGCCGGGGGCCGCGACCCCGTCGCCCGGGGTCCTCGACCTCATGGACGCGCTGTTCCGCGGGCAGTGGGAGCACACCGTGGACGTCTCCGACTCATTGCGGCGCCAGGCCAGCGGACTGACCGCCGCGCACTTGCAGTGGCATCTGGAACGGCAGCTGCGCACCCTGCCGCTCATCGAGCGCGCCGCTCCCCATAGGCTGGGCCAGACGGGTGTGAGAGGAGTCGATGATGGCGCTGCGGCCGGGTAACTCCGCCAAAAAGCAGTCCGCGCCCGGTCGGCGCACGCCGGTTCGGCCGCCCGATCCGCATCCCAGCGGCGCCACCCCGCCGGCCTTGCCCGCCGAGTTCGTACCCAGGCACGTCGCGCTCGTGATGGACGGGAACGGGCGCTGGGCCACCGATCGCGGCTTGTCGCGCACCGAGGGACACAAACGTGGCGAGGCAGTCCTGATGGACACGGTCTGCGGATGCATCGACATCGGCGTGACCTGGCTGTCTGCGTATGCCTTCTCCACCGAGAACTGGTCACGCAGCCCCGACGAGGTCCGCTTCCTCATGGGCTTCAACCGCGACGTGATCCGGCGCAGACGCGACGAGATGCACGAGATGGGTGTCCGGGTGCGCTGGGCCGGACGCCGCCCCCGGCTGTGGCGCAGCGTCATCAAAGAGCTCGAGATCGCCGAGGAACTCACCAAGGACAACGACGTGATGACGCTGACCATGTGTGTCAATTACGGGGGTCGTGCCGAGATCGCAGATGCGGCAAAGGAAATCGCTCGCCGCGCCGCTGCCGGCGAGATCGACCCGGAGCGCATCACCGAGTCGAGTTTCGCCCGGTACCTCGACGAGCCGGAGATGCCTGACGTCGACCTGTTCTTGCGTCCGTCCGGCGAGCAACGGATCTCGAACTTTCTGTTGTGGCAGTCGGCCTATGCCGAGATGGTGTTCCAGGAGAAGCTCTTTCCGGACTTCGATCGCCGCGACCTGTGGGCGGCGTGTGTCGAGTACGCCTCACGCGATCGCCGATTCGGCGGGGTCAAACCCCGGTGAGCTCCGCGGGCGCGAATGCGAATTCGATTGCGCGGGTGCGGCAATTGCTGGCCGAGGTGGGTGACGTCGTCGAGGCGGACGCTGACTCGGTCGTCGTGCGGGTCGGTCGTACCCGTGCCTCGATCCGCGCAGTCGAACTCGCCGAGGAACTCGAGGTCCTCAGCGTCACCCAGCTGATCGCGCTGAACCTGCCGAACACCCCGCAATTGCGCGACGACGTCGAAACACAGGGCGCCAAGCTGAGTTTCGGGAGCCTGCGCCGAAGCGACCCCGACGGGGTGACCACCGATGTGCTGCTCTACTACACGTTTCCGCTCGGCGGACTCGAGGACGTCGGGCTGCTGACGGTATTGCACCTGGTGTTGGTGACCGGTGCCGATGTGGCCGGCGTTCTGGTGGGCGGCTGAGGTTCGCGTCAGCGGCGGACGGCGCTCACCGACCGGCCCGGCATCGCGCGCACCGGCCGAACACCTCGACGGTGTGGTGGATGTCGGTGAAGCCGTGTTCGTCGCCGAGCGCGCTCGCCCACCGCTCGACCGGGTCGGCCTGCACCTCGACGGTCGTGCCGCAGTCGCGGCACACGAGATGGTGATGATGCCCCGACGAACAATGCCGGTAGCGCGTCTCCCCGGACCCGTCCCACAGGGCGTCGATCTGGCCGGACCGGGACAAAGCCTGCAGGTTCCGATAGACAGTGGTCAGTCCGATCGACTCGCCGCGCGCCTTGAGTTGCTCGTGGAGTTCCTGCGCGGACCGGAAATCGTCGCTCGCGGCGAGTTCATCGGCGATCGCGGCACGCTGCCGCGTGGCGCGCACCCCGGTGACCGGACGCTGCGCCTCGGTGCTCTTGCTCATGAGGCCACCTCGGTCTGCGGGCCCGACGCAGCAGTGCCGGTCGAACGCGCGCCGCGCGACTCGTTCGCGTGGACGAGTGCGTCGGTCACGATGTGTGCAAGGTGATCGTCGATGAGCTCGTACATGATCTCGCGGCCGTTGCGGTGTCCCCGAACCACCCCGGCGTCCTTGAGGACCCGCAGATGCTGGCTGACCAGCGGTTGACTCAGCGCGAGGTCGCCGACCAACTCGTGTACGCATTTCGCGCTCTCCTGCAGTGACAGGACGATCGCGATCCGGGTGGGTGCGGCGAGAGCACGCAGCAGATCGCTGGCCGCTTCGCGCGCCTGGGCATCCGCGCGCGCAGTGGCGGCGTCGCAAGGTCGGCGGTTGGACTCCATGCCGACCATCTTATGGGAATTCGTTGTCATTTGGTGCGTGCGATCTGCCACGCCGCCGGCCGAACGTCTCCGCGGTGGGCGATTCTCGGCCCCATCGGGCGAGAGGATTCTTGGCCCCATCCGGCGGCGGCTACCCTGTAAGGGTTGCCGGTCACCCCTGGTGTCCGGCGCAGTCACCCGTCCCAACGTCTGTGGAGTGCGATTCACCGTGGCCGCCGCCCCGTCCAAAGTCGAAGCCGTCGTCAACCTCGCCAAGCGGCGCGGTCTTGTCTACCCGAGTGGTGAGATCTACGGCGGGACCCGCTCGGCGTGGGACTACGGCCCGTTGGGTGTCGAGCTCAAGGAGAACATCAAGCGGCAGTGGTGGCGTGCGATGGTCACCTCGCGCGATGACGTCGTCGGCCTCGACTCCTCGGTGATCCTGCCCCGGCGGGTGTGGGAGGCCTCCGGCCACGTCGAGGTGTTCACCGATCCGCTCGTGGAGTCGCTCTACACCCACAAGCGCTACCGCGCCGATCATCTGATCGAGAACTACGAGATCAAACACGGACACCCGCCGGAGAACGGGCTGGCCGACATCAACGACCCCGACACCGGCCAGCCCGGAAAGTGGACCGAGCCAAAGGCATTCAGCGGTCTGATGAAGACCTACCTCGGCCCGGTGGACGACGAGGAGGGGCTGCACTACCTACGCCCGGAGACCGCGCAGGGCATCTTCGTGAACTTCAAGAACGTGATGACGACGTCGCGTAAGAAGCCGCCGTTCGGTATCGCCCAGATCGGCAAGAGCTTCCGTAACGAGATCACCCCGGGCAACTTCATCTTCCGGACCCGCGAGTTCGAGCAGATGGAGATGGAATTCTTCGTCAAACCGGGTGACGACGAGACGTGGCACCAATACTGGATCGACCGACGATTCGACTGGTACGTCGACCTCGGCATCGATCCCGAGAACCTCCGGCTCTACGAGCACGCGGCGGAGAAGCTCTCGCACTACTCCAAGCGCACCGTCGACGTGGAGTACAAGTTCGGCTTCTCCGGCAACCCGTGGGGTGAGCTCGAGGGTGTGGCCAACCGCACCGACTTCGATCTGTCGACGCATTCCAGGCATTCCGGCGAGGACCTGTCGTTCTTCGATCAGGCGTCCGGGGAGCGCTACACCCCCTACGTCATCGAGCCGGCAGCCGGACTCACCCGATCGGTGATGGCCTTCCTGTGTGACGCGCTCACCGAAGAAGAGGTCCCGAACGCCAAGGGCGGCACCGATTCCCGCACGGTGTTGCGGCTGGATCGGCGACTGGCCCCGGTCAAGGTGGCGGTGCTGCCGCTCTCACGCAACGAGAAGCTCTCACCGAAGGCCAAGGACCTCGCCGCGGAGTTGCGCAAGAGCTGGAACGTGGAGTTCGACGACGCGCAGGGCATCGGCAAGCGCTACCGCCGGCAGGACGAAATCGGCACCCCGTTCTGCGTCACCGTCGACTTCGACACCCTCGATGATCAGGCCGTGACCATCCGGGAACGCGATTCCATGAGCCAGGAGCGCGTCGCCCTCGACCGGGTGGCCGAGTATCTGGGAGGCAAACTGCTCGGCGCGTGAGGTGGTGGCCGGAGATTTCGATTCGGCCTGACCTGCGGTTGTCTGTCACAATTGGGATCACATCGCACGGTCCGGGCAAGGGGCCCACCGGCGCGATCAGCAGAGAGTGAGTGGAATCGTGGCAGTCAACGGCAAGGTCGTCCATTACGACGCGAATCGGGGATTCGGGTTCTTGGCCCCGGAATCTGGTGGGGCAGATGTGTTCTTGCACATCAATGACATCGATATCGACGAGAACGAGCTGAAGCCGGGCGCCCGGGTCTCCTTCGACGTCGAGGAGACCGACCGCGGTTCCAAGGCGACCAATGTCGCGGTGACCGGCGCCGCACCGGCCGACGAATCCGGCGGTGGCCGCCCGTCGCGCCGCGACGAGCACCGCCGCGACGACCATCACGGCCGCTCGCATGACCGGGATCGGGACCGGGACCGTCCGCGGCGTCCGCGCCAAGGTGGCGGCTCGCTGGACGCGGCCGCATTCACCGAGGAGGTGACGGAGCTTCTGCTCGACTCCTCCGACGAACTCACCGCCGCGCAGATCGTCGCGATCCGTAGCCGTATCACCGAATTCGCCGTCGCCCGGGGCTGGGTGCTTGACTAGCAGTCCCGACACCGGTCGGTCGGGGATTCCGCCGACCGCGTTCTACGGCGACGAGGCCACCGAGCGGGTGGTGCCCGAGGGCGCCAAGATCGCCAGTCTGCCGGGCACCCGGACCGATCACCGCAGCGAGTATGCGCGTGATCGTGCCCGGGTGCTGCATTCGGCCGCGCTGCGCCGGCTCGCCGACAAGACGCAGGTGGTCGGCCCCCGGGAGGGTGACATCCCGCGTACCCGATTGACTCATTCGCTCGAGGTCGGCCAGATCGGTCGCGGTATCGCGATCGGCCTGGGCTGCGAACCCGATCTGGTGGAGCTCGCCGGCCTGGCCCACGACATCGGGCATCCGCCCTACGGGCACAACGGTGAGCATGCTCTCAACGAACTGGCCTCCGACATCGGAGGTTTCGAGGGCAACGCGCAGAATCTGCGAATCCTGACGCGGCTGGAGCCGAAGCTGCTCGACGCCGCGGGCCGCAGCGCCGGGCTCAACCTGACCCGGGCCTCGCTCGATGCCACCCTGAAATACCCGTGGACGCGCCGCCCGCCGAAGGTGAAGTTCGGTGCGTACGCCGATGACGCCGCCGCGCTGAACTGGGTGCGCCGGGGTGCTCCCGGTGACCGGCAGTGTATCGAGGCGCAGGTGATGGACTGGTCCGACGACGTCGCCTACTCGGTTCACGATCTCGAGGACGGCGTCATCGCCAATCGGATCGACCTGCGGTCTCTCGCCGACCCCGACGATCAGCGTACGCTCGCCGACATCGGCATCAAGGAGTTCCCGGACCTCGAGCCGGAGCCGCTCATCGATGCGGCCCAACGGCTTTCGCGCATGGAGATCGTGCGGGCGATCGGCGTGTTCGACGGTAGTCTGGATGCTTCGGTCAAACTGAAACGACTCACCAGCGAACTCATCGGCCGATTCGCGTCGGCGGCCATCACCGGTACCCGCGCGGTGGTGGGGGGCCGGTCGCTGTCGCGTTACGACGCCGACCTGTTGGTGCCGCCACTGATCGCCGCCGAGGTGGCGATCCTGAAAACGCTTGCGCTGCGGTTCATCTTCTCCGACGTCCGGCACAAAGCCCATCAAGCCCGCCAGCGCGAGCGGATTCACCGGGTGGGTGACTGGCTCATCGCCGCGGCGCCGGGCGGCCTCGATCCGGTTTTCGTGCCCAGTTGGCAACAGGCCACCGATGATGCGGCCCGCAAGCGGGTGATCGTCGATCAGATCGCCTCGATGACCGAAGGCCGGCTCGAACGTACCGACAAGCACAATTCGGGCGCGCAGGCGCATCTGGGCTGAACCGCCGCCGCCGCCGGCGCTGTGTGGTCAGTGCCGACGTCCCGCAGGTCAGTGCGCGGCGTTGGCCCGATCCAGGATGCCCTGCAGGGATTCTCGCGACAGTGCGCCGGCGGAGAAGTCGACGATGCGGCCCACCGGAACCGAGCCCATCATCGCCGCGATGTCGATGCCAGAATCGGGACCGGAATCGGATCCGCCCGTCAGCCCGGCGATGATCGGCGCCATCCCCTCGGCGGCGACGGGGTCGGCGAGCACCTCGGCGATGCTCGAGTCCTCGGTGAGTGGCAGGGTCGGCTCGTTGCCGACGATGTCGACCTCGACGGTGCCACGCAGGTCTCGACTCGAGGCACCCACCGACACCGCATAACATCCGGACGAGACGACGAAAGCGTGTGTCCGCAGATCCCAGCAGGCCAGATCGTCGGCGGAGATGGTGAGATCCGCGCGGCGCGACTGCCCAGGATCGAGGTCGACGTCGGTGAACGCCTTGAGTTCCCGGACCGGGCCGGTCGCGACGGATTTGGCCTCGCGCCGCTTGGTGGGGCCCGCGTAGACCTGTATCACCTCGCGACCGGCCCGCTCGCCGGTGTTGGCGACCGTCACCGCGATGTCGATGCCGCCGTCGTCGTTCGCGTGGACATCCAGATCTCGGTACTCGAAAGTCGTGTAGGACAAGCCATGTCCGAATGGGAAGGCGACCGGCAGGTTGCGTGAGTCATACCAGCGGTAGCCGATGAACAGTCCCTCGCCGTAGGTCACATGGCCCGACTCGCCGGGGAAGGACAGGTAGTCGGAGGTGTCCTCGATGCGCAGCGGAATCGTCTCGGCCAGTCGGCCCGAGGGATTCACCTGCCCGAACAGTACGTCGGCGACGGCGGCGCCGACCCCCTGGCCGAGGAGTGCGCCGTCGAGGATCGCCGGAGCGGTCAGCGGTGACAGTGCCAGCACCCCGCCGTGTGCGAGAACGATCACCGTGCGCGGATTGGCGGCAACGACGGCCTCGGCGAGTGCGATCTGGTCGGCGGGCAGGTCGATGTCGTCGCGGTCGAAGCCCTCGGACTCCTGCTGATCGGCGAGGCCGAGGAACAGCACCACCGTCGACGAGTTGCGGGCCAGATCGAGCGCCTCGCCGAGAAGGACCTCGCCCGGATCGGCACCGGTGTCGCCGACCAGGTAGCCGGGCGCGAAGCCCACCGATCCGTCGGCACGCGCACGGATCTCGTCGAGTGGCACGTCCACCCGCGTCGCGTTCACGTGTGACGAGCCGCCACCCTGATAGCGCGGCTGCGTGGCGAGGCGACCGATGACGCCGAGGTCAGTCGACGCCGAGAGCGGCAGCACGTCGTCGTCATTGCGCAGCAACACGATTGCCTGGCCGGCCGCCTCCCGCGCCAGCTGGTGGTGGGCGTCGAGGTCGGGGCTCTCGTCGGTGGCCGGTGCGTGCGAGGTGGCCGTGCGGACGAGTGTGGCGACCCGGTCTGCGGCGGCTGCCAGTGTGCTCGGGTCGAGCCGGCCGTCGGACGCCGCGGCGGCGACCTCGGCGTCGGCGGCGGTGCCCGGGGAGGGCATCGTCAGGTCGAGTCCGGCGGCCACCGACCGAACGCGATCCACCACCGCACCCCAGTCGCTGACGACTGCTCCGTCGAAACCCCAACGCTCGCGCAGGGTCTCGGTGAGCAACTCACGGTGCTGCGCGGTGTGTACACCGTTGATCCGGTTGTAGGAGCACATCACCGTCCACGGCTGCTCACGTGTCACGATCGCACGGAACGCGCGCAGGTACAGCTCGTGCAGGGTGCGCTCGTCGACGTCGGCGCTGACGCGCATCCGGTCGGTCTCCTGGTTGTTGGCCGCGAAGTGCTTCAGCGATGCGCCTACGCCGCGGCTCTGCAAGCCCCGTACCCAGGCTCCGCCGAGCTGGGCGGTCAGGTACGGGTCCTCGGAGAAGAACTCGAAGTTGCGGCCACCGCGTACCGACCTCTTGAGATTGATGCCCGGACCGAGGACCACCGAGACCCTCTGGCCGCGCGCCTCGTCGCCGATGGCGGCACCGACCCGCTGGGCCAGCGCCGGACTCCAGGTCTGGGCCAGTCCGGCGGCCGGCGGGAAGCATGTCGCCGCGACGCTGCCCGAGATGCCCAGGGCATCGGTGCCGCCGGTCTGTTTACGCAGACCGTGGGGGCCGTCGGTGAGCATGATCGGCGACAGGTCGCCGATCGCCTCGGTGGTCCAGAAGTCGCGGCCGCTGGTCAGCCGGGCCTGCTCGTCGGTTGTGAACGGAGTGGGGGTGAACGGGGATGATTCCTGTGCCATGCGGACTCCTGTTCCGTCGTCGCCGGGCGGTGATCCGGCCTGATACCGATCAGCTCGACCGTACCGCTCACCGGGCCGGGGCCGAACCGCGCGAGCCGGACACCATCGTGATCACTACACTGGTCGAAGTGGCAGGCCGAATTCCCGATCGCGACATCACGGCTATCCGTGAACAGACCCGCATCGAGGAGATCATCGGCGATTACGTGGCACTCAAGCAGGCCGGTTCGGACCGGCTCAAGGGCTTGTGTCCCTTTCATGACGAGAAGACCCCGTCGTTTCATGTCCGCCCGCTGCATGGGCATTTTCACTGCTTCGGCTGTGGGGAGGGCGGCGATGTCTACAGCTTCTTGCAGAAGCAGGAGCACGTCGGCTTCGTCGAGGCGGTCGAACAGCTCGCCGACCGGATCGGCTATCAGATCCACTACGAGGGCGGCGGACCGAGCGTGGCACGCGACCGCGGGACCCGTGCCCGCCTCGCCGCTGCCAATGCCGCCGCGCACAAGTTCTACGTCGAACAGTTGCGTTCGCCCGAGGCGCAGATCGCTCGCGACTACCTGACCGAACGCAACTTCGATGCGGCCGCCGCCGCACAGTTCGGCTGCGGATACGCCCCCGCCGGGTGGGACACGATGACCAAACACCTGCTTGCCCAAGGCTTCGAGTTCGCCGAACTCACCGAAGCCGGTCTGTCCAAGGAGGGTCGTAAGGGACCCATCGATCGTTTCCATCGGCGGCTGCTGTGGCCGATCCGCAATCTCGGCGGCGACATCATCGGCTTCGGGGCCCGCAAACTCTTCGACGACGACAACCTCGGCAAGTACATGAACACGCCGGAAACCATGTTGTACAAGAAGTCTCAGGTGCTCTTCGGTCTGGATCTGGCGAAGAAGAGTATCGCCAAAGGTCATCAGGTGGTCATCGTCGAGGGCTATACCGACGTGATGGCGATGCACTTGTCCGGTGTGACCACCGCCGTCGCGGCGTGTGGAACCGCCTTCGGTGAGGATCACCTCGCGCTGGTGCGGCGGCTGATGATGGACGACTCGTACTTCCGTGGCGAGGTGATCTACACCTTCGACGGTGACGATGCCGGAAAAGCGGCGGCGCTCAAGGCTTTCGAAGGTGAGCAGTCGGTTGCCGGTCAGACATTCGTCGCGATCGCGCCCGACGGGATGGACCCGTGTGAACTGCGTCAGGAACGGGGCGACGCCGCGGTCCGCGATCTGATCGCCCGGCGCACCCCGATGTTCGAGTTTGCGATCAAGACCCTCATCGCGACCTACGACCTCGATACCGCCGAGGGGCGTGTGCACGCGCTTCGGGAGGCGGTGCCCGTGGTGGCCCGCATCAAAGACGTTGCATTGCGCGACGAGTACGCGCGCCAACTCGCCGGCTGGGTGGGGTGGGACGAGGTGGCCCAGGTGCTCGCCCGCGTTCGCGAAGAGGGCGCCCGCCATGCCCGGACCTCGGGCCGGGCATCGGCTCCGAGCCGCCAGTTGCGGCGGGATCGTCCGGAGGCCGCCAAGCAGCCCGGTTCTGGCCGGCCACGCCCTGATGATCCACGCCTGTGGGCGCAACGCGAGGCGCTCAAGTCGGCGCTTCAATGTCCGGGCATCGCGGGGACGGTCTTCGATTCGCTGCCGGCCGAATGCTTCACCGAGCCGGCGTATGCGCGGCTACGTCAGGCGATGTCCGACCTCGGTGGCACGTCATCGGGGATGGCGAGTGCTCAGTGGGTCGACGCGGTGAACCACCAGGTCGACGATCCGGTGCTCTCTCCGTTGGTCACCGAGCTGGCGGTGGAACCGATGTCGGTGACCGAGGACAACGTCCCGCGCTACGTCAACAGCGTGTTGGCCCGGTTGCAGGAGGTGTGGGTCGGTGCGCAGATCGCCGACATCAAGTCCCGACTGCGGCGGATGGCGCCCAGCGAGGACCCCGACGGGTACAACGCGGTGTTCGGCGATCTCGTGGCGCTCGAGGCGTATCGGCGCAGCCTCCTCGAGCAGGCCGTCGACCCGAGTGCCGGGGTCGGCTGAATTGCCGGTCCCGTGCTTTCTCAGGCGGCCTCGGGCCTGACTCCCGGCCGCAGTTCGGCCGGATACCGCGGTCGGTGGGGGTCGTCGGCGTTGTACCGACAGCCGCCGGCGTAGGTGTGGACGCCCGAGCATCGGTCGGGAACTGCACGCGGTCGTCCCCAGATGTGTTGCCTGCTCTCTGCCATGATTTGGCTCCCATCACATCGGTGCGATTCCCCAAAGTATGGGGCTGCACCTGGCCGATCGGGCAGTGAGCGCGCACGTATCACTGCCGGTGGCCGTCGTGGCGTGCCTCACCGGGTCTCTCACCCGGGTGCCGACGCCCATGTCGACGTCAGTGGCGCCGGCGTCCAGACGGGCCATCGCGGCGGGGTTTCGGGGGTGCCGTCGACGAATCGCGCCACGACCCGGGTCCGCCGCGCGTGGTTGTCGTAGACGGCGGCCTGATCGCATCGGGGGATCGCCTGTGCGATCAGCGGCCACAGCCGGTGGTAGCGGGTCCGGATCTTGTCCTCGGGGACGCGGTGGCCGCCACTGGTCACGCGTAGTCGGACTCGTTGTACGGCATACTCTTCGGGCACCATCACCACGTGCAGGGTCACCCGGAAGCCGTGGTCGTGCGCCTCGTCGATCAGCTCGAGCTTCGATGGATGGGAAAAGACCGTCTCGGCGATGAAGGATCGGCCGAGTCCGATAAGGGTCGAGCGGGTGCGGGCGGCCACCCGCGCGGCCTCATAGGAATGCTCCTCGGGCTCCGAAGGCCAACGCCGGCGGGCGATTTCGTCGGCATTGACGAACGGTGTGTGGAGCAGGGGCAGGAGGTGATGTTCGACGAGGGTCGTCTTGCCCGCCCCATTGCATCCGACGACCAGGTCGAGGCGCGGACTCACTCCAGGACGACCGTGGTCCCATCGGCCCGGTACTCGACCATGCGTCCGTCGTCGCCGACGGCGACCGAGGAAAACCCTTGCGCTGCACGCTCTGCGACGATATCTGTCATTGCCAGTCGCTCCTCGAGAAGGGCCTCGAC
Organism: Gordonia sp. DT219; assembly: GCF_049847065.1. Taxonomy (NCBI): domain Bacteria; kingdom Bacillati; phylum Actinomycetota; class Actinomycetes; order Mycobacteriales; family Gordoniaceae; genus Gordonia; species Gordonia sp. DT219. Next base: position 45,176 of record NZ_JBNCNR010000004.1, on the reverse strand, counting down.
CTCGGCATCGAAGACCACCGATTCCTCAGGGGTGAGATCGCCGATCGGCAGGCTACCGGTCAGTGCCGACTCCACACGGCGACGGGCCGCGCTCGTGCGCAGCGAGACCCCGCGGCCCACACGTGCCCAGTGTTCGAGTTGCTGACGTGCCGAACGGTGTTCGCGCGCGCCCTCCGCGCCGGCGGCATCGACGAGTGCAGCCGAGAAGCGGGTCACCTTGTCTGCGGTCCCATCGGCCATGACGGCCTCCTGTCTTGTGCGCCCACCCACCGATACTGCGTGGGCCATCAGTGTGTAGCAGACTGCTACCACACCACCGTAGCAGACTGCTACGGTGGTGATGACGCGCTGGTCGTCGATCTACGTCGCCACGCTGCCGCCCGTGTACGTGCCGACTCCGGCGACCGGTACCCGAACGGGTTGAGCCCGGCCCGCGGTGGTCGGCGGGCCGGGCTCAACACGATGGACAGATCAGTCCTTCTTGCCGGGAAATCCCATGGCGAATCCGATCCCGATGATCACGGAAGCAACCAGTGCGATGACCGGCATCACCCACATTGCGTTCATGGCCGCAACGCTACGCCGGGCGCGCGATCATCGAGTGCTGATCGGCCCAGATCGGGACCTTGGCCGGGAAAGACGGGCCATAGGACCCGTCGGCCTCGCCGCGGGTCGGCGCATTCGGCTGATCGCACAGTATGTGGTGAGTCACAATGGCCGATGTCCGACGTGATGGTCGCGACGAGTGAGAAGGGCGGATCGCCGGTGACAGATATCGTGCTCGCGGAGGTACGTACCGCGTGTGAGTGGCAGGTGGTGGCGCAGTGGGCGCAGACGACCCATCCCGACGCGTCGACGCGGAGCCTCGACGAGATCGATGTGGCGACCGTCGATCCGGACACGACTCTGATACCTGCGCGGGTGGTGTGGCTGCCGCCGGTGCGCAAGGGGGAGCGGCGCGTCTCGGTGGCCGACGTCTTGGTGCTGTCGAACCCGCGCCGGCCGCCGGCGTTCCGGCAGAAGGCGATCCAGCGGCGAAGTCCTGATCGGGTGCGTGTGGTGGCCGGTGAGCCGGCCACCGTCGCAGACCTGTATCGCCGCCACGAGCAGTCGTCGGCGCAGGGGGAGTCGTTCGCGGCATTCGTCGGTGTCCAGGCGTCGTTGTCGGCCGAGCGTGCCGAACGCCAGCTCGTCGGTGACCGGTACAAGGTGCCCCGTCTGGTCGCCGAGCAGATCGGATCGTCGGCACGCTTTCGCGAGAACGCCGCCAAACTCGCGGCCGAACTCGGCCGTCCGATCGCGGCGGTGATGCAGGAGACGACCGACAAGATGTCGGACTTCGTGGCCACCCAGAGCCGATTGATGGGCGACGTGTTCTCCTCGACCTTCCGTGCCCTTTATCAGCGGGCATGGACGGTCTCGGTCGACCTCGACACGCTCGGTCGGCTGCGTACCCTCAACAAGAGTCACGGCTTGATCTTCCTGCCGTCGCACCGTTCCTATGTCGATACCCTGGTTCTTTCGGAAGTTCTTCGCAGCCATGACTTTCCGCCGAATCTGGTACTCGGTGGCAACAATCTCGCGTTGTGGCCGATCACCCCGGTTGCCCGCCGCGCGGGACTCATCTTCATCCGTCGCAAGTTCGGCGGCGATCCGGTCTACAAGTTCGCCATGCGGTCGTATCTCTCGTTCATCGTCGAGAAGCGGTTCAACCTCGAGTGGTACATCGAGGGCGGCCGCAGCCGGACCGGTAAGTTGCGTCCGCCGAAACTCGGATTGCTGTCCTATGTCGTCGACGCCATCGGGCAACTCGACGATGCCGACATGATGGTGGTGCCGACCTCCATCGTCTATGACCAGCTCCAGGAGATCGCGGCGATGGCGCGCGAGTCGGCCGGCGGCACGAAGAAGCCCGAGGATGTCACCTGGTTGCTGAAATATGCGAAGGCCCAACGCACGCACCTCGGTGAGGCGCGGGTGCGCTTCGGCACTCCGTTCTCACTGCGTGCGGCCATGGCCGAGGGCGGCGACGATCCCGCCGCATTGGACAAGATCGCGTTTCGGGTGATGGACGAGATCAACGCCGCCACACCGATTTCGGCGACCTCGCTGGCCGGGTTTGCCTTGCTGGGTGCCGGCGACCGGGCGTATACGGCCGGCGAGATCGAGCACATCCTGGCGCCGCTGCTCGACTACATCGAGCGCCGTGGCCTGCCCGGGCCCGACCCACAGTTGTGTAGGGGTCTGGGACTGCTTTCGACGCTGCGCGAACTGGCCGTCGCCGACGTACTCACGCGGTACGACGGTGGCACCGACACCGTGTGGTCGATAGCGCCCGGCAATCACGCGATCGCGGCCTACTACCGCAACGGGGCGCTGCATCATTTCGTCGGTCGCGCCATCGTCGAAGTGGCGATGCTGGCCGCCGACCGCGGTGATCTGACGGCGGATGTCGATGCGATGCTCACCGCCTCCCAGCAAGAGGCACTGCGTATCCGTGACCTGCTGAAGTTCGAGTTCTTCTTTCCGGCCAAGGACGTGTACTTCCACCGTCTCGCTGCCGAACTCGACCTGATCGCACCGGAGTGGCGGCAGACCCCCCCGACACCCGAATGGATACATCAGACGCTGCTCTCGACGTCGGGGGCGTTGTTCGCGCGGCGCACCCTGCAACCCTTCTTCGACGCACAACTCGTCGTCGCGCAACGGCTGGTGGCGCTCGGATCAGCACCGGTCGGTCAGGCGGCGGTCGCCAAGGACGAGGTACTCGCCGATTGCCTCGGGTTGGGGCGGCAACTGGTACTGCAGGAGGTGGTCCGCTGCAAGGAATCGGTGTCCACGGAGCTCTACGACGCCGCCTACCGCCTCGCCGACAACCGCGGACTGATCACGTCCGACGGGCGTGACCTCGCCGTGGCCCGTCGGAAGTGGCTCGACGAGGTGGACGAGATGCGCGAACGCCTCGACAAGATCGCCGCGATCGAGGCCGAGCAGACCGGGGTCATGCGGTGAGTGCGCTCGCCGAACGAGTTGCCGCGATCGGTGCGGCCGGGCGTGGCAAACAGATCGGTGCGTTCTTCGACTACGACGGCACGCTGATCGAAGGGTTCTCGGCGGCCGCGATCATGCGTGCCCGGGTTCGCAGCATGGAGTTCGGCCTCGGTGAGCTCGCCGATTTCCTCCTCATCGGGTTGCGCGGGGTCGAATCCGAACAGGATTACGCCGAGGTTCTCGATGCCACCCGGCCGACGTTCGCGGGTAAGACCTATCAGGAACTACTCGACCTCGGCGATCATCTCTTCACCCACGAGACAGCGGCGCGACTGCGGCCGCAGATGTGGCAGATCCTGCGGGCACACCGGGCGATGGGCCACCGGATCGTCGTCGCGTCGTCGGCGACCCGATTCCAGATCGCCCCGATTGCCCGGGCGATCGATGCCGACCATGCGCTGGCGACCGACGTCGAGGTGGTCGATGGCGTGGTGACCGGCCGGTACATCGGACGGCCGCTGTGGGGGCCGGGCAAGGCGGCAGCCGTGCGGCGGCTCGCGCGCGAACACGACATGGATCTCGACGGGTCGTTCGCCTACAGCGACGGCAACGAGGACATCCCATATCTCGAGTCGGTGGGCCACCCGGTGGCGGTGTCGCCCAAGCGCAACCTGCGGACCGAGGCCGAGGCCCGTGGCTGGCCGATCCTCGACCTGCGCAATCCGGCCCACAACGAGATCGAGATGGCCGTGCGTACCGGCGCGTTCTATGGGACGTTCCTCACCTCGGCGGCCGCGGGTGCGCTCGGTGGTCTGTTGCGTCGGGGCCGGAGTGAGTCGATGATGCAGGCGGCGATGTCCGGGGGAGTCGACATCGGGCTCGCGCTGGCCGGGGTGCGCGTCGATGTGCTCAGTGGTGCCGAGCACCTGACCTCGTCTCGCCCATGCATTTTCGTCTTCAACCACCAATCCAAACTGGATCTGCCGGTGATGATCCATCTGGTGCGCTCGAACGCGACCGGGGTTGCCAAGAAGGAGATCCGGCAGCTACCGATCTTCGGACAGATCCTCGATGCGGCCGGGCTGGTGTTCATCGACCGCGCCGACTCGGACAAGGCGATCGAGCAGCTGATGCCGGTGGTGGCCAAGGTGCGCGACGACGGCGCGTCGCTCGTGGTTGCTCCAGAGGGAACACGTTCGGCGACACCGCGTATCGGACGATTCAAGAAGGGGCCGTTCCACATCGCCATGCAGTCCGGGGTGCCCGTCGTTCCGGTCGTGCTACGCAACACCGGTGAATTGATGTGGCGCGGTGCGCAATTGATCAAGCCGGGCGTGGTGGAGGTCAAGGTTCTCGATCCGGTTGACACGTCGGCGTGGACGGCCGAGCGGGTCGGCGAACACGCCGAACAAGTGCGGCAGATGTTCGTGTCCGCCCTGGCCGACTGGCCGGTCGATCACGGCGATGATGCATCGGACACGCCGGACGAGGGGGCGATCGGATGAGTGCGGATCGTCCGCTCGACTGGGCCACCGAACCCCACATGAGTCCGGTGGATACCGTGATGTGGCGCGGGGACAGCGACCGCCGGCTACGGGGCACCATCTGCATGCTCGAGATCTATGACTGTGCGCCCGACTGGGATCGGCTTCTCGCCGCGCATGAATGGGGGAGTCGGATGGCGCCCCGGTTCCGGCAGCGTGTGATCGATTCACCATTGGGCACCGGTACCCCGAGCTGGGCGATCGACCCCGAATTCGACCTGCACTATCACGTTCGGCGGCTGCGTCTCGCCGGCGACGGCTCCATGCGCGAACTGTTCTCGACATGTGAGCAATTGGCGATGTCGGCACTCGATCCGGCCCGGCCGCCGTGGGAGGGATACCTGATCGACGGGTTACCGGACGGGAAGGCGGCCTACTTCCTCAAGGGGCACCACGCCCTCACCGACGGACTCGGCGCGATCGTGGCACTGGCACAACTGCATTCGACGTCACGCGAGCCCAAGCCCGACAAGCCGCAACCGCCCGAACCGGCGCCGGTCGAGGTCTCCGGGCTCGAGGTGTTGTGCCGGCAGATCGGGGAGGAGGTGCAACGTGTGCCCCACCGGGTCGACGTCCTGCTCAGCGGAGCCCGTGCACTGACCGACCCGAAGCGGGCGCTGAGTAAAGTGCTGCGGTACGGCCGGTCGGTGCCCCGGGTGGCGGGCCTGGTGAGTCCGCCTGGTTCGCCGCTGCTGGCACAGCGCAGTCTGTCGCGGCGCTTCGCTGCCTTCGATGTCGCGTTCGCCGATCTGCGCACGGCCGGCGCGGCGATCGGGGCTTCGGTCAACGACGTGTATCTCGGTGGCCTGATCGGCGGGTTCCGGATCTACCACGAACAGATGGGCCGCCCGGTCGATGCCGTCCCGGTGGCGATCCCGATCTCGGTGCGCCGCCCTGAGGATCCTGAAGGCGGGAATCGGATCGCGGTCGGCCGACTGGCGGGACCGGTCGGTATCGCCGATCCGTTCGAGCGCGTTCTGACCATCCGTGAACAGGTACGGGCCGCACGCACCGAACCCGCCGTCGACGTGTTCAACACGATGGGACCGGTCCTCGCCTGGATTCCCGGGAAGCTGCTGGGGCAATTCAGCGGCGCGACAAGTCAAAATGACCTGCAGGCAAGCAACGTCCCGGGCATCCCATGGGACACCTACGTCGCAGGGGCCAAGGTCGAACGCATGTATCCGTTCGGTCCGTTACCCGGATGCGCGGTGATGGCGACGATGATCACCCACAACGGTATCGCCTGCCTCGGAATCAATTTCGACGCAGCATCGATCATCGAGCCGGAAATTTTTGCCGAGAGTATCGTCGCGGGCTTCGACGAGGTACTCGCGTTGTCCGGGTCCGGTACTCCCGCCACGATGACGCACGTGGTCTAGAAGTGCCGCGTACTCGAGCGGGTCCGGGTCATGAAAGGTACTGACCCTGCCGCATTCGGGGCTGCGTCGAGTCCAATGTTGTGCCCTGATAGGTGCATTCTTGTGCCCTTTGGTCCCGATTCGCGTGAGTTCAGGCCTTTGCGATCCCCGCGATGATTAGCCTGAGCCCGGAAGGACTATCTGCTCGGCGGGACGTCGTGAACAGCGGCGCCCCACGCTCGACCTCCCTCGCTTCTAGTGAAAGAGACACCAAAGTATGTGCACTCGTGTCATGTGGCCGGACGCCAACGGATCGGTCATCGTCGGCCGGAACATGGACTTCCATCAGGACCTCCACACCAACCTGTGGAAGCTTCCGCGCGGCATCAAGCGCGATGACCGTGTCGCCGGCAAGCTCGAATGGACCGCCAAGTACGGCAGTGTCATCGCGGGTGTGTACGACATCCTGTCCACCGATGGTCTCAATGAGCGGGGGCTGGCCGCACACCTCCTGTGGCTGGCGGAATCAGATTACGGAACCCCCGACGATTCCCGGCCGCAGCTGGCGATGTCGGTGTGGCTGCAGTATTACCTGGACAACTTCGAGACAGTGGCCGAGGCCGTCGCGTGGACGGAGAAGCACCAGCCCCAGGTCATCCCGATGGCCGATCCGACCGGTCACAGCAAGCCGGCGCTTCACCTCGCCATCGAGGACGCCGGCGGCGACTCGGCGATCCTCGAGTACATCGACGGCAAGGTGGAGATCTACCACAGCCGCGACTACCTGGTGATGACGAATTCGCCGACGTACGACCAGCAGCTCGAATTGGCCAAGAAGTTCCAGGGCCTCGGCGGTGACGACCCGCTCCCCGGCACCTGCCTGGCCAGTGACCGTTTTGCGCGTGCACTGTATTACGTTGGTGTGCAGCCGGAGCCGACCTCGCAGGTGCAGGCGATGGCAGCAATGCTGAGCATCATCCGCAACTGTGCTCAGCCCTTCCGTAACCCTGAGCCGGGCAAGCCGGATGCCTCGCAGACGCTGTGGCAGGTTGTCATCGACCTGACCAACCTTCGCTACGCATTCGAATCGACCACACGGCCCAACACCGTGTGGGTGGATCTCGAGGATCTCGACTTCTCCGAAGGCTCCGGCGAGGCGAAGCTGGATCTCCTGAGCAAGCTCGCCCTGGAGGGCGGTATCGCCGGTGAGGTGCACAAGCAGTTCAAGAAGAACCACAAGTTCCACATCGTCTCCATCGAGCAGGCCAAGCTCATCGGTGAGGTCGTGGCGAAATCGACCAAGGAGCTCGCCGGTGTCAAGGCCACGGCCGAGGCGCACGAGAACAAGATCCAGGATTATGTGGAGGCAAAGCTGACCGCATTCGTCGACGCGGAGTAGCGGTGCGCCGAGCTTGAGCTACCGGCCCCGAGTCCTGGCGAGAGGATTCGGGGCCGGTCCTCGTCCACGCGGCCCGCAGGGTGGGAGCCACCGTCATCGACGCCGAATGGTCTTCGCCGAGTAGCGGTTAGGCTCGAGCGGGTCGGGTGCCGGTGCGGACGCAGGAACCAGGCCACGTGCTGTGGGGTCCCGGGGACGTGTGCTGGTAGGGACACATTCGGTGGGGCGGGCGGGGCTCGAACCCGCGACCTACGGATTATGAGTCCGCGGCTCTAACCGACTGAGCTACCGCCCCAGCGGGCATGGGATGCCCGAGCAGCGAGAATACCCGACGGCCGCGGCGACCCGTCGCCCCGACCGGCCCGTACGGCACGGGAACACACGAACTGGCGTTTTGTCCTTTCCGCGATCCATGCGCTAGAGTCAGCGTTCGGTTCTGATGCCACCCCGGTGGGCGGCGGACGCACCGAACGAGCAATCCCCCATAGCTCAATTGGCAGAGCATTCGACTGTTAATCGAACGGTTACTGGTTCGAGTCCAGTTGGGGGAGCAGCACAAACCCGCTGGTGACAGCGGGTTTTCTGCTTTCTGAAGCATCCCGTGGTGCTCGGCTGCATGTTCTGACAGTTACGCGCTTGGATGCGCTGGTCCATACTCATCGAGAACAGGAAGATCGAGGTCGTCGAGATCGGTCCGCCGACGCCCGACGCGATCGCGGGGTGCACTTCAACGGCGCCGACGTATACGCCTATAGACGCTTTCGCGAAGGCGCTCAGACTGACCGGACATCGGTTCCTTTCCGAGGACAAGGCGATAGAAGCCGTGCTAGGCAAAGGTGTCGACCGCGATTCCTAGCCAGCGCCCTGTGCCCGGGGGACGAACTCAGGCGGAGACCGGTTCGCGTCGAGCACACCACCGCGCAGCTGCTATACCAGTTCGAGAACGAGTGGATCGCAGAGTTCACCGCGCAGGTGTCGGCGATCGAGCCAGCGAAGAAGAAGCGCACAGCCGTGATCCGGAGAATTCCTGACGAGTGGATGGGCAGGTCGATGGACGATTGACGCCGGACGCAGCGTTCACCTGGCGGCGCGCTGGGCCAGCTCGTCCGCCCGGGCACCGGCGTGGTGGTCGCACATCGCGGTTTGTACCGAGACGTGCCCGAGCCGTGCAATGACCTCGGTCATTGACGCGACGGAGAGCTGGGCGTAGCGGGTGCAGTAGTAGTGGCGCAGCGAATGCAGTTGCAGGTCAGGATGATTCGCAAGCTTGTGCGCCTGGACTCAGTGCCAGGTGAAGCTGCTGCGGGGAAGCGGGCCGGTTCTCGCGGCGTCGGTGAACGGCAGCTGCTCGAGATCATCGATGGCACTCAGGTGGCGAAGCGAAGATGAGTGCGTCGTCGTCGTTCACGATGAAGCGCTTGCGGGGGAAGGCGGTCAGCTCGCCGAACCGGCCGCCCACGGCGGCGGCGGGGATCACCAGCTGGCTGCGGCTCCAGGGGAGCGCGGCTACGGCGATGGGCAGCTCCTCGTCGGTGGGCGGGTTTTGCTGTTCCGGGCCTCCACTGTTGGTGCTTCCGGCGCCTCGAGGGGTCTCGACGCGCCGGAAGGTCAGCCCGATGGCTCGATGCGGGTAGCTGTGTCCACAGAAGTCCGTTGATCCCCTGTTCCACCAAGAATCGATCACGTTGTCTGGCGACGCAATCAAGCAGTGTGCATACTTGTGCAATGACCGCCGCGATCAGCTATGAGAGCGATTCTCAGATCATTGAGTCCGACGAGTCTTCAGAGTTGCACATCCCGGCCGGCTAGCCGCACCAGAAGTACGTGCGAATCACCGAGTCGGACGGCTCCATCCGGCTTGTTCCGATGTCGGCATTACACGAATCCGAGCGCGCGATTCTTGAGAACAAACAGCTCTACGAGCAAACGCGGCGGGCACTCAACGAGGTCGTCGAGGGGAAGACCACGTCGTCCGACTGGCTGTTTGACGAGTGACGAAACCTCGCGAGGTCCGCTTTGCGGAGTCGTTCGACCAGTGGGTGCGAGAGGCGAGCAGCACCGTCTGGCTTGAATCGAAGTTTAAGAAAATGAAGAAGTGCATCAAGATGATGCGTGACGTGGGCCCGACCCACCCCGGGTTTCAAACGCACAAGATGGAGCACTTGAAGGGCCCAGGAGGGCGCGACATCTGGAACTCTTACGTGAACGCCACACCGAACGCGTAGCGCATGTACTGGCAATGGGCCGACGACAGCAACGCGGACGGAGGCGTGGTCGTTGTATTGTCAGTCGGCCCGCACGACCATGAGCCAGGTGTGCCGCCCGAGATACCGCGTAAACCACGGTCCGAGTACTAGCCGTTGTCCGCCAAATTTCCCATGACCATGTCCGGGGCTGTACGACAGGCCTTCGGTGGTCCCTGGCGGGTTCGATTCCTGTTCTCTCCTGTATGAGAGTTCCTCACCGGTGACATTTCAGAGCTCCGATCACGTCCCGCAGATTCGGGTTGAAACCTAGGCTTGTGGCCATGGCACTGAGTATCGAGGAACGACAGAGCTTTTTGGCCGAACCGCACATCGGGGCGCTCTCGATCGAGGCCGGCTCCGATCGGGCGCCGCTGGTGGTGCCGATCTGGTATCAGTATCAGCCCGGCGGCGATCTGTGGTTTCTGACCGGAACCGGGTCGCGAAAGATGAAGCTGCTCACCGCGGCCGGCCGGTGCTCACTGATGGCGGAGCGTCTCGAACCGTCGATCCGGTACGTGGCGATCTCCGGGCCGGTGGTCGCCACCGCACCGGGCACCGGCGACGAGCTCGCCGAGATGGCCGCGCGCTATCTCCCGGCCGACAAGGTGGCCGGATATGTCGAGTTCGCGTCGGGCGACCACGGTGCGCAATCGCGCGTCACGGTGCGGCCCGAGCAGTGGCTCTCCGCCGATCTCGGCAGCGTCTGAGGGCAGTCCCCACATCCGGAGTCAACTCGGGTTGTCATCCCAGATACCCGTCTGCTCAAGGTGTTTGGCGAGCCGGGCGGCTCCGTCGATGAACTGCCTGCGCGTCTGCGCGGTCACCGCGTCGCGGTCGGCGGAACGGTACGCCGCGATCAGGCGATCGTGGCTGTCGACGGCCACCGCGCCCCAGTCGGGGTCGGACGCGTAGAGCTGCGTGGGGGTGTAGCGCGCCGCCGACAGCAAAAACCACGCGAGCTTCTTGCCCGCGGCGATCACGTTGTGCCTGCGATGGAATTCGAACTCGGCGTCGATGACCGCCTCGGTGTCACCGGCTGCCACGGTGGTGCGCAACTTCTGGTTGCACCATTCGAGGTCGGCGAGTTGCCCGGCGGTGATGACCTCGGCGGTACGCAGGGCGAGCTTCACCGCGATCTCGCCCTGCAGCCAGAACAGGTCGTCGACGTCGATGCGGTCGAGCTCGCTCACCCGGTATCCACGGTGCGGTTCGACGCTGACCATGCCCTCGCCACGCAGGGTCAGCAGCGCCTCACGCACCGGCGTGACGCTGACGCCGAGCCGCTCGGCGGTCTCGTCGAGTCGGATGTACTCGCCCGGCCGGAAATCGGCCGTCATGATCAGGTGCCGCAGGTGCGCGGCGACCTCCTCCGACAGTTGCGGACGCCGGCGTAACCGGGTGGGCGCCGCATTGGTGTCCGCGCGCCCACCCGGGTTGTCAGAGCCCGTAGGTCTTGCCGATGATGTCGCGCTGGATTTCATTCGTGCCACCGTAGACCGTCGAGATGATCGCGCCGCGCATGAGACGCTCCGCGTCGAACTCCGTGGCGTACCCGTAACCACCCATCATCTGCATCGCGTCGATCGTCATCCGCTTCGATGTCTCGGTGGCCTTCAGCTTGGCCATCGAGGCCTCCCGTGGCAGCAGCTTGTCCGGGTGCGCATCGGCCTGCGCGGCAACCGAATACACCAACAGTTTGGTGCATTCGATCTCGGTGGCCAGATCGGCCATGCGATGCCGCAGTGCCTGGAACGTGCCGATCGGCCTTCCGAACTGTTTGCGCTCGGTGATGAACTGCAACGTGTCGGCGAAGGAGCGTTCGGCGACGCCGAGCTGCATCGCCGCCAAGATCAGCCGCTCGGTGTTGAGTCCCGCCATCAACTGCTTCCAGCCATTGCCGACCTGGCCGACGACCGCGGAGTCGGGCACGCGGACATCGGTGAAGTAGAGGTCGTTGACCTCCCGGCCGCCGAGGGTGTCGATGCCCTGGATCTTCAGCCCCGGGGTGTCGGCCGGGATGTGGAACTGGGTGAGGCCCTCATGCTTCTTGTCGGTCTTCTCGGTACGCGCGATCAGCAGGATCGACGTGGCGAAGTGCGCGTTGGAACACCATGTCTTCTGGCCGTTGATGATCCAGCCGCCGTCGACCTTCTCCGCGCGACACGACAGATTCGCCACATCCGAGCCCGCCTCGGGCTCCGACATCGAGATCGACAGTGAGTCACCGTCGACGACACCGGTCAAGACCTGCTTTTTCGTCTGTTCGTCGGCGAACTTCTGATATGCGGCCGCAGTGATCAGGGTCGGGCCGATGCCGCCGATGGGCGCCATCGCTCGCATCGCCTCCTCGAGCAGGATGCACATCTCGACGTTGCCGGCCCCGGCGCCGCCATACTCTTCGGGTACCAGCAGTCCGGTCCAGCCGAGTACGGCCATCTTTCGGTAGAGCTCTTGTGAATGCAACTCCGCACCGCCGTCGGTCAATGCGTCGCGTTGTTCGCGAGTACCGGCCTCGCGGCGACAGAAGTCGGCGACGGCCGCGGCGAACGCGGTCTGTTCCTCGGTAAAGCTGATCACGGGTTCGGTGCCTCTCGGTGAGCTGATGTCTGCGCGGAACGGTACGCGCACATCATATATCGTATATGACACGGGGGTGACGACCGCCACAACGGTGCAGCTACATTGGTGGCCATGCCCAAGTCAGTCGCGCCGAGTTCTCGGCGAGCGCGAGAGTCCCGGTCGGACACTCCGGACGACCACACCCTGGACGAGCACACCCTGGACGAGCACCCGTCAGACGGGTACACCTCAGATGGTCACGCCGACGATGATCCCGGTGAGAAGCCGGACGCAGCCGCGCGGGGTGGCGTTGCCGAGTCGGGTCCTGATATGACACCGCTGGACGGCGACGACTTCCTCGCGGCGAACCGGCGTGAACGTGAACGGCTGCGTGCCGACGCAGACCGCAAAGCCGTCCGTTCGTCGGATCCGGATCGGATCCCACGCAAGATCGATGACTCGACGCCCCCGAGCTCAACGGGGCGTTCACGTCGCAGGCTGCAGATCGCCGGCAGTCGCCGGCTGTTCGCCCTCGTGGCGGTGTTGGTGGCGCTGGTCATCGGCCTCGGAGTGGCGACCGGCGTGCTGGCGTATCAATTGGGCCAGACCGACAATGCCGCGCAGTCGGGGCCATCGGAGAATGACCGCCGGGAGGTCATCGAGGTGGCCAAACGCTCTGCCGCGACCGTGGCCACCTACGATTCGACGAACTATGGCGACCTCGATTCCCGGGTTCGGGCGGTCTCCACACCGGAATTCTTCAAGGGTTTCCTCACGTCCTCGCATGATGCCCGCACGGGCAATGCCAGCGCCAAAGGGGTGTCGAAGGCCGTCGCCGACCACGCCGGCATCGAGTCGATGAGCGACGCGAATGCCAAGGTGCTCATCAGCCTGGACCAGACGATCACCTCTACGGAGGTCGCCAACCAAGTGCCCCAGGGGATTCCGTACCAGTCACGGGTGCTGGTGACCTTGACCAAGCAGAACGGGCGTTGGCTGCTGGCCAAGCTCGACGTCATCGACTGAAGTCGGCGCCCAGCAGAATCCGCCGTCCGATCGCCTCGATGCGCGCCGGATCGGGCAGGGGAGTGATACGGACGAGGTCGGCGGCCACCGCCAACAGGGCGTGGACGAGGAAGCGGGCGTGGGTGGCGCTCAATTCGGGCCGTGCCCGACCGAGCCAGGTGGCCCACTCTTCGACGGTCAGACGTTGTCTGCGGCTCAGTGCAGTGCGTGTACTCGCCTTGAGGTGCCCCGTCTCCGACAGATACACGGTGATCAATTCGCTTGCCGAGCAACATAATGCGACGTAGCGCCGCACCATCTCGCCGACCGCGTCCGGCGGTGTGTGCGACGTCGCCAGCGCATCGGCGACGGAGGCCGCGGTGCGATCGTAGGCCCGCCAGAACGCGGCTTCGAGAATCGCGGCCTTGCTCGGGAAGTGCCGATATACCCCGGACGGGGGTATCCCGGCAGCCTGGCCGATGTCGTCGATGGTCACGTCGTGAAAACCGCGCGCGGCAAACAAGTCGATCGACTGCGACAGGATCAACTCGCGCTTGGCTGCCGGTGCGAGACCCGGGATCGATGCCGGAGGTCCGTTCCCCGTCTGGGCCAGGTCCGGTTCGAGCAGACTCATCGCGGCATCGCACAGCAACGTCTGTACCTCCCGCGGCGGCAATGACACCCGGTGGGTGGCCGGGCTCGCGACGACGCTGGTCATGGCCGCGGCGAGCAGGTCGGCATCGGTGCGCTCCAGCTCGGTTCGGCACCGCATGATCGTCGACCGCAGCCGGCGATGCTGCGCGATGACCACGGTCCGCACGTGCTCGGCGTCGGGTCCGGTCAGATAGCGCGACTCCCAGCGATACAGACCGCCGGTGCGGCGATTCTCGATGGCGGTTGCCGCGATGGCCGAGAGCAGTGCGCGCAACTCCGTCCGGGGTTCGTCGGCCTCGACGGCTGCGGTGGCGGCCGCCAGTCGGGTCGCCAGTGTCGCCGTCGCCTCGGCGAACAGGGCATATTTGTTCGGAAAGTGACGATAGAGCGCGGGTGCGGAGACTCCGGCGGTCTCGGCGATGTCGTCGAGGCGCACCGCGTGATAGCCGCCATCGCTGAAGGCGCGCGCTGCAACCTCGACCAGATGCCGGCGACGCGCGATCGGGCGTCGCCGAGGCGAGCTCCGGATGGTCACGAGCAACAGCGTATCCGGATGTTCTATTCGCAGTCGGCAAGACCGGGATTTGGGCAAAAAGCCTGGCAGCTGGGCTTGTACGGATCATATATGTTAATCCGCATTCTCGTGATCCACGTCTCATGGTGGTGTACGGTGGGCGCCAGCGAACCCTGGGGTGTGGTTCGGCGTCGGGGAGGTAGGAGAACCGTGACCGAGAACAGCGCCGTCGATGTCGGGACGGACGTGCCGAGCAACTCGGGCTTCGCCGCAGGTTCGGGCGTGGTGACCTCGCTCGACGATCGCGGCGTGGCCCGGCTGGTCATCTCCAGGCCCGAACGGATGAACGCGCTCGACGCCGCAGCGAATCAGGCCATCGCCGACGCGTTGCGCCGGTGGAGTGCTGATGAGAACGTTCGGGTCGTCGTGATCGACGGTGCGGGCGGAAGTTTCAGTACCGGCGCCGACATCACCTCCATCGCGCACGGCGGCGGACTCGACGGGCTCGACCCGGATCGGGCACACGGGATCATCGCGGCCGGATCGGACCTGGCGCGAGCGCTGCGGGCGGTCCCGGTACCGGTGATCGCCTCGGTCGACGGCGCAGCCGCCGGTATCGGCGCGTCCCTCGCCCTCGGGGCCGACCTGATCTACGCCACTGCCCGGTCGTACTTCTTGCTCGCGTTCATCAACATCGGCTTGATGCCTGATGGCGGCGCATCGATGCTGGTGGCCGCAGCGATCGGGCGTGTGCGGGCCAATGCGATGACCCTCCTCGGCGAAAAGTTGTGGGCTGCTGCGGCATTCGATGCCGGCTTGATCAACGAGGTGGTCGAGGAACGACGTGTACTCGACGAGCGGGTCGACGCAGCGGTCGCCAAACTGGCGCACCTGTCGCCGGCGGCGGTGCGCCTGACCAAGGCCGCCCTCGACGCGCACACCATGCCGGGATTCGAACCCGCACTCGCACGAGAACTCGGGGGACAGGCCGAGTTGTTGCAATCCCGCCACTTCCGGGCCGCGCTGGCCGCCTTCACCAACCACGCTGGGAAATAAGGAGAATTTCGTCAGATGACCGCCACGCTCGACAACTCTCACGACCTCACCACCGAACCGGTGCGGTCCCGTCGCAATCACTGGAACAACCAGATACGCCGCCACGGGTTCATGAGCCCCGATGCGCCCGCATTGAAGTTTCTGGGCAAGGTCACCACGTGGAGGCAACTCGACGAGCGCATCGCCGCCTTCGCCGCCGCGCTGAGTCGGCGCGGGGTCACCGAGGGCGACCGCGTGCTGATGCTCCTGCTGAACCGCTCAGAATATGTCGAGGCGGTCCTGGGTGCGAACCTGATCGGCGCCATCGCGGTCCCGGTCAACGTCCGGATGAGTCCGGCCGAGATCGCATTCCTGGTCAACGATTCCGGGGCGAAGGTCATCGTGACCGAGTCGTTGCTGGCGCCCCTGGCCGATGCGGTGAGCGCGGCCACCGGTGCGATCGAGCTGACCGTCGTCGTCGGGGAGACCGGTAACGCCGGGCATGTCGACTTCGAGACGCTGCTCGCCGAGGACTCGACGGATCTGCCGGAGATCGATGTGTCCGAGGAGTCGGTGGCACTCATCATGTACACCTCGGGAACCACCGGAAAGCCCAAGGGCGCCATGCTCACCCACCAGAACATCCAGGCGCAGGCCGTCACCTGCCTACAGGCGTTGCATACCCGTTCCGATGACGTGGGGTCGTGTGTGGCACCGATATTCCACATCGCCGGGCTCGGCGCGATGGCGCCACTGTTCTACATGGGTGCGCTCTCGGTCATCCATCCGCTCGGGGCCTTCGACGCCGACGACATGCTCGACACCCTCGAGCGGGAGGGCACCACATCGATCTTCCTGGTGCCTGCCCAATGGCAGGCGGTGTGTGCCGCACAGCAGGCTCGGCCCCGCGATCTCAGGTTGCGGGTCATCAGCTGGGGGGCGGCGCCGGCGTCGGACACGGTGCTGCGCGCGATGAACGAGACCTTCCCGGACGCAGTGAATGTCGCGGTGTTCGGGCAGACGGAGATGTCACCGATCACCTGCGTGCTCGAAGGCGCCGACGCACTGCGCAAGCTCGGATCGATCGGCAAGGTCGTGCCCGCGGTCACCGCTCGGGTGGTCGATCCCGAGATGAACGACATCGCGCCGGGGGAGGTGGGCGAGATCGTGTACCGCGGTCCGAATCTGATGATCGGCTACTGGCGAAACCCACAGGGAACGGCGGATGCCTTCCGCGGTGGCTGGTTCCACTCCGGTGATCTGGTGCGCCAGGATGAGGAGGGCTTCCTCTACGTCGTCGATCGCGCCAAGGACATGATCATCTCCGGCGGCGAGAACATCTACTGCGCCGAGGTGGAGAACGCGCTCTACGGGCACGAGAAGATCACCGAGGCCGCGGTCATCGGCCGCGCGCATGAGAAGTGGGGAGAGGTGCCGGTGGCCGTCGTGGTGCTCGCCGCCGGCGTCGACGATCTCACCCTCGCCGAACTCGAGTTGTATCTGAACGAGAATCTGGCCCGCTTCAAGCATCCGAAGGAGCTCGTCATCGTCGACGAATTGCCCCGCAATGCCGGTGGCAAGGTCGTCAAGCCGACGTTGCGTTCGGCCTACGGAAGCAAGGACGCCGGGCTGGCCCGGTGAGGCGGCGCACTGGGCGCATGGACCCGACCAAAAACTGAAACACGTTACAATTCAAAACTGAAACACGTTACAATTCTGGACGAGGGTGTGGCGGTGTCATGTCCCGGATTTCTGCAGGTGTGGACCACCGATCTGCGTCGCGGTGAGGCGCGATCGGACGGGCCACGCCGGCCGGCAAAAGTGGAGGTTCAAGGTGAAGACCAAGGGTGCGCTGCTGCGCGAGCTCAACAAGCCGTGGGAGATCGAGGAGATCGAGATCGGCGATCCCCGGGCTCATGAGATCAAGATCAGGATGGAAGCCGCCGGCATGTGCCACTCGGATCATCATCTGATGACCGGCGGTATCCCGATGGCCGGATTCCCGATCCTCGGCGGGCATGAGGGAGCCGGCGTCGTCGAGCAGCTCGGCGAGGGCGTCACCGACTTCGCGGTCGGCGATCACGTGGTGTTGTCCTTCATCCCGTCGTGTGGCAAGTGTCCGTCGTGCAAGGCCGGGCAGGCCAACCTATGCGATATGGGGGCGATGCTTCTGCAAGGAGAAGCCGTCTCCGACAACACCTTCCGTGTCCACACCGAGGCGGGGGAGAACGTCTATCCGATGACGCTGCTCGGCACATTCTCGCCGTACATGGTGGTGCACGAGGCGTCGGCGGTCAAGATCGACGACGACATCCCGTTCGAGGTCGCGGCGCTGGTGGGATGCGGTATCCCCACCGGCTACGGATCGTCGACGCGCAGTGGCGATGTCCGTCCGGGCCAGGACGTTGCGATCGTGGGGGTCGGCGGTGTCGGGACCGCCGCACTGCAGGGTGCGGTGATCGCCGGAGCGCGCAACGTCTTCGCGATCGATCCGGTCGAGTGGAAACGTGAGCAGGCAATGAAGTTCGGCGCGACCAGGGCGTTCGCGTCGATCGAGGAAGCCGCGCCGACGATCGCCGAGATCACCCACGGACACATGTGCCACAAGGTGATCGTGACCGTCGGCGAGGTACACGGCAGCGATGTCGACACGTGGATGGGCATCACCGCGAAGGCGGGCACCTGTGTGCTCACCGGGATGGGCAACATGCTCGAGAACCAGGTGACGCTGAATCTCTCGATGCTGACGCTGCTGCAGAAGAACTTACAGGGCACCATCTTCGGTGGCGCGAACCCCAAGCTCGACATTCCGCTGTTGCTGTCGATGTACCGGACCGGCAAGCTGAACATCGACGACATGATCACCCGGCAGTATCGCCTGGACCAGATCAACCAGGGATACCAGGACATGCTCGACGGCAAGAACATCCGCGGCGTCATCCGGTACACCGACGAGGATCACTGATCGAACACCGGTCAAGCCCAGACCGCGGATCGAGGGGCGCCGCGTAGTCTGCGTCGTGTGTCTGTCTTCGATGCACTTGCACAGTGGCCCGTCGACAATGTGTCGGCCGCGCTGATGACCGGTGGTCGGGTGGTCGCCGAACACGGCGACACCGACCGCGTCTTCGAACTCGCCTCGGTGACCAAACTCTTGGTCGCCGAGGCGATTCTGGTTGCGGTCGAGGAAGGGGCGATCACGCTGGATGCCGCGGCGGGGCCGCCGGGTGCGACGGTGGCCCATTTGCTTTCGCACGCCTCGGGACTCGCCTTCGGCACCCGCGACGTCGAGGCGGCGCCCGGCACGCGGCGCATCTACTCGAGCGCCGGATTCGAGGTCGCGGCCGAGGCGGTCGAGCAGGCCGCCGGTATTCCGTTTGCCGACTACCTGCGCGAAGGGGTCTGTCAACCGTTGGGATTGCGCGCGACCGTGCTGGACGGTCCGGCCGGACACGGTGCGCGATCGAACGTCACCGATCTGGCGGTGTTCGCCGGCGACCTCCTGGCGCCCACGGTGCTCTCGCCGGCGACAGTCGATCGGGCGAGGCAGGTGTGGTATCCGGGGCTCGACGGATTCGTTCCCGGCTACGGCAAACACCGTCCCAACGACTGGGGCCTGGGTTTCGAGTTACGCGCCCACAAGTCCCCGCACTGGACCGGGACACAGAACTCGCCGGGCACGTTCGGGCACTTCGGTCAGTCGGGAACATTCCTGTGGGTGGATCCGGTGCTCGACGCCGCATGTGTCGTGCTCACCGACCGTACCTTCGGGGCCTGGGCCAAACCGTTGTGGAGCGAGTTCAATGACGCGGTGGTGGACGAACTGCGCGAGCGCTGACCACCTTCTCCGGTGTCACTCTCGCTTCAGAAAAGCACTCCAGAAACTAGCGCAACACATGCCTCATAGGGCACAATCGTTGACAGCAATGTGATATCCGGTGTTGCGAGGTGTGTTGGGGAAGACGTTCCTCGTCGACAACCGGAGGTGACCAAGGTGCGCAACCTGAATCAGTTTGCGGACGTGACAACAGGAGTGGTGTACATCCACTCGGCGCCGGTGGCGCTGTGCCCGCATGTGGAGTGGGCTCTGTCGTCGACCCTGAATGCACGCGCGAACCTGAAATGGTCGGCACAGGATGCCGATCCGGGGATGCAGCGTGCCACTGTCGACTGGGCAGGGCCGGTCGGGACCGGTGCTCGCCTGGTGACGGCGCTGCGCGAGTGGTCGGCGTTGCGCTTCGAGGTGACCGAGAACGCCAGTGAGGGCGTGGACGGCGAACGCTTCTGCTATGTACCTGGATTGGGTCTGTGGCGCGGTTCGATGAGCGCCAACGGCGACGTCATCGTCGGCGAGACGCAGTTGCGCGCGATGATCGAGTCCCAGCCCGACAGCGCCGGGCTGGCCGGGGAGATCGAATCCGCACTCGGCACCGCGTGGGACAACGCGCTCGAGGCCTACCGCATGGGTGGCTACGGCGCAGAGGTCACCTGGTTGCAGCAGCGCGTCGGCTAGCGCGACCCACAACGAAACCGGCCCCGACGAAACCGTCGGGGCCGGTTCGCGTCGTGCGGAAAGCCGGACCAAATCAGCGAGGAGCGTAGCGACGACGCGAGCCCACAACGGCCGCCGCGCGTCCCGTGTCTGGACTGACGAGGAGCGAGGAGCGTAGCGACGATGTGATGAGGAGGGAAGACGCGGGTGTTAGCGCGGTGGCCCGCGACGGCGGAGCCGGCGCAGATTAAAGGGGTATGTTTTTGTGCCGACCCCGCCGGGCCGGTGCTGCAGCGAGGGCGTCGGTGATGATGCTGCGGGTTTTTGCGGGGTCGATGATCTCGTCGACGACTCCGATGGACTGGGCGCGTCCCACGCCGCCGGCAAGGGTTTCGTGCTCGGCGGCCAGGCGATCGTGTAGTGCCTCGCGCTCGTCTTCGGAGGCGGAGGCGAGGGCCTTCTTGTGTAGGATGCCGACTGCGGCTTTGGCGCCCATGACGGCGACTTCTGAACCAGGCCAGGCGAATACGGCGGTGGCTCCGAGTGCGCGGGAGTTCATCGCGATGTAGGCGCCGCCATAGATCTTGCGGGTGACGAGGGTGACGCGGGGGACGGTGCATTCGGCGAAGGCGTGCAGCAACTTTGCGCCACGGCGTACGACGCCGTTCCATTCCTGGCCGACGCCGGGCAGGTAGCCGGGTACGTCGGTGATCACGACCAGCGGGACGCCGAAGGCATCACAGAGCCGGACGAAGCGGGCCGCTTTCTCGGCGCTTTCGGAGTTGAGGCATCCGCCCATGCGCAGCGGGTTGTTGGCGATGACGCCGACACTGTGGCCGGCCAGCCGGCCGAAGCCGGTGACGATGTTCGGTGCCCACTTGGCCTGGAGCTCTTCGAAAGTCGAGATCTCGGACTCGCCATCGGCGCCCAGCTGGGTGTCGAGGAGGCCGGTCACGACGGGGTGGACGTCGTAGGCCCGGCGGTTGGATTCGGGCAGCAGTGCCTTGAGGTCGGTGTCGCCGGCGGCGGCTTGGGCGCGGTCGAACTGTCCCGGTGTGGTGAATGTCGAGACGAGGCGACGGGCGCGCCAGTAGGCGTCGGCCTCGGAGTCGGCGGTGATATGGCTGACGCCGGACTTCTTGCCGTGGGTGAGGGGCCCGCCGAGGGACTCCATGTCGACGTCTTCGCCGGTGACACTGCGTACGACGTCGGGGCCGGTGACGAAGATGCGTCCGGCCGGGGCCATGATCACGACGTCGGTGAGGGCCGGCCCGTATGCCGCACCACCGGCCGCGAAGCCTACGACCACCGAAATTTGTGGGACGTAGCCGGAGGCACGCACCATCGCCTCGAAGACCCCGCCGACGGCATGTAGGGCTTCGACGCCTTCGGCGAGGCGCGCGCCGCCGGAGTGCCAGATACCCACGACCGGCGCCTCTTCGGTGATTGCGGTGTCGATCGCGTTGACGATGTGGGCACATCCGACGACACCCATGGCACCGCCCATCACGGTGCCATCGGTGCAATAGGAGACGGTGCGAACGCCGTTGACCTCTCCGATCGCGGCCTGCACGCCCGAGGTATCCCGGGCGTGCAGCAGCGATAAGGAGCCCTCGTCGAAGAAGTTGGTCAACCGCAACAGCGGATCTCGTGGATCAACCGATTCTTCACGGCCGGTGATGGGGGCCAATGTGGTCATCGCTGTCTCCTGGTGTCGGGTGTATTCAGTAGCGACCGAAGGCGAGCGCCACGTTGTGCCCACCGAAGCCGAACGAATTGTTCAGCGCGTAATCGATCTGCCCACGCCGGGCCTGGCCGTGGACCACTTCGATCTCGCACTCGGGGTCCTGGTTCTCCAGGTTGAGTGTCGGCGGGATGATGCTCTCTTCGACGCTCTTGATCGTCAGCACCGATTCGAGCGCCCCGACCGCGCCGATGGAATGTCCGAGCGCCGACTTGGGTGCGTACACCGCCGCGTGATCGCCGACCGCAGCCTTGATCCCGACCGCTTCGGCGGTGTCGCCGATGGGAGTCGAGGTGGCGTGCGCGTTGACGTGGGTGATGTCCTGCTTCGTCAGTCCGGCGGTCTGGATGGCCCGGGCCATGGCCCGCGCGTTGCCCTGACCACTGGGGTCGGGGGCCACGAGATGGAAGCCGTCCGAGGTGATTCCGGCACCGAGAACGCGGGCGTGGATGTGTGCACCGCGCGCCTTGGCGTGCTCCTCACGTTCGAGGATCAGCATCGCGGCCGCTTCTCCGAAGACGAAGCCGTCACGATCTTTGTCGAACGGTCGTGAGGCCGCCGCGGGATCGTCGTTGCGGGTGCTCATGGCACGCATCATCGAGAACGCAGCGATCGGGATCGCATCGATATGTCCTTCGACACCGCCGGTGACCACCATGTCGGCATCGCCCATGACGATGTGCCGCCATGCATGCGCGATGGCCTCGGCACCCGACGAGCACGCCGAGACCGGGGTGATCACGCCGGCACGCGCGCCGACGTTGAGTCCGACTACTGCGGCCGGGCCGTTGGGCATCGCCATCGACACGGCGAGCGGTGACACCTTGCGGTAGTTGCCGGAACTCTCGATCGCCTTGACGGCGTCGACCATCGCGTCGCCGCCACCTTGCCCGGTGCCGAGCACGACGGCGAGCCGCTCGGGATCGACTTCGGGCTCGCCGGCCTGCGCCCACAGGCGCTTGCTCATGACGTGGGCGATCCGTTCGACGTAGGCCATGCGACGCGCTTCGACGCGGGTCACCTCGTCGGCCGGGTCGGCGAGCAGGCGACCACCGACACGGCACGGCAGTTCGCCGTACTTGGTGACGAAGTCGTCGGTCAGCTCCCGAATGCCGGTCTTGCCGTCGAGGAGTCCCTGCCAGGTTGCGTCGAGGTCAACGCCAAGGGAGGTGGTGGCCACCATGGAGGTGACCACCACGCTCGGGAAGTTCCCGCCCAGCGTGGAATATTCGCGGAGGGACGGCGAGCTCACGAGTTCTGGTCTGCCTCGATCTGCGCCTGGATGGCGGCGGCGGCTTCGGGGTTCTCGGCCTCGAGCTTCTGGACGTAGCGGACCGTGTCGCCGACGGTGCGCAGCGCGGCGAGGTCCTCGTCGGGGACCTTGACGCCGTACTTGTCCTCGACCTGCACGGCGATCTCGACCATCGACAGGGAGTCGATGTCGAGGTCATCGACGAATGACTTCTCCATCGTCACCTCGGACGGCTCGATGCCGGTGACTTCCTCGATGATCTCGGCGATGCCGGCAATGAGTTGTTCCTGGGTGGCAGCCACGTGGGTGGTTCCCTTCTGATTAATTCGCGGTGATCGGTGATTTCCGGAGCTACCTCGTGACGCGAAAGCGTCACGGGTGCTTGGACATCCGGCTGGTGCCGAATTTCCGGTGGTCGCGTCAAGACGCGACCGTTATCCAAGTTCGATGACCTTCTCGATCTGGTCGGGTGTCTTCCACGCGACGGTCGGGGTGCCCTTGAGTTCGCGCTTGGCGATACCCGCGAGCGCTCCGGCCGGTGGCAGCTCGACGAGGGCGGTGACGCCGTTGTCACGCAGATATGCCGAGCACAGATCCCAGCGGACCGGGCTCGTCACCTGGGCGACCACCTTGGCCAGCGCGTCGGCGCCACCGGCGACGGGTTGGCCGTCGGAGTTGGACAGCAGCGTGCGGCTGGGATCGGCGGGGGTGATCTGTGAGGCGGCCTCGGCGACGGCCTCTTGCGCCGGGGCCATGTAGCGGGTGTGGAAGGCGCCGGCGACCGCGAGTTTGCGGGTGCGCGCCTTCTCCGGCGGGTTCGCGATCAGTTCGTCGATGGCGGCCACGGGGCCGGCCGCGACGATCTGACCGGTGGCATTGCGGTTGGCGGGCACGAGCGCGAGCTCGTCGAGGCGCGCGAGCACCTGTGTTTCGTCACCGCCGAGCACTGCGGCCATCGTGGTGGCCTCCAATGCGCATGCCTTGGCCATCTCCGAACCGCGGATCGCCGCGAGCCGCAGCGCCTCGTCGGCCGTGATGATCCCGGTGATCGCGGCGGCGGCGAGTTCGCCGACCGAGTGGCCGGCGATGACCGCGTCGTCGGGCAGCTCGCCGCTTTTGAGGTATTCGTCGAAGGCCAGCAGGGCCCCGGCGACGACGAGGGGCTGGGTCACCGCGGTGTCGGTGATCTCCTCGGCGGTGGCGGTGGTGCCGAGCCGCTCGAGGTCGAGTTGGATCAGCTTCGACCACGTCGCCAGCTGATCGCGGACGCCGGGAAGTTCCAGCCACGGAATCAACATGCCGGCCGTTTGTGAGCCCTGACCGGGCGCAAGCATCGATAGCACGTGACCAGAGAACACCGTTTCGGCCCGGCATGTCGGTGTCGAGGTCGATGAACCTCATCGCGTTGGTTTGTGGGGTTCCCACAAAGGTGCCTTTTGTCGGTCCCGCATCGTCATCACTCTGAGATTCGTTACAGAAACGTGTCCAAATGGCGTCTGCCAGCGGAAACACTTAAACGACAGTGGGGCGGATGGTTCTCATGTGGCGGAGGTTGTCGATTCGTGCCGGAAGTGTGTCAATCTGCCGACTGTCGCGGCGATTCGTAAGACGTACCCGTCACGAGAGTTAGTTGGATCACGTCCTGTGGCTTCTGCAATTTTCTTCAGTCTGTACCGGACAGTATTTGGATGGATATACAGTTCGCGCGCGCAGGCCTCCACCGAGCCACCGCAGTCGAGGTAGGCCTCGAGCGTCGTGTTGAGGGTCGAGCCGCCGGCCGCGAGTGGGCGCACGAGCGTGTCGATCAGGGTTGCGGTTGCCGACGAATCGCCGTTGAGAGCCCGCTCCGGCAGCAACTCGAGGCTGTGTACCGGCCGCGGAGCGCCCGGCCAACCGACGACCGCGCTTATCCCGGCCATGGCCTCGGTCGCGCTGGCGTGCGCGGTACCGAGATTGGGCATGGTCGGGCCGATGACGACCGGCCCGTCGGCGAAATGGGTGAACAAGGCGCTGCCGAAAGGGTCGGAGACTGCGATCGGCCCACTGACGATGGTCACCAGCAACGTGCCCTGCACTACTGAAAGAGCCGCTCTGTCATAGCGTTTGGCGGTGTTGTGGATCGCCAGCGGCACCGACACGTTCTGTTCGGGCGGTGGTGCCCCGACGATGACGGTGGCCGGGGCGTCGGAGTCCCAGTTCAGCGCCGCCGCGCGGGAGAGCAACTGCGGGCCGGTGTCACCGCGCACCACCGCGTCGACGACGAGCGCCTCGAGCCGGGAATCCCAGGCACCACGGGACTCGGCGGCCGAGGCGTAGATGGCGGCCGCCGCGAATCCGATCTCACGTCCGTAGCGCAATACCGACTCGGTCAATGCGCGGAGTTGGGCGTCGTTGCGGGCCAGCAGGGGCAACCACTTCTCGAAGAACTCCATGGCGACCCGGACCATCTCGACGGTCTGCAGCAGGGTGATGCGGCGGGCGAGGTCCTGGGGGACGACCTGGAAGGCCTGGACGGTGAATTTGACGTTGCCCTCGGGGTCCTGAATCCACTCGACGAAGTTGACGACCGCGGTCTGTACGACGAGCTGGACGCTCGCCCGTTGCGCGGCGTCGAGGTCGGCGAAGTACGGGAGCTGATCCTGCATCGAGTGGACGGCTTCGGTGGCCAGCCGGCCGCTGTATTGCTTGACGCGGCGCAGCAGGGTGTCGGGGAGCGCATCGTGGACGGTGGCAGGCGCCGGTACGTGCGCACCACGCTCGCCGAAGACATCACTCGGCGCCGGCGGCGGCTGATTGACCCGTTGCTCGGACATGTACTCAATGTAGGCGTCGCGTCCGGTGGGGCCCGACCGATCGTGGTGGTCACCCCGGACGAGGGGGACCGCCACGACGACGGAGAGTGACGACGGAGAGTGACGACGGAGAGTGACGACGGAGAGTACGGAGAGCGCGGGAGCCGCTACGCGCTGCCGGTGTCGGCGTAGGACACCTCGGCGGCGGCGACATCGGTGATCCGGTACTTGGTGGCCGCGGCCGCAGCCACCGACGAGTCGAGGTGGCCGTCACGGGCCAATGCCACCAGGACGCCGACGACGATCGACTCGGCGTCGATGTTGAACACCCGCCGTGCGGCCGGGCGGGTATCGGAGAAGCCGAAACCGTCTGTGCCCAGCGTCAGGTAGGTGCCCGGCACGTAGGCGCGGACCTGCTCGGGGACACCCCGAAGGTAGTCGCTGACCGCGACGAAGGGCCCGGAGCTCTCGGCGAGGACTGTCGTCAGGTACGGCTGACCGGCCTCACCGGCCGGGTCACGTACCGTGGCACGATCGATCGCGATGCCGTCGCGGGCGAGTTCGCTCCATGAGGTCACCGAGTAGACGGCCGCGCCGACATTCCACTCGTCGGCCAGCAATTCCTGTGCGCGCAGCGCGTCGGACATGGTGATGCCGGAAACAAGGATGTTGGCCGGGAACTCCTTGCCCTGCGGCGCCGGGCGGAACCGGTAGATGCCCTTGCACACGCCCTCGATGTCGAGATCGTCGGGTTGTGCCGGCTGACTGATCGGCTCGTTGTAGACGGTGAGGTAGTAGAAGATGTTCTCCGGAGTCTCCCCATACATCCGCCGGAGACCATCGGCGATGATGTGCCCGAGCTCGTAGGCGAACGCCGGATCGTAGGCCACGACCGCGGGATTGGTTGCTGCGAGAAGTGGCGAGTGCCCGTCGGCATGCTGCAGTCCTTCGCCGGTCAGGGTGGTGCGTCCGGCGGTGGCGCCGATGGCGAATCCGCGGGTCATCTGATCGGCTGCGGCCCAGAAGCTGTCGCCGGTGCGCTGGAATCCGAACATCGAATAGAAGATGTAGAGCGGGATCATCGGCTCGTCATGGGTGGCATACGAGGTGCCGACCGCGGTGAAGGACGCGGTCGAGCCCGCCTCGTTGATGCCCTCGTGCAGGATCTGGCCCTCGCTGCTCTCCTTGTAGGCGAGCATCAGGTCGGCGTCCACGGAGGTGTAGAGCTGGCCGTTGCGGTTGTAGATCTTGAGGGTCGGGAACCACGAGTCCATCCCGAACGTGCGTGCCTCGTCGGGGATGATCGGCACGATACGGTGACCGATCTCCTTGTCGCGCAAGAGATCCTTGAAGATCCGCACCAGTGCCATCGTGGTGGCGACCTGCTGTTTGCCCGACCCCTTGGCGGCCGTCTTGAGTGCGTTGCTCACATCCGGCTTGAGCACCTTGGCCCTGGTGCGGCGCACCGGCAGGAACCCGCCGAGATTGCGGCGGCGGTCGAGCATGTACTCGATCTCCGGTGAATCCAGCCCCGGGTGGTAATAGGGCGGCAGGTAGGGATTCTCCTCGAGTTGCGCGTCGCTGATCGGGACGCGCGTGGAATCGCGGAATGCCTTGAGGTCGTCGAGGGTGAGCTTCTTCATCTGGTGCGTGGCGTTGCGGCCTTCGAAGTGCTTGCCGAGGGTGTAGCCCTTGATGGTCTTGGCCAGGATGACCGTCGGCTGGCCCTTGTGTGCCATCGCCGCGGCATAGGCGGCATGGATCTTGCGGTAGTCGTGCCCGCCGCGCTTGAGGTTCCAGATCTGGGCATCGGTCATATCCCGGACGAGATCCTTGGTGCGGGGGTCGCGATTGAAGAAGTACTCCCGCACGAAGGCCCCGTCGTTGGCCTTGTAGGTCTGGTAGTCACCGTCGTTGGTGGTGTTCATCAGATTCACCAGAGCGCCGTCCTTGTCGGCCTGCAGCAGGGCGTCCCACTCCCGGCCCCAGACCACCTTGATGACGTTCCAGCCCGCACCGCGGAAGAACGACTCGAGCTCCTGGATGATCTTGCCGTTGCCGCGGACCGGCCCGTCGAGGCGCTGCAGGTTGCAGTTGATGACAAAGGTCAGATTGTCCAGGCCCTCGGTCGCGGCGACCGAGGCGAAGCCACGCGACTCGGTCTCGTCCATCTCACCGTCACCGAGGAACGCCCACACGTGTTGATCGGAGGTGTCCTTGAGGCCGCGGTCGTGCAGGTAGTGGTTGAATCGCGCCTGATAGACCGCATTCATCGGGCCCAGGCCCATCGATACGGTGGGGAACTGCCAGAAGTCGGGCATCAGCCGTGGATGCGGATACGACGGCAGCCCACCACCCTCGCCGGCGTGGCTGTGCTCCTGCCGGAACCCGTCCATGCGCTCGGTGCTGATCCGTCCTTCCAGAAACGCGCGGGCGTAGATGCCCGGCGAAGCGTGGCCCTGGATGAAGATCTGGTCGCCGCCGCCGGGATGATCGATACCGCGAAAGAAATGGTTGAAGCCGACCTCGTAGAGGGACGCCGACGAGGCATAGGTCGAGATGTGGCCGCCGACCCCTACCCCGGGACGCTGGGCCCGGTGGACCATTATCGCGGCGTTCCAGCGGATGAACTGGCGGAAGGTGCGCTCGACCCCCTCGTCGCCGGGGAACCACGGTTCGAGTTCGGTGGGGATGGTGTTGACGTAGTCGGTCGACGTCAGAGCCGGGATGGCGACATGCTTCTCGCCGGCACGCTCGAGTAACCGCAGCATCAGGTAGCGCGCGCGGGCGGGCCCGGCATGTTCGACGAGATTGTCGAAGCTCTCCAGCCATTCGCCGGTCTCGTCGGGGTCGATGTCGGGCAGATAGGACGCGACGCCCTCACGGATGACCCGCACGCGGGTTCCGGGGATGGTGTCGGGTGTGCCGTCAGTGGTGCTGACGCCCTTGGTCTCTGCCGGTTCGGTCACGGTGATGCCTACTCCTCTATCGGGCCGGGCGGGGGTGCTGCCCGGCATGCGATGACACGAGAGCCCATCGGCGGCAATGGTGTGCTCGCTCACGGACCCACCTCACATCGTGCCCCATGTTGCCGACGTTGGCACCGGGGGTGCTCCGATTCGACGCGTGGTGCCTGACCTGCGGTAGCGTTCCGAATGTGATTACCGCCGAGTAGGGAACGCGGCGATTAGGGAGTAGCGAGTGACGCGTGCATCGGCATGTCCGCCGACGTCGGGGCGACTGTGCCGTGTGCGGCGAGGCGGCGAGCCGGCCGGACCGTCCGGCGCGCCGGCCCGGACGGTGCGTTCCCCGGCGATGAGTGTCGCGGCGATGTGTGCCGTGGTGATGATCGTCGGCGGCTGTTCGACGACGGTGGCGGGGTCGGGGAGTGCCGATTCGGCGCAGGTCTCGCAGTATCGCGCCGAACAGTCCGCGTCGGCCGCGGCCGGCCGCCACGAACTCACACTGGCGCTGTGCCGGCAGGCGATGTCGTCGATGGTGGTGATGGTGCACGGTTACAACACCTTCGTCGACCGCCTCAACGAGGTGCAGTCTTACGACCGGGTCGGAGACCTCGATGAACGGGCGCGAGCGAGCCTGATCGCCGGGGTGGACCAGATCCGGGCAAAGACAAACCCTTCCGTACCGGCCGCAGTGACCGATCCGGTGAACGCCTTCCTCGATAGTTCCGCCCGGCTCGGCGAAGCGATCGGCCGACGCGAACGGGCCGGTCTGAACCCGCTCGCCGACACCTGGACCCAAGACAAACAGGCTGTGCTCGCGGCGTGCGCGACCTACCTGCCCACGCCTCCGGGCCTGGCCTCGACCACTGCCACGGCGCCGGTGCCCGGGTAGTACGGGCCGTCGCCGATCGCCCCGGCCGGTGCCCATTTCGACCGACTGGAGGTCTCTGATGGCCGATTCCTGTCGGTGCGGGGTCATGGCGTGCATTACGCTGTCCCAATAGCCGGTCCGAAGACCGGCTGGTTTTCGACAGCCGACACGGCGAACAGTATTCGACTTGGGAGGTCTCGCGCGGTGGTAGCCGCCTCAGGGAGCAATGGCTCCGATGGCAGCAGTGCACAGAAGCTCGGTTTCGGACCCGGCATGGTGGTCCAGGAACTGGGTTGGGACGAGGACACCGACGATGACCTGCGTGCCGACATCGAGGACGTCATCGACGCCGAGATGCTCGACGAAGACGCCGATGACGTCGTCGATGTCGCGGTGCTCTGGTGGCGTGACGACGATGGCGACCTCGTGGACCGGTTGATGGATGCGATCGGACCGCTCGCCGACGATGGATACATCTGGGTCCTCTCGCCCAAGACGGGTAGTCCGGGTTATGTCGATCCGAGTGAGATCGCCGAGGCCGCGCCCACGGCGGGGCTGACCCAGACCAATGTGGTGAGTCTCGGTGACTGGTCGGGTGCGCGTCTGGTGCAACCGAAATTGCGCACCGGCAAACGGCCATGAGCGCACCCGACGTCGCGGTCGGACCCCGAATCGGCGCCGGCGCACCGGATTTCGAGCTGCGGGACCAAAACAATCAACGGGTCTCGTTGTCGCGCTTGCTCTCCGAAGATCGCAAAGTGCTCATCGTCTTCTTCCCGCTCGCGTTCACCGGCACATGTCAGGGTGAGCTCGGCTATATCCGCGACCAGCTGCCGCGCTTCGTCAATGACGACGTCCAGACCATCGCCGTGTCGGTCGGTCCGCCGCCGACGCACAAGGTCTGGTCGTCGGCCCAGGGCTTCTTGTTCCCGATCCTCTCGGACTTCTGGCCGCACGGCGCGACCGCGCGCTCGTATGGCGTGTTCAGCGAGAGCCGCGGCTATGCCGATCGCGGCACCTTCCTCGTCGACACCGACGGACACATCGCCTTCGCCGACGTCGTCGGCCCAGGCGAGGCGCGGTCGGCGGAACTCTGGGACCGAGCCCTCGCGGCGGTCTGACCTTGGGGCGAGACTCGGTCAAGCAGGGAACCGGGCAGTGTCTCGCGGCGTTGATGCATCGACCTTGATCAAGTTGTTGCACGCCACCAGTTGCGACAGAAGTGACTGGTGTAGTTCAGTGTGATCATTGTGGTCAACTTTTCGCTGTCTCAGCTCACCCGCATATGCACTCGTGGCCGTATCCGGCGTATCGGGGTCGGCATGGTGGCCGGCGGTGCGCTGGCCTTCGCCGGTGCCGGTCATTGCGCTGCTGCGCCGCCCACCGACCTGCCGTCGGCGATCGACAGTCTCAACGGCATCGTCACGGCGTTACCCCAGTCCGGCGTGCCGAACTCGTCGGCAGATCTCGGCCTGCCCGACGTACTCGACCAGATAGGCAATCTGACGCTTCCGCAGACGGGCACCAACCCGGGATCGTCGCGATGCACCTCGGTCATCCAAGTGGGTGACTCCACCTCGGTGCGCGCCGACGACGCCGCCGCGGTGCCCGCGCCCACCGATACCGCCAGTGCCCAGTACCGCCGAGTCGGTGCCGCGAACTTCACCCTCGACGCGCTCGCCAGCCGCGCGATCGTCGATGGCCCGTCCCTCGACGCCGAGCACGCTGTCGGCGCGCAACTCGCGGCAGGCAAACACGGTTGCTGGGTCATCGCCATGGGCGTCAACGACGCCGGCGCCATCGCGACCGGCAGTTCCGTCGGCGCCGACGAGCGCATCGACCGGATCATGAAGCAGCTCGGCGGGCAGCCGGTGTTGTGGCCGACAGTGGCCTCGTCCAATCCGAGCAATCGGGCCTTCGGCTCCGCGGCGATGGCCGCGTTCAACACGGCACTGCGCAACGCAACCGTCCGCTACCCCAACCTGGCGGTCGTCGACTGGGCTGCCGCGGCGCAGCCGGGCGAGTTCACCGACGGTATCCACTACACCGCAGCGGGTACCGCCGACCGCAATCGCCGCTTTGCCGATGCTCTCGCCGCCGCCTTCCCGCCCGGTGCGGGCGCGACCCCGGCGACACGGTGGGTCGTCGGCTGAACGTCGCGTGACCGGGCTTCAGCGGTACCGGCACGTCCTCCGGTCGCTCAGTTCGGGCAGGTGATGGTGTTGTCCCGTTTGCCGGTGACAGCCTGCCGCAGACCTGTGGTCACCGCGTCGGCGTACATCCAGGTGCCGGGGCCCATCGGGTGTACTCCGTCGGGGCCCAGATTCTCCGGATGGGCAGCGGCCGCCTGACACCACGGCGCCAGGAACACGTCCGGGTGCCTCGGCGCGTACTGCAACACCTGCTGCGCGGCCTGCGGGATGCCGTCGACCGGTCCGTACGGCACGAGCAGCACGATCTTGTGGCCCGGTCCGATCTCGGAGAGGATGCGGTCGAGTTGACCGTCGAAGGCCTGCCCGTTGGTGCCGAAGCCCAACACCACGAATTTGCGCAGCGTGCCGGCGGATCGCAAGTTCTCGATCACGCCCTCGCCGCCGGTGTAGTGCCGTGACACCTGTGCGTCGATGTAGATACCCGGGAACCGCGCCTGAAGTGCGGGGGAGGAGGCGAGCATCACCGAATCACCGACGCCGGTGATGTCGCGGCCCAGTGGCAGGGCCGGGACGTCGGCGGGCGCCGGCCGAGGCGGTGGTGTGGCGGCCGGCGGGTGCGCGTTGGCCTGCCGCTGAAGGTCGGCGAGGTGGTCGAGCTGCTGTTCGAGCGCGGTCTTCTCGGGGCTTCGGCCCAACGCGGAACCGGCGAACAAGGCGACGACCAGGCAACCCACCAGGACCGCGGCCGGGACACCGAGGCGTTCGGTCGTCCCCAGCGAGCGCAGCACGCCGCGGAAGCCCTTGCGGCGGAACGGCGTCTCGATGTAACGGTAGGACAGCTCGGACACACCGAGGGTGAGCACGGCGGCAAACAAGCCGACCGTCCAATCCGGCCACGACGACGAGCGCGCGGCATCGTGGCCGCCCTGCAGCCAGGCCCGCAGGAACAGGACGATCGGCCAATGCCAGAGGTAGAGGCTGAAGGAGCGCTCGCCCAGATAGCGCAAGGTCTGCACCCGGAGCAGAGCCGCGACCGGGCCGGTCTCGGCAACCGCGGTGTGAACCACGCACGCGGTGAGCAGACACGCGACGAGCAGGCCGCCCTGATAGGTCAACGCCGAGGTGTCGGGAAGGAAGAAGATCAGTGCGATCAGACCCGTGAAGGTGAGCGGCGCGACTGTCTTGCCGAGGATCTCTGCGGTGCGCGGTGACACGCGTCGCGGCCAGGAGTCGGGGGCATCGGGCGCCGGTGCGGTGAGGACCAGTGCCAGCGTGACGCCGACGAGCAGGCCGAAACTGTGGGTGTCGGAACCGAAATACACCCGGCTGGGGTCGCGGGCGGGATCATAGAGTGCGACCATTGCGGCCACCGACCCCGCGGCCAGCAGCGCCGCGACCGTCGCGATGATCCGCATCTGGGTACGCGCCCCCGACGACAGTCGCCGCGCCACCCACAGCGCGCCGAGGAACAGCAGCGGCCACACGACATAGAACTGCTCCTCGATCGCGAGTGACCAGTAGTGCATGGTGATCTGCGGCGACGTGTCGGCGAAGTAGCTGTGCGACTGGGCGATCTGAACCCAGTTGTTGACGAAGAAGGCCGAACCGAGGAACTGATTGACCAGTTGCACCGCGGTGTCGCCGCCGATCAGGCCGGCGACGGCGGTGGTGACGATCAGCACCGTCAACGCGGCCGGCAGGATGCGACGCGCCCGGCGAACCCAGAACCGGGACAGTGAGATGTGGTTCTTTGCCCCGTACTCGCGGACCAGCAGCGAGGTGATCAGGAAGCCCGAGAGCACGAAGAAGATGTCGACACCGAGATACCCGCCGCGGACCGCGTTGCCGAAGAAGTGATAGACGACCACGGCCAGCACGGCGATCCCGCGTACGCCGTCGAGGGCGAGGCTGCGGCGGATGCGGCCGGGCGCGGTCTTCGCGGGCTGCACCGACGGTGCGGTGCCGATCATCGCAGCTTGGGTGGCCGCCACCACGGGACGGAGGACCCGGGTGGTCGGGCGCGCGGCGGGCCGAGCGATCGTCCAGACCGGCATGATCGTCCGGGCCGGCGACAACGGGCCAGGCGGACGGGCTGCCGCCTTCCTCGGCTGCTGGCCACCGCCGGAGTCGGCGTCGGATCTGGCGGGCTCCGCAGCTGTGTCGGTGTTGGTGGCGGCGATCGAGGCGGTCCGGCGGTGCCGGAGATTCGGGGTCGCGGAGGCCTCGGTCGCCGGCCCGGTCTCGGAGTCGGCCTGGTCCGGGTCGGTGCTGTCCGGGTCGGTGCTGTCCGGGTCGGCGTCGCCCGGGTCGGCGTCGCCCGGGTCGGCGTCGCCCGGGTCTGCGTGGTCCGGATCGGCCGCGAGCTCGACGGTGTCCGTGTCGGAGGTGTCGATTTCGTCGGTGTCGGTGTCGGTGTCGGTGTCGGTGCTGTCGGCATCGACGACGGCGTTCGGCTCTTCGGTGTCGGCGTCGTCGGGAGCGCTGTCGGTGCTGGGCCGCTCGATCTCGACGGTGTCGTCGTCGGGGGCGGCTGTGATCTCGACCGTGTCGGACTCGGACGGTGCGGTACGCGGCGGCATCGGCAACGCGTACACCGGCTCGGTGCCGGGGCGGTGCACGACTCCGATCGGCGCCAGTCCGGCCATCGGGGATGAGTTCACTGCCGGCGGATGCGAACGCGCCGCGGGCATCGTGCTCGGCCGGTTGTGGGTCGAGACCGACGGGTGTCGACGGGTGCGCCAGGTTCGCATTCGTGCCATCACGCGTGCACCTGCCGGACTGTCGAACTGCGCACGACGAGATCGACGGTGAGCATGCAGATGCCCTCGAGCGCGGGGCCGTCGAGTTCGGGGAGCCGGGCCGGCGGGCTGGGGAAGATGCGTGGCATACAGCAGGTGAGCGTTTCAGTCGGGTGCGGAGGTGACATGGCAGCGATGTCGGTTGTGCCGAAGGGGGCACCAGGCGCTCAGTGTAGCGGTGCGCGCCGACGTTTCCAGAACGACCGACCGTCGTGTCCTCTGGTCGGACGAACGATGACCGATTCGCGAAGATGGCATGCGCCGCAAAAGAATTCATTGCGATCGCAACCACCGCGATGAACCGCGACCGTCGACTCAGGTCGGGAAGTTCACCTGGGTCGGAGCCGGTCTGGTGTCGGTGGTGCCATCCCCCACCTGGCCGTCGAAGTTGGATCCCCAACAATAGAGCTGATCGTGTGCAATGGCGCAGGTGTTACCGCTCCACACACTCACCGCGGTGACGTCGTCGACGCCCCGAACGTCGGTCGGTGTTGGTTGGTCGAGATAGTCCTTGCGATTGTCGCCCCAGCACTTCAGGGTGCGGGCGGTCGTGATGGCGCACGTCGCCCCGCCATTGGTGGCGATGGTGTCGACATCGGTCAGGATCTTCTTCGGCAATAGCCGGTTGGTGGTCGTTCCGTCACCGATCTGGCCGGAGCCGTTGTCGCCCCAGCAGTAGGCAGAGTCGTCGGCGCGCCGCGCACACGTGGAGCCGTCGCCCCACAATCCTCCGGTGCTGATCGGCGACACATAGTTGATGTTCTTCACCTCGACCGGGGTCAGGCGGCCGGTGGTGGTCCCGTCACCGAGTTGGCCGCTCGCGTTCTTTCCCCAGCAGTAGGCGGTGCTGTCGGCGATGGCGCATGTCGCTTCGTCGGCGACCGACACGTCGGTCACCGACGACAGCGACTCGATCTTGGTCGGCGCGGTGCGTGCAGAGTTGGTCCCGTCGCCGAGCTGGCCTTCACTGTTCGAACCCCAGCAGTAGAGAAAACTGTCCGCGATCGCGCACGTGGTGTAGGAGTTGGTGGCGATGTCGGTGACATTACTCAGACCGGGAATCTCCTTGGGTGTCGTGATCTTGTCGAGCGTTCCCCAGCAGTAGGCCTTACCCGCGGCCACTGCGCAGGTCCCGCTGCCGCCGGTCGAAACCGCGGTCACATCGGTGAGGCCGGCGACCTTCACCGGGGCGGTCCGATTGGTGGTGGTTCCGTCGCCGAGTTGCCCGTTGTCGTTCTCGCCCCAGCAGTAGGCCAGCCGGTTGCGTACCGTGCAGGCGGCAGAGACGGCCACACTCACGTCGGTGAACGTGGGGGCGGTGGCCGCGGCCGGGACCGGTTCCGATCGCCCGACCGTCCACCACGTCGCGGCGACCGCGACGACGGCGACGACGATCGCCGCGACAGCCGACACCAGGATGGCGCCCAGACGCGATCTGCGCCGCCGCGATTCGACGGTGCGGGCGTCGGCGTCGACCGGCGGCTGCCCGCCACCGAGGGGAGCGGTCGTAGCCAGCGGGACGATCGCCGATTGGGGCCCGCCGGTCGAGGTGGTCAGTACGGCGGCAAGTGCCCGGGCGAAGGATTGGCAGTCACCGAAGCGCTGCGTCGGGTCCTTGGCGAGGGCTCGCTCGAAAACCGGATCGAGGGCTGCCAGGTCCGGGCGACGTGAACTGATCGGCGGTGCCGGCTTCGACAACAGTGCGGCCATCATCGCCGACGGCGTGGGAGCATCGAAAGGTGCTACGCCAGTGAGCAGTTCGTACATGCTGCACGCCAGCGCGTACTGGTCGCTCATCGGACCGGCAGGTTGACCGTCGATGACCTCGGGCGCGGCGTAGGCGAGCGTGCCGATGAACGCGTGGGTGGCGGTCATCGACGTCGAGTCGGCCAGTTTGGCGATACCGAAATCGAGCAGGACGACCTGGTCGATCGATCCGTCGGCCTCCCGCGTGACAATGATGTTCGCGGGCTTGATGTCGCGGTGGATCACCTGATGCCGGTGCGCGTAGTCGAGTGCTTCGCCCGTGCGAAGGGCGATCTGTCCGACCTCGGCATCGGTGAGGCCGCCGGCGGTGAGATCGCTGCCGTCGAGGTAGGTCATGGTGAACCACGGCGAGTCGCCTTCGACGCCGTAGTGATGGATCGCGACGATGCCGGCATGGTTCAGTGAGGCGACGGTGCGCGCCTCGTTGGTGAAACGCTGCTGGAACTCGGCGTTGTCGGCCGCGGTGACCGAGATGACCTTGAGCGCCTCACGACGCAGCAGGTGCGGATGTTCGACCAGGTAGACCTGCCCCATGCCGCCGGCACCGAGTTTGGCCAGAACCTGGTATCCGGCGAACGTACTGCCCTGTTCGAGCTGTGCCACTAGTGCCCCCTATCGGTTCGCCTGGTACCGGCCGTCAAAACGTGACCTCCGTCGGTGTCTGCACAAAGGCGTCGGACCCGATGCCGAGTTCACCGTCACGGTTGGTGCCCCAGCAATAGATCTTGCTGCCGGTCTGGGCGCAGGCCACCGCCGCGTCGGTGGCGACCGCGGAGGCCGTTCCGGTGATCCCGGCGATCTTGGTGGGCGTGCTGAAATACCCGCGCGGATCGGGTCCGGCCACGTTCGCCGAGTTGTTTCCCCAGCAGTTGACGGCGCCGTCGGCCACCGCGCAGGTCGTCTGCGAGCCCATCGAGACGCGGCTGACGTTGCTCAGCCCGGTCACCTGAGTAGGCGCTCGCGTCGTCCGGCGGTCGGCACCACCGGTCTGCCCGTAGGTGTTGTTGCCCCAGCAATAGAGGCTGCCGTCACTGACCGCGCACGTACTGTTCACGGCGGTGGCGAGGTCGGTCACCTTCGACAGGCCGCCGACGCGCACCGGGGTCTTCTGGTCGACGGTCGTGCCGTCCGCGAGCTGTCCGCGATTGTTCGCACCCCAGCAGTAGACATCGCCGGCGCCGGTGAGCGCACAGGTCTGCGCCGAGTCGGTGGTCAGGGAGACCACGTCGTCGAGGTGTTTCACCTTGGTCGGGACCGGGCGGCTGTCGGTGGTGCCGTCGCCGAGCTGTCCGCGCGTGTTCGCGCCCCAGCAGTACGCGCCGCCGTCGGCCACCGCGCACGAGGTGGAGTCCGACTCGACGGCCTCGCCGGAGAGTTTGACGTCTGCGCCGATGGCCACCGACGTCACGTTGTGCAGATTCGCGACCTTGGTGGGCGCAGGGCGATTCTGGGTGGTGCCGTCGCCGAGCTGTCCCTGGGCGTTGTTGCCCCAGCAGTACAACGAACCGTCGGCGATCGCGCACGCCGACGTCCACCCGACGGCGATGCTCGTCACCTTGTTCAGTCCGTTGATCTTGACCGGCGTGTTGGAGTCCGTCGTCGTGCCGTTGCCGAGCGCGCCGTCGGCGTTCGAACCCCAGCAGTACGCCGCCGACTGGCGAATGGCGCAGGTGGTGCCGTGGCCGGTGGACATCGTCGAGGTGGTGACCTGCGCCAGGGTGGAGTCGCGGTCGACGACGAACCAGGTGGCCGCGACCGCGATGGCCGCGATCACCACCGCTGCGACCAGGGAGAGGCCGGCGTAGATCCCGCGACGGCGCCAGGGGCCGCGGGACCGCGAAGATCCGTCTGGGGCCGTCGGCGGTGGTCCGTCGGTGCCCGACGGACCGGTGTGCCGGGGCGGCGGTTCGGGCGTCGAGGTGCTCTCGCCGGGCGCGAAAAGTGGCTGGGTGCCGGTGTGCGGGTGTGTCGACGCGGAGTTGCCTTGAGGTGCATACACGCTGGTGGAGGCGCCGGAGAAGGCCTCCGGCAACAGTGTCTGAGGGGAATCGAGGGCGGGGGAACCGATATCAGGCGAACCGGTATCAGAGGAACCGATATCGGACGGAACCAGCGTCGGCGGGGCCGGTGAAGCGGCCGCGTCCGGACGAGGCGCCTCTGGGTGGGTGGGCTGTGGTTGCCCGGAAACGGGTTGCCCGGACGCGGATCGCGCGGGTTCGGCTTGCGCGGCTTCGGATTGCGGAGCATCCACTGGCGGTGGGACCGGATGTGACGATGTCGGCGGCGGCGTCTCGCCGGGGATTCCCAACTGCTGTACAGGGGCCTGCTGGACGGGGGCTTGCCGGACAGGCGCCGGTTCTGGGGCCTGGGTAGGCGGCTCCACCGGTGCGGCCGCGCGTCCGCGCAGCGATGATGCCGGCGCGGGGGCGACCGGCCGTGACTGCGCGGCGGTCGCGCGGGCACGCAGGGTCGCCACCGTCCCCACGAACGCCCGGCAGTCGGGGTAGCGGCGTGCCGGGTCCTTGTCGAGGGCGTGCCCGAAGGCGACGTCGAGCGCGGCGAGGTCCGGCCGGTACGCACTGATCGGCGGCGCCGGCCGGTGGAGATGCCCCGTGATCGTCTGTTGCGGTACGGCATCCGCGAACGGTGTTGTGCTGGTGAGGAGTTGGAATAGCAGGCAGGCGAGTGCGTACTGATCGGAGGCGGGGCGGGCGGGTTGACCGGCGATGATCTCGGGGGCGGTGTATTCGGCGGTGCCCGAGAGTGGGTTCAGCGTCGGGCGCCCGGTGAGGGCGATCGTGCCCACGTCCAGGACGACCGTTGTTCCCGGAGCGTTCGGTTCGACGTCGGTGGCGAGCAGGACTTCCGCGGGGCCGAGATCGCCGTGGACGACGCCACGTCGGTGCGCGTGGTCGAGTGCGTCGGCGATCTGGCCGATGATCGCCATCGCGTCGGCGTCCGAACGGCGTTGCCCGGTCAGCACGCGGCCGTGGACATACCGGCTGGTGAACCACGGGCGGCCGGACTCGATGCCGGAGTCCATCAATCCGGTCAGTCCCGGATGGACAAGTCCTTGCAGCGTGCGAACCCCGGCGGCGAAGCGGCTCTGGAACTCCGGCGAGCTCGGATCGACGGACAGCACCCGCATCAGCTCGCGTCGGCCGGAAACAGCGGGGCTCGACGCAGAGTGGGTGGATACCGACGGGTCGGCGATGAACATCTGGCCGAGTGCGTCTGAACGAATGGGACCGATCAGGTGACGGCCGGCGATCACCCCCGCATTGGTCGCGTTCAAGCAGTTCCCCCTCGATGTTCCATTCGCGATTCCGGGATGACGATACCCAACTGGAATCGTCGACCTGCGATCCCGTCGTTCATCTGATGCAGGCAGGGGTGTCGCGGCCGGGTGCGCCGGGGGTGTCGGCGGGCGCGGACGAGGGGTCGACGTGGCCGCCGACAGGCGCGGCTCTACGTCACCTGGAAGGCGGTGACCTGACGAATCTGGCTGGTATCGGCGGTGTGGACACCTGCACCGGTGAACGTGCCGGTGAATGTCTGGGGCTGCTGGCCGCCGACGCTCACCGTGACGACGTAGTTTGTGGCCGGTGTCCCACAGGACGAGTAGAGATTCACGTAGGCGGTGTAGGTGCCGGGCTCAGCCCGTGGATAGGTGATGTTCTCGTTTCGCTTGCCATCGATGTCGCAGTCGGCGTTGGAGTCGAGGTCGAGCTCGCCGCCGGCCGATGATGTCTTGTTGTTGAAGTAGATCTTGTCGCCGGACGGCTCGACGAGGATCAAGTCGAGATCGCTGTCGACATCCCATGACGCGGTGACCTGGACCGCGCCCGTCCCCACCTTGAGTGCCTTCACTTCTTGCCGGATCATCGGTCCCTGGACGCCGGAGGCATCGACACCGGCAAAGTAGAAGGCAAAGTCCTCCGACGGCAGCTGCTGCGCGAGGGTCATCACCACCGAGGCGTTCGACGTCGCCGATCCGAACTTCAACTCGGTGTATCCAGGGGCCGGGGCGCCGGTCGGATGACCATTATGCTTGCCTTCCAACGCGATTCGCATCGTGGTGATCGGCGCAGATGACTGGGTGCTCTGCAGGACGCTGCCGCCGTTGACCGCGGTGACATTGTCGGGCAGATGTAGCGTCGGGCCCGCAGACTGCCCGGCCGCGAGGGTCCCCGACACGGCCGATGACGAGCCACCAGGATTGTTGATGGCGGTGACACCCGTGACGAAGCCGTCGATGGCGGGCCCTGCGGCGACCGGTGTGCCGCTGACCGAACACGCCGTGGACAGCCCGACGATCACGGTCAGAACGGCGATGATGACGCGCGCGGTCCGCGTCCGGTGCGTACGTCTGTCTGCGGAAGGCATGCAGTTGATTAAAGCGACCTGAGAGATGATCCGCGAGAGATCAACCGATGTAGTGCGTCCGTGTCGGAAATTCGCACGTCGGGGTCAGTCGATCGGCGGACGCCTCGACCGGGTCATCCCTGGCTGTTACGCGATGTCGCGGCGCGCCCGGCTACCACCGCAGCATCGGCGCGGGGGCCGCGGGATGCTTTGCGGCATACCCGGACAGGCCCTTGGCGAGCCAGCGGTGGAAGCCGAGATAGGGAAACGTCTCGACGATCCCGCGGACATCGTCGCGGGTGATCCCATGGCGGATCAGACCCTTGCTGACATCGACGAGATCGGCGCGCCGAAAGGTGTCGGTGAGGCGGTCGGGATGGCTGCGCACCTTGTGGTGTTCGAGCACCATCCGGTGCACCGCGTCCAGGTCGGTCGCGGCGAAGTCGGCGGTGAGATCGTCGGCGAGGCGCGCGGACGGATCCAGATAGTCGAAGGTCTCGGCGGTCCAGACACCGAGATCATGGACAACCCACGCCAGTACGGACTCGGCCGGTGGCTCATGGCCCAGAAGGAGCGCCTGATAGTTCAGGCCGCGCAGCACATGGTTGCGGTACACCGGTGCGCTGTCGCCCAGAGCGTCCGCGTAGCGGGCGAGCGTGGCGTCGACGATGTCGGGCTGGAGGATCGTTATCAGCCCATGGTGCCGCATTGCGGCGGCGACGTGTCCGGTTCGGGATGCGCGTGCGGCTGTGCAGGCGCCGGAACAGGTGCCAAGAAGCCGGAGGTCCGGTAGGTCACCTCGTCGACGACGTGCCCGGCACCTGGCCATCGATATCCCGCCACATTCTCGACTCGGACGATCCTCGTGTGCACCGACGACCGCTTCCGATTCGTTCATGTCGGCAGTCTTTCCAATGCGAAGCACCGTGAGCATCCGCATCCGGCGGAAGGTCGACTTCGTGCGGCAGCAGAACTCGCGAAGTCGGGCGTCGGCTCGTCGGGAGCGGCCGCGGACCGCTACGATTCGGCGGCACCGAGTCAAATGTCGCGGTCATGGTTCTCGCGGAACTTCTGGGTGCTGTCGGGCCCAGTCTTTGAGTTCTTTCAGGAATGACTCCTCGACCTCGCGGCGGATGGCCTGTGCGATGCGATCGGGGACAAGCACAAATGTCGTGTGGCTCTGCCACCATTCATCGAGCGAATCGGAGACGCGACGTTCGTACTCTTCTCTTCGCGCTTGCTTGTCACGGACCCAGCGTTCGTATCCCTCGGTGACGGTATCTTCCGAATCGTTTCGCGGGATCGACGTGCGGTGTGATATCGACGGTCGGTACTCTCGGTCGCCACCCATCCCCGGCGGTATCGGTGCCGAGGGCGCTCTTGGCCCGGAGCTGGACGGCGGCTGATGGTTGGTGTCGCTGCCATCACCCCGCAGAACGGCTTGGATGTGAGCTGGAAAAGCCGAGATATCGGGCATAGGTGTACCTTTCGCCGGAACTCACGCGCCGGGGTTCGGATTCCAGGACCAGCCGGGGCTGTTGGGTGGGTTCGTTGGCTTGGGGATGTGAGCGGCAGCGCATTGGCGTGCTGCGGTGCCAGGTGGTTGGTTGAAGTCGGGACGGGTTTCGTTGAGGACCTTCCAGTCGCCGAAGACGTCATGGATGGGGTACCAGTGTGGGCCGTGCTGGTTGGCCGGCGGCGAGGTCCCGGTGCGCCGATAGGTGAGCACTTCGCCGCTGACGTCGGGGCCGGGTTGGCAAATTGTAGCGCTGGCAACGGCCCCTTCAGTATGGAACGCGATAATGAATACCGAAGTCCGGCCAGGTGGGTACGGGTGGGTGGGGTCTTCACCCAGCCCGAATGCCGGAGGGTGCAATTCGGTGGCCTGAACATATCCGGGATAGCCGGCCGCGGCGTGCGTAGCGCTGAGCTGAGCGATCGACTCTGACTCGTACACGGCCCGGATAAACGTTGCGTCAGGGCTCGTGAGATCAATTGCGGTCGTGGGGATCCATTCGGTGGTGAGGTGAAGGAACCACGGTGGTGCGTATGCCGAAGGCGATGCTGAGGGAGTTGGCGTGGTGTTGGCTGTTGTGCATGCGGCGAGCGCGAGTATCAGCATCGTGAGCGCTGATGCCCTGAGAAAAGTTCGCGCTGAGCGGGTTTGATGTTTCATGTGCCGGGATTCGGATTCCAGGACCAGCCGGGACTGTTGGGTGCGTTGGTTTGTTCGGGGATGTGCGCGGATGCGCATTGGCGTACGGCGAGACTGAGCGGTTGGTTGAAATCGGATTCGATGTCGTTGAGGACTTGCCAGTCGCCGAAGACGTTGTGGATGGGGTACCAGTGTTGGCCGTGCTGGTTGGCCGGTGGCGGGGCCCCGGTGCGCCGGTAGGTGAGGACTTCGCCGGTCCAGCCGGGACCAGTTTCACAAATCGTGGCTGTTGCCGTAATCCCGTCACTGTGGAAGGAGCCGACGAACCGGGAGCTTCGAGCTATCGGGCGGGCGAACTTCGGATCCTCGGTCGGTTGGAATTCCATGGGGTGTAGTTCGGTAGCGTGAACGTAGCCGGGAAATGCCACTGCGGCGTGAGCTGCGCTAAGCCATGCTATCCCGTTGGATTCAGATACGGCTCGGATGAAAGTGGCGTCGGGGCTCATGAGATCCAGTGCGGGGGTGGGAACCCAATACATAGTGATGTGCAGAAACCACGGAGGCGCATAGGTCGAAGGAGATGCCGACGGAGTTGGCGTGGTGTTGGGTGTTGTGCACGCGGCGAGCGCGAGTATCAGCATCGTGAGCGCTGATGCCGTGAGAAAAGTTCGCGCTGAGCGGGTTTGATGTGTCATGTGCCGGGGTTCGGTTCCCAGGACCAGCCGGGGCTGTTGGGTGGGCTGACTGGTTCGGGGATGTGGGCGGCGGCGCATTGGCGTACGGCGAGGCTGGGCGGTTGGTTGAAATCGGGTTGAGTGTCGTTGAGGATTTGCCAGTCGCCGAAGACGTTGTGGATGGGATACCAGTGTGGGCCGTGCTGGTTGGTCGGCGGCGGTGTTCCGGTGCGCCGGTAGTGCGGCGTGTTTAAAGTTGTTGGACGGTAGGCTTTCGCGAGGATTTGTTCGGCGGTTTTCGTCCAGACGAATGGTTGAGCGCGTGGATTCCAGCCGTTGATGAAGTCGCGTATCTTGGCGGTGAGTTCGCGGACGTTGCGGAACGTGCCACGATGGATGGCTTGGCGTTCGATGATGCCGAACCATACTTCGACCAGGTTCATCCACGACGCCGACGTGGGTGTGAAGTGCGCGTGTACACGAGGATTCGCGGCAAGCCAATCCCGGACCTCCTGCTTCTTATGGGTGGCGTAGTTGTCCATCACCAGGTGCAGTTCTTGGTCCGGGTAGGCGCGGGCAACATGTTTGAGGAACACCAGAAACTCCTGGTGCCGGTGCCGGGGCCGACAGATCCCGGTCACCTTCCCGGTCGCGATATCCAGGGCAGCAAACAGTGTGGTGGTGCCGTTGCGGACGTAGTCGTGCGTCTGGCGCTCGGGAATTCCGATCTGCATCGGCAGCGTCGGTGCCGTGCGGTCGAGTGCCTGGATCTGCGACTTCTCGTCCACACACAACACGATCGCGTTCTCCGGCGGGTCGAGATACAAACCGACGATGTCGGTGACCTTGCCGACCAACTCGGGGTCGGTGGAGAATTTGAACGTCTCGGACCGCCACGGCTGCACGCCGTGTTCGCGCCATACTCTGGCCACCGTGCCGTAGCCGATACCCAAGTGATTCGCCAGCAAGCGCGAACTCCAATGTGTGACACCGTATTTCTTCGGTGGAGGCGTCAACGTCGTGGCAATCAGCTTGTCACGGTCCAACACCCGTGGACGGCCTGACCGGTCCTCGTCGTGCAAACCGTTCACACCGCCGGTCTCGTAGCGTGATCGCCAGTTGACCACGGTCTGCCGTGAGATCGAAAACCGCCGCGCGATCTCGGTGTGGGCCACACCGTCGGCGGCCAGTAACACGATCCGCGCGCGCTGCACCAGGCCCGCCTTGGTGGTCGACGAACGAACCCATCGTTCCAACTCGGCGCGGTCACTGTCGGGGATGATCAACGGTGCAGCTCGCATACACCATTGAATCAAACAACACCGTCCAGAAACTTCAGGCGCGCCGCAGTAGGTGAGGACTTCGCCGCTCCAGCCGGGGCCGGTGTCGCAGATTGTGGCTGTCGCGATGCTTCCGTCA
This sequence comes from Gordonia sp. DT219, assembly GCF_049847065.1. Lineage (NCBI taxonomy): Bacteria > Bacillati > Actinomycetota > Actinomycetes > Mycobacteriales > Gordoniaceae > Gordonia > Gordonia sp. DT219. The sequence continues at coordinate 423 of NZ_JBNCNR010000004.1, read as the reverse complement.
ACTTCGAACGCGACGATGGCGTGCGTCTCCCTGCTCGTGGGCAACGGTGATTTCGGGTCGTCGGAGTCCAGAGGGGGAGGCGAATGGTGTAGTGCCGTAGCGTGAGTGAAACCAGGGTAGGCGGCTGCAGTGCCTGCCGAAGATACCTGCGCGATGTAGATTGAGTCGCGAACAGCGCGGATGAAGGTAGCGTCGGAACTCGTGAGATCGATTGCCGGAGTTGGCATCCAGTTCATAGTAAAGTGCACAAACCACGGTGGTGCGTAGACCGAAGGCGATGCTGGGGGAGTTGGCGTGGTGTTGGGTGTTGTGCATGCGGCGAGCGCGAGTATCAGTATCGTGAGTGTTGATGCTGTGAGAAGTGTTCGCGCTCGGCGTGTTTGGTGTGTCATGCGCCGGGGTTCGGATTCCAGGACCAGCCGG
>NZ_JBNCNR010000003.1:230181-394784 GCF_049847065.1 Gordonia sp. DT219 | reverse complement strand
CCCTCGAGCACCGCAATCCTCAACTAATCCGCTTGAGCGTCAACGAATTCCGTCGACTGTTCATCACGCTCATCCTCACCCCACTCCACACCAGCGCCAACAGCATCCTGACCTGGTCACTATGGAGACGCAAACATCAACAACGAGCCCGCCAATGCCACCAAAAACGCAGGTCATCACCACAATGACCGCAAACTACGGCTGTAGTACTAGTGGAGGTTAGTGGGGACTTTCTCATGGCCATTCGCAGTGATTCGCCTCCTGCGTTGCCCAGCACACCCGGTCCGTCCGCCCCATCGAGCGCAGCAGGCTGTATTGCTCACAGGCCTCCGTCATCGGCGGCGCGTTGTAGTGAGATCCTCTGTGCGAGTGCATGTTCACGCCTATTGTCTGACCGTTCATGGCGCGTTCACTGCAGGTCAGATAGATCCGCGATAGTGGTCGGCGGTGAGAACGTGCGCGGACTGATGCCGGCCAAGCCGTGCTCGGGAATGATTCTGGCGACGATCTTTTCTGTCACACAAAGTACCGCGGGCACGCAGTTCGGCGGTGATCCGCGGTGATCCGTAACGCCACGAGAGTCTTCGTGGATCGCCCGCTATGTCTTACACGCTCGCACCGGGATCATTGGGCCTTGTTCGGCGTCAGTTGTGGGCGATGACGACTTTGCCGCCGGATGTTTTGCCTGCGTCGACGTAGTTGATCGCCTCGACGGTTTGGGCGAAGGGGTAGGTGGTGTCGATCACCGGCCGTAGGTTCCCGTTTTCATAGAGGCGGGCCAGGTTGCACAGCTGAGGACCATCGGCTTGCATGAAGAAGAACGAGTAGTCGACGCCGTGCTTCTTTGCTTGCTTGCGTACTTTTCGGCTGAGCAGCGAGAACACGATCGCGAACAGTGCGGGAGCGCCGAGTTGTTTGGCGAAACCGGCATCGGGTGGTCCGGTGACCCCGAGGGCCAGTCCGCCGGGTTTGAGTACGGTCAGGGTCTTGAGGAGGTTGTCGCCGCCGACGGCGTCGATGGCCAGGTCGTAGTCGGAGAGCACGTCGGTGAAGTCGGTTGTGGTGTAATCGACCACGACGTCGGCGCCGAGGGACGTGACGAGTTCGGTGGAATGGGTTCCGGCAGTCGTGGCCACATGCGCGCCGAGGTATTTGGCGAGCTGGATGACCGTCGAACCGAGTCCGCCGGCACCGGCGTGGACGAGTACCTTCGATCCTGGTCCGACGTGGCCTTTCTCGACCAGGATCTGCCATGCGGCGAGTGCTACCAGGGGGACTGCCGCCGCTTCCTCGAACGTCAGGTTCGAGGGCTTGTGTGCCACGTCGCTCGCGTCGATGGCGATGAACTCGGCGAAGGTACCGATGCGCAGATCTCTCGGACGAGAGTAGACCTCGTCACCGATGGCGAATTCGGTTACCGCACTGCCGACCTCGGTCACGATCCCTGCGACGTCGTGGCCCAGGATCAGCGGGAACCGGTACCTGAGTACTTGCTTGAACTGGCCGTTGCGCACGAGTGTGTCGAGCGGGTTGACACTCGCGGCAACGACTTTGACCAGTACATCGTGCGGTCCTGCCACCGGGACGGGCATCTCGGCGGCGTGGACGGGGCTTTTGTAGTTGTCGATGACGAACGCTTTCACGGAGTCCTATCCTCTCGTGTCGGACGGTTGGTTCCGGCGAGGCGGATTATCAAGGCGCGCCAAGGAATTCAAGAATCTCGGGAACGAACTCGTGGTGGTACTGGAAGACGCCCGCGTGACCAGAATCGGGGTAGATGATGACTCGCGCATCGCGGATGCGGTCGGCGAGTTCGATCGAGTGCTTGCTGGCAACCATCACGTCCTTGTCTCCGTTCGCCACCAACGCGGGCTGGGTGATCACCGACAGGTCGTCTGGTGTCGCCTTGCCGCCGGCGACGATGGCTCGCAACTGTGCCAGACGGGCCTGCATCGAGATCTTCTTGTCGCGATCGCCGCGGCGTTCGGCGAGGCGATCGAAGTAGGCTGCGGCAGCCTTCTTTCCCCCGGGAGTTCGGGGAAAGAAGAGAAAGTGACGGGGGTCCTGACGGCTGAGTGCCGCTTTGAGGTATCCGGCGCCGACGATGCGAGCCATCTTGTCGATGCCACCGCCGCCGCGAGGTCCGGTACCGGTCAACACGATTCGCCGGACGAGTTCGGGCGCCTTGAGAGTCACTACCTGGGCCACACCCCCGCCGAGTGAGAAGCCGAATAGGTCGACCTTCGTCAAACCCAGCGTCTGTATGAACGCGATTGCATCAGAGGCCATCTGATCGATGGTGGTCGGAACCTTGGAGCCGGTACCTCCGACGCCGCGGTTGTCGAACGCGATCACCCGATGCTGGGCAGCGACCCCATCGATGACCCGCGGATCCCAGTCATCGAGGGTGGCGGTGAAATGGTGTAGGAACACCACCGGCACAGCATCTCTGCGTCCTAGTTCGCGGTAGACGAACCGGACTCCGTCGACATCGATGCTCTTGGTTGGCACGTCTTTCCATGTGGTCACGATGTTGCTCCTCCCGAGTTCGTGCGCAGGCCCGGGTACATGTCGTCGATGGACCTGCTGAGTCCGGCTTTGGCGGCTCTGGTGAGGTCGTCGCCGATCACCTCGTACCCGTCAGCGGCGACGGTGTCGTAGATCTGTGCGACCAGGTCCGCAGGCGCCAGTTTCGGGCCCTGAGCATGGGTAGCCATTGCGGTGTCCACGTAACCCATGTGGACACCGACAACGTGCACACCCTTCGGTGCGAGCTCAAGACGCAGCGCGTTGGTCGCCGCCCACAGTGCTGCCTTCGACGCACTGTAAACACCTCCGGAGGCGAACCAACTGAGCACCGAGTGGATGTCGATGAGAACCGGATTATCGGCAGCCAGCAGGGTCGGGGCGAACGCTCGTGCCAGTAGGACCGGGCCGAAGAAGTTGGTCTCCATGTTCGCGCGCAGGTCGACTTCGGGCAGGTCGATGAGACTGGAGACCGATGGCGACGCGCCCGCGTTGTTGATGAGTACCGAGACATCTGGCGCGGCGGTGACGGCGGCGGCGATGGACTCGGCGTCGGTGACATCCAGACGTAACGCGACGATTCGTTCATCGTCGGATCGACGCGGTGACCGCGCTGCGGCGTACACCTTTGCCGCGCCGCGTTCGAGCGCCTGGGTGACGAGTTCTTGTCCTATGCCGCCGTTGGCGCCGGTGACGAGTACCACGGAGTCTTGGAGAGTGGGCATGAGGGTGGCTTCCTGTAGGCGGGTCGGCATGCGTGGCGCCGACGGGGCGGTGTGGTGGTGGCGCTCAGGCCGCGAGGAACTCCAGCGACGTCGCGACGAATCGGCGATGTTCCTGGAAGATCCCGCCGTGTCCGGCGTCGTGGTAGATCCGCAGCGTCGCGTTGGGGAGCCGGCCGGCGAGATCGTGGGAGTTACTCGTGGGCACCATGCGGTCGTCCTCGCCGTTGACCACCAGCACCGGTTGGGTAATCGTGCTCAGATCGGCCGGCGCGTGTGTGGCCCACTTGTGGATTGCCCGCAGCTCGGTACGAAACACCTTCAGCGACACTCCATCATCGCGGTTGTCGGTACGTTCCCGCAGTCGCGCGATGAACTCCCGCGACTGCGCCTTGCCGTGTGCGGTGCGGGTGAAAAAGAGGTTCTGCTTCGGATCCTTGCCTGTCAGCACCGCCTTGATCGAGTCGGCATACGTCACCCGCGTCACCTTGTCGATGCCCTCGCCGCCCGCGGGCCCGGTACCGGCGAGGATGACCTTGCCGACCAGCTCGGGCCGCAACGCGACGATAACCTGAGCAATAAAGCCGCCCATCGAGAACCCGAGCAGGTCGACCTTCGCAAAGCCCATCGCATCTATGAACGCAATGGCGTCGGCCGCCATCGCCTCGATGGTGTCGGGGGTGGTGCCACCGGACGCGCCGACACCTCGGTTGTCGAACGCGATCACGTGGTGGCCGCCCGCAATACCGTCGGCCACCCGTGGGTCCCAGTTGTCGAGGTTGGCCGCGAGGTGGTGCAGAAACACCACCGGCACGCCGCCCGTCGGACCGTAAGCACGGTAGGCGAATTCGGTGTCCGCAACCGAAATGGTGCGAGTCGGGACCGTAGCCCACGAAACCGCCGGTCGGCCGACTATCGAACTCTCGCGATTGTTGCCCTGATCACGACTGCTCAAGGGATTCCCTCCAGAGGTCGGTGTAAACTGATCGGTGTACCAACCACCGTAGGCGGTGGCTCAACAGCTGTAAACCGATCGGTGTAAATTGTTCGGAGATCCCATGCACACCACGCGATCCGTGACAAAGAGACCATGACGACGACACGCCCCGTCGACGCGGCGATGCATCGACCCGCCCCCCGGGACCGCATTCTGGCGGCGGCCACGGGGCTGTTCTATGTCGAGGGGATCAACGCCACAGGCGTCGAGACGATCGCGTCCGAGGCGCACGTGTCCAAGAGGACGCTGTACAAGTACTTTCCGAGCAAGGTGGCATTGGTCGAGCAGTATCTGACCCATCTGCGCGAGATGGTTGTGGATCCCCGTGACGCACAGGGTGACGGGCCGCGCGAACGGTTGATGCAGCTGTTCGCAGTTTCGCGCTCCGGCGACGGGCGGCTACGCGGATGCCCGTTTCACAACGCTGCCGTAGAGGCCGCCTCGGCGATGCCAGAGGTCACCGAGGTCGTCCACACACAGAAGCGTGCCTTCGCCGACGCCATCGTCGACCTGTGCCGGGAATATGGAGCGCGCGATCCGGACCTACTGGGCCACCAGATCGCCCTCCTCTACGAGGGTGCTGCCGCGCTGTCGACATCGCTCAACGACGTCGCGTCCTGGGTGTGCGCGCGAACCACCGTCGAGATGCTGCTCGAATGTGCGCGACCCGACACCAGGTCTACTTCACTCACCGCCACCGCACGTGACCGCTGACCAACACACATGCACGGATAGGAACGCCTCATGAAGACCCCACGACCGATCGCACCGCACGGACTGTGGCTCGACGACATCGCCGAAGGTGCCACCTTCGTCACCGACACCCATACCGTCGAGACCGCGGAGATCCTCGAGTTCGCGCGGCGTTATGACCCGCAGATCTTTCACACCGATCCAGACAGCGCATCGGGAACATTCTTCGATGGGCTCGCAGCGAGCGGCTGGCATGTCGCTGCGATCACCATGTCATTGGTCGTGACCACGGGCCTACCGGTCGCGACCGGCATTGTCGGCGGCGGAGCCGAACTTACCTGGCCCAGCGCCACCCGCCCCGGCGACGTCCTGCGTGTGACTGCCACCATCGATTCGATCAAACGGTCCACATCGCAACCGTCACGTGCCTGGGTGAACCTGACACAGCACACCGTCAACCAGCACGACGAGGTACGCCAAATCACACGACCACGAATTCTCATGTGGGACCGACCGATCGGCTGACCGCCGAGTAGGCCATCGCGTGTAGGGCGCCTGAGGTGGACGCTGGAAGCCAGGTCCATCCGCTCGGGGTGGCGGTGTAGTCCTCGAAGCGGTGATCGCCGAAGGTCTCGAACGAACGGCGCTGCAGGATCAGATACTCGAGAACACTCAGCCCGCTTCGGTCGTGCTCACGAAGCGCCCGGGTCAGTGCTGGAAGCGGTCAACCCTGCGACAGTCAGCGATCTCTTCGTCGAGAATGATCAGGTTGGGGCCGCCGGGTCGACCCGCGGCCTCGGGCGCAACGTCGCCGACCGCACTCGCCTCACCGCCATACGATCCGAGCTCCACGATCGCGTCGCGTTGTGCCCGTTGCTGTTCGACGGCGGGGAACGCGAACGCGCTTTGGCCCGCGGTCAACGTCACGGGCTCGGCAGCCTGACTGTCAGCGGACTTCGATTTGTCGGGTCCGGTGTTCATCGATGACGGCCCGTATTTCGGTATTGCGATACAGGGTCGCGCGACCGATAGTTGTGGTCGGTCGGCGGTCAGCGGACCGAGTCGGATGGAAGAATTCCGCGGAATCTGCATTCCCTAACTACAAATTCGATGTCGAAGTCAGCGAGGAATCTTATGGAATGGGTGTTTCTCTGTGGCGTATACGAGGCGGGCCCTGTGGCGTGAGGATGAAAGCTCCTACACCACCAGCCGGACATCAACAGGACCCATCGGGGCTCCGGAAAAGTCGATGTGAAGGCACTATTCTGGTCGTTCGGTAGTCTCCAATCGGTCTATGACGGAAGAATGTACTGCCAACTACGCCACCTCGACCGACGCCGCGTCGACGGCCGCTTTGCGTTCGCCTTGGGTGAGGGCCATGAGGACGCCGCCCGCGGTGAGCAGGATCGCGGCGGTGAGCACGGTGACCGTCATGCCGTGGGCGAACGTGGCGTCCGACGGACGCAAACCTCTTGTCGCGGCGCCGAATACGGCGACCATGATCGCGAGACCCACGGTGCCGCCGAGCTGCTGGGCGGTGTTCACTAATCCGGATGCGGCGCCCGCGTCGTCGGGATGTACTCCACGCAGCGAGGCGGTGGTCAAGGAGAGGAACGCCATGCCGCCGCCCGCGCCGACGAGGATGAACGGTCCGAGCAACGAGAGATACGCCGAATGTGCGTCGAGCGTGCTGAGCCAGAACAGTCCGCCGGCCGCAGCCCCGAACGCGATGAGCAACAGTGTGCGGGTGCTCAGACGCGTCACGAGGTAACGCGCGCTCAGCTGGGAGGCGCCGAAGGTGGCGGCGGTCATCGGCAGGTATGCCAGTCCGGTCTCCAGCGGGCCGTAGTGCAGCACCTCCTGCATGTACTGGGTGAGGAAGAACATCATGCCCATGAAGCCCGCGACCATGACCAGCCGTCCGGCGAAGGCGGCGCTGCGGGGTAGCGACGCGAACAGACGTAGTGGCGTGATGGGTTGCGCCGCATTGCGTTCGGCGTATACGAAGCCGACGATCAGAAGCGCGCCGAGGACCAGGGAGGTGATGGCCATGGTGCCCGTCCAGCCGTGTTCGGCGGCGCTGACCAGGCCGTAGACGACGGCGCCGACGCCGGCGGTGGACAACAGCGCCCCGGGGAAGTCGAAGGAGCCACGCTCACGGTCGGTGCGGGGCAACGACACCGCGCCGGCAATGGCCACGACGACCCCGATGGGGAGGTTGACGAAGAAGACCCACCGCCAGTCCAGCCACTGCACGAGTGCGCCGCCGGACACCAGCCCCAGCGAGAATCCGCCGATGGAGACCGCGGTGAACAGCGCCAATGCCCGGGTGCGCTGCCGGCCCTCGGAGAACCGCGTCATCAGCAATGCGAGTGCGGCCGGGGCCGCGACCGCGGCGCCGACGCCCTGCAGAGTGCGCGCCACCAGCAGCATCGTCGAATCGGTGGCCAATCCGCCGATGGCCGACGCCGCGACGAACACGCCGAGGCCGCCGAGGAAGGTGCTGCGCCGTCCGAGGATGTCGCCCAGGCGCGCTCCGAGCAGCAGCAGACCACCGAACGTCAAGGTGTACGCGTTGAGCACCCAAGACAGGTTCGACGTCGAAAAGTCCAGTGAGCGTTGGATATCGGGGAGGGCGACGTTGACGATGGTGGCGTCGACCACCACCATCAGCTGGCATCCGAGGACGGCGATGAGTACCAGGACGTCGGTGTTGATCCGTGATCGGCCGAGTCGTGAACGTGCTCGGGTGCGCAGTGACGGGCCGTCGGCCCGGTCGCGTGTCGAGGATGTCGAAATGGACATGAGCCACTCTTTTCCGAGGTTGGCAGGGTGAGCGAAACGGTGGACTCCACATCGGGTGGGAGTACACTCGGCGATGAAACGGAAGCTTCCTCCGATTAATATACGGAGGATTCCTCCGCTTAGCAACAGTCGATGGTGCCGGTCTGTGGATCCGGCACGCTCGGGAACCTTCGTGAGGAGTGGACAAGTGGCTGCCGTGCCCGATGCCCCTGATCCCGATGCCGGTGCTGCCGAGGGCCGCAGAACACTCTCGCGCCGCCCGGTCCGGGCCGACGCGGCCCGGAACTACGACAAGCTCGTCGTCGCGGCCGCCGAACTGTTCCACACCGATGGTGTCGAGGTCGCACTGGACAAGGTGGCGGCCGAGGCGGGGGTCGGCATCGGCACGCTGTACCGGCATTTCCCGAACCGCGCCGCCCTCGTCGAGGCGACCTTCCGCAACTATTCGGACCAGATCATCACCGACGGGTGGCGCGCCCTGGAGTCCGGTCCCGCGGATGCGGCACTGACCGGGGTGTTCGAGGCCTACATGGCGACCGCGAGCACCAAGCGCGGGATGAAGGAGGCGATCCTCGCCGCCGTCGGCGACGAAGCACCTGTCTTCGGCGAGGCGCGCGAGCAGTCCCGCGATCTCATGACCGCAATTCTCGCCGCCGGGCAGCGCGACGGCGTCTTCCGCGACGACATCGAACCCGCCGACCTCTCACGGCTGGTCGGCGGCCTGTCGATGACCTGCGTCGCCCAGGACACCGAGGAGACGCGGCGCCGAATGGTCGGACTGGTTCTCGACGGACTACGTCCGCGCACCTGAAGAAGTGGCGACCCGGCTACATCGCGTGCGGATACACCGTCAGCATGTGCGCCCCGAACCAGGCGCTGCCGATGACGATCGGCGCCATCACTGCGACGCCGCCGGCCGTGCGGGCGCGAGCGAGTGCGATCGCCAGGGGGACGAGCAGGACGAACGCGGGCAGCAGCAGACGCGGCCGGCTCATCATCAGGCCGCTGGAGAGCACGATCGACGCGGTGACGAGGACTCCATAGGTCAGTACCGGCCACGGCAGTCGTGCCCAGATCGCCACGCACACGACCACCAAGGTGATGACGATGATCCATGACGTCGCCACCGGCGCCATCTCCTCGGAGTTGAGGAGTTGGTCGTTGACGAAGTCGAATGCGGCCACCCCCCAGTCGAATCGGGTGTCCCAGCCCTGCGTCTGGATGGTGAACCAGCCGGTGGGCGAGCCCGTGTGCGCCCACACGACCGCGAGATAGCCGAGAAAACCGAGCGGGCTCAGCACGACCGCCGCCCACGCGCGCACCGCGCGCCGGCCCGACCACGGCGAGGACCCGGAACCGAAGAGATCGATGAGCGCGGCGAGCATGACCACCCCGATCACGACGATCGCGGTCGGACGCACGGTACCGACCAGGCAGGCACACACCCCCGCGAGCAGCCAGCGTTTCTCGAGCACGCCGATCAGCGCCCAGATACTCAGGGCGCAGAACAGGGTCTCGGTGTAGGCCATGGTCAGGACCACCGACATCGGGGTCGCCGCGAAGAGCGCCACCAGGTAGAGCCCGGTGCGGCGCGGGTCGACGGGCCGTTCGGGGTCACCGGCCAGCAGTGGTGATCGCCGCGTCATGTGGCGCACGCACAGCGCGCCCAGACGTGCGGTGCCGACCGCGGCGACACATCCGAGCAGCACGTTCAGCAGGATCGCCGCGCCGAACGGCGAGATGAACGGCAGGTGGGCGATGGCCCCGACGGCGTAGGGGTAACCAGGGAAAAACGCGTAGGCGGTGTCGCCGGTGTGGATGCCCCGGGCGTCGGTGAGGGATTCGGGCACGCCACCGTAGCCGTATTCGGCGATCGCGAGCATCCACTTGCCGTCCCAGGCCGACAGCGAATCCCGCAGCGCCATCCCGCGCACGACGTCGAATCGGGCGAGCAGTGCGATACCGATGGCCCGGATCAGCAGGAAGATGCCGACGGGTGCGAGCCACGACCGCCAGTCGGGTGCCACCAAGCTCCGACGAGCCGGCTCCTGCGACGATTCACCGGTGCCGCTGATCTGCTCGGCGCGATCGGGCGCACGCGTGGTGGACACGCCAAGGATGGTAGGTCAGCGACCTGTGGAATGGGTGTCGACGGGCGCCGCGAAGCGTCGTCGGTAAGGTTGTTGCGGCAAACACCCGCAATCGCCGACCTTTGCAGGAGGAAACCGACGTGGCACTCGTGGTGCAGAAGTATGGCGGATCCTCGGTCGGCACGGCCGAGCGTATCCGTCGTGTCGCCGAGCGCATCGTCGAGACCAAGAAGCAGGGCAACGACGTCGTCGTCGTCGTGTCGGCGATGGGAGACACCACCGACGAGCTGCTCGACCTCGCCCAACAGGTGAATCCGGCGCCACCGGCGCGCGAGATGGACATGCTGCTCACCTCGGGTGAGCGCATCTCCAACGCCCTGGTCGCGATGGCCATCAGCTCGCTGGGCGCGCAGGCGCAGTCGTTCACCGGCTCGCAGGCCGGTGTGATCACCACCAGCAGCCACGGCTCGGCCAAGATCATCGACGTGACCCCCGGTCGGGTCCGTGCGGCGCTCGACGACGGCAAGATCGTCCTCGTCGCCGGCTTCCAGGGGGTCTCGCAGGACACCAAGGACATCACCACGCTGGGTCGGGGCGGCTCGGACACCACTGCCGTCGCCCTTGCCGCGGCGCTGCACGCCGACGTCTGCGAGATCTACACCGACGTCGACGGCGTCTACACCGCCGACCCGCGGATCGTGGCCGACGCGCGCCGGCTGCAGACGGTCTCCTTCGAGGAGATGCTGGAGATGGCCGCGTGCGGCGCCAAGGTGCTGATGCTGCGGTGCGTGGAATACGCCCGCCGTTACAACGTTCCCGTTCACGTGCGCTCGTCGTACTCGACTAAACCCGGCACCATGGTCGCCGGTTCGATGGAGGACATTCCCGTGGAAGAAGCGATTCTCACCGGCGTCGCACACGATCGCAGCGAGGCCAAGATCACCGTCGTCGGACTCGAGGACCGACCGGGCTACGCCGCCAAGGTGTTCCGCGCGGTCGCCGACGCCGAGATCAACATCGATATGGTGCTGCAGAACGTCTCGAAGGTCGACACAGGCAAGACCGACATCACCTTCACCCTGCCGCGTGAACTCGGTCCGCTCGGGGTGGAGAAGCTCTCCAAGCTGCGGCCGGAGATCGGGTTCGCCGAGGTGCTCTACGACGATCACATCGGCAAGGTGTCACTGGTAGGCGCGGGTATGAAGAGTCATCCCGGTGTCACCGCCACCTTCTGTGAGGCGCTGAGCAACGCCGGCGTCAACATCGAACTCATCTCCACCTCGGAGATCCGGATCTCGGTGCTGTGCCGCGACACCGAACTCGACGACGCGGTACGCGCGCTGCATCAGGCCTTCGACCTCGGCGGCGACGAGGAAGCCGTCGTCTACGCGGGGACGGGGCGCTGACATGGGACTGAACATCGGAGTGGTCGGCGCCACCGGGCAGGTCGGCGGTGTCATGCGAAACCTGTTGGCGCAGCGTAAGTTCCCCGCCGATTCGGTGCGGTTCTTCGCCTCGTCACGATCGGCGGGCAAGAAGCTGCCGTGGGGTGACGGGGAGATCGTCGTCGAGGACGCCGCGACCGCAGACCCGGCCGGGCTCGACGTCGCACTGTTCTCGGCCGGGGCGACCATGTCACGCGAGCAGGCGCCGCGCTTTGCCGCCGCCGGGGTGACGGTGATCGACAACAGCTCTGCGTGGCGCAAAGACCCCGATGTGCCGCTGGTGGTTTCGGAAGTCAACGGTGAACTTGCGGGCAACCCGCCCAAGGGCATCATCGCCAATCCCAACTGCACCACGATGGCCGCGATGCCCGTGCTCAAGCCGTTGCACGACGCGGCCGGCCTGCAGCGTCTGATCGTCTCGTCGTATCAGGCGGTGTCGGGCAGTGGTCTGGCCGGCGTCGACGAGTTGGCCACGCAGTCCCGCGCGGTCATCGATGATGTCGAGAAGTTGGTCTACGACGGCTCGTCGGTGAACTTTCCGGCCCCGAAGCAGTACGTGGCGCCCATCGCCTTCGACGTGCTGCCGCTGGCCGGTGCGATCGTCGACGACGGTTCGGGTGAAACCGACGAGGACCAGAAGCTGCGCAACGAATCCCGCAAGATCCTCGGGTTACCCGAGCTGCTGGTGAGCGGTACCTGCGTACGGGTGCCGGTGTTCACCGGGCACTCGCTGTCGATCAACGCCGAGTTCGAGCGGCCGATCTCGCCGCAGCAGGCTTACGAAATCCTTTCTCGTGCCATCGGAGTGGAGGTCGTCGACGTGCCGACCCCGCTGGCTGCAGCGGGCAAGGACAATTCACTTGTCGGTCGTATCCGCCAGGACCAGGGCGTTCCGGAAGGTCGCGGTCTGGCGCTGTTCGTCTCCGGTGACAACCTCCGTAAAGGCGCGGCGCTCAACACGATTCAGATCGCCGAACTGCTCGTTCGGTGAGCTCATAGTCCAGCGATACCCGTACAACCCCCTGATTGGTGATGTGACGATGACAACCGACTCCCCGGCAACCGCAACCGATTCCGTGACACCGGATGCCACGCCGACCGGGCCCGGCGGTGCTCCGTCGCTCGATTCTCGGGTGGGGCACTACTACCGACTCGATGCGCCCTATCTCGTCGGACGCGAGAAGGTACGCGAATATGCGCGCGCGGTGCAGGACTACCAGCCCGCACATCGCGACGTGAATGCGGCTGCGGCGCTGGGTTATTCGGGGCTGGTGGCACCGTTGACGTTCACCTCCATCCCGGCGATGGTCGCCAACCAGGAGCTCTTCGAGTCCGTTGTCGTCGGTTACGAGACCTACGTGCAGACCGAGCAGGTCTTCGAACAGCATCGACCCATCGTCGCCGGCGACGAACTGCGCACCGATGTCGAGCTCTCGTCGGTCCGGCGGGTCGCCGGCCGCGACCTCGTCACGGTCACCAACACCTTCACCGATACGAGCGGCGAGGTCGTGCACACCATGCACACCACGGTCGTCGGGGTGACCGCCGAAGAGGTGGACCCGTCCATCGCGACGGCCGTGCGCAGCATCCTCGTGCACGACGTGAACCTGACCGCCGCGCATGAGGCGGACACCGAATACCACAAGACGGTGCGCCCGGACGGCGAGCCGCGGATCTCGACCGGGACGATCGCACGCACACCGGGATCGCTGAACTTCGACGACCTCTCGGTCGGTGAGGAACTGCCGACCCGGCACGCGCGCCTCTCCCGTGGCGACCTGGTCAACTATGCCGGGGTGTCCGGCGACAGCAACCCGATCCACTGGGACGAGTCGATCGCCAAGCTGGCGGGGCTGCCCGACGTGATCGCGCACGGCATGCTGACCATGGGGCTCGGCGCCGGTTTCGTCTCCGCGTGGTCGGGCGATCCGGGTGCGGTCACTCGCTATTCGGTGCGGTTGTCGCAGGTTGCGGTGGTGTCGGCGCAGGGCGGCGACATCGAGTTCAGTGGCCGGATCAAGTCGCTCGATCCCGAGACCCGGACCGGCGTCGTGATCATCGTCGCCAAGTCCGCCGGGCGCAAGATCTTCGGGCTTGCCACGATGAACGTCCGCTTCGCCTGAGGCGCCTGTTCTAAACTGACGGCCATGGCCGCCGCCTTCGAACTCGCAATGCTCGACGGGGTCGAGGAGCCGGTACGGCGCTACCTCGCACATGTGGTGGCGCCGGGGGCGCAGCTCTCGGCGTCGTGGACGCTGACCATGACCGGATCGATTCGGGTCCGCGCGCGGCTCCGGTTTGCCGCGCGGCAGGTTCTCGACGGCGCCTCGTTCACGTGGCGGGCGCGGGTGCCCTCGAACCGGTTGCGGCCCTTGGAGGTCACCGACTTCTATCGCGGCGGTACGGGCGGGACGAGTGGCCGGCTCCTGGGTCGGCAACTCTTTGCCGATACCGGTCCGGACGTCACCAGGTCGGCGGCCACGCGCGCCGTCATGGAATCGACCATGGTGCCGGCCACGTTGCTCCCGCATACCGGGGTGCGGTGGGAAGTATTGTCGGAGAACGCTATCCGATTTCGTCGTCCCGAGGTCGGGGACGCCGAGCCGGTCACGGTGAGTATCGACGCCCTCGGGCGTCCGGGCCGCGTCGAGGCCTTGCGCTGGCGTGCGGACAAGAATCGTCCCGGACGTCTCGTGCCCTTCCGCGCCACGCTCTCCGGCGAGCGCGCCTTCGCCGGAATCACGGTGCCGGAGAAAATCATTGCCGGCTGGGTCACCGACGACCGGTTCGAGCCGTTCTATATCGCCCGGTTCGCGCAGGTGTCACCGGGTGCCGACCTGTGATGAGTGTGGAGCCGACACCGGCGAGGGGAGGGATTGCGGTGGGCGTGCCGATCGTGGTGATGGGGGTCTCGGGTTCCGGGAAGTCCACGGTGGGAAGGGCATTGGCGCAGCGGCTGCGAGTACCTTTCGTCGACGCCGACGACCTCCATTCCCGCGCGAACATCGAGAAGATGGCTGCCGGGCATCCGTTGACCGACGCTGATCGCATGCCGTGGCTCGACGACCTCGGGGCGTGGCTCGCCGCGCATCCCGCAGGCGGGGTGATGAGTTGCTCGGCGCTCAAACGGGCCTACCGCGACCGGCTGCGCCGGGCCGCCCCCGGCGCACTGTTCCTCCATCTCGACGGGCCATTCGAGGTGATCGCCCGGCGGCAGGCATCGCGGCCGGGCCACTTCATGCCTGCGTCGCTGCTGCGATCGCAGTTCGAGGCACTCGAGCCCCTTGGTTCTGATGAACGCGGAATGATCATCGACGTCGATCAGAGTGTCGACGCCATCGTCGACGAGTTCGTCGCGAAGTCCACCGGCGAGAACACCGACCGGTCATGAGCCCTGGGCCATGCCATGACTCGTCTGTGAGGTAGCTTACGAAACCATGAGACGAATTTGGGGATTCATTTCAGTAACCGTGACCGTGGGCGCGTTGGCCGGTACCGGCCTGGGCCTGACGGCGCCGTCGGCACAGGCCGCCGACTTCTACACACCACCGGCGCACTTCGCGAGCGCGCCGGGTTCGATCATCCGCAGCGAGCCGTCGCCGCTGCTGCTGCAGGTCCCGGGCATCCCGAACCAATGGCCGGGCACCGCCAAGCGGATCATGTACACCTCGACCTACCAGGATGGTTCGCCGGCGCCGGTCACCGGCACCGTCGTCGAACCCACCGCTCCGTGGCGTGGCAAGGGGCCGCGCCCGACGGTGGTCCTCGGACCGGGCACCGTCGGTCAGGGCGATCAGTGCGCCGGGTCGAAGCTGATGAACTTCCCACTGGCGATCGACCCGGCCAAGCCGAGCATCGCGGTGAACTACACCGCCCCGGACATGTACCTGCTGCTCATCAACGGGGTGCGGGTGGCGATCACCGACTACATCGGCATGGGCACACCGGGTGTCCACACCTACGTGAACCGGGCCGAATCCGGACACGCCATGCTCGACGCCGCACGTGCCGCGCTGAAGGTTGCGGGCGCGCCGGCCGATGCGCCGGTGGCGTTCTCCGGTTACTCGCAGGGTGGTGGCGCCGCGGCCTCGGCGGCCGAGCTGGCCTCGACCTACGCACCGAACCTCAACGTGCGGGCCACCTACGCCGGAGCGCCGCCGGCCGACCTGTCGAAGGTGATCGACAAGATCGACGGCAGTTTCATCGCCGGCGGCATCGGTTACGCGATCAACGGACTCGAGGCGCGTTATCCGAAGCTCAAGACCATCGTCGACCGCGAGACCAACCCGAACGGCCGCGCCGCGCTGCGCCGGCTCTCGACGCAGTGCATCGGCGACACCGGCCTGACCTTCGGCTTCCAGCACACCAGTGCCTGGACGCGCACGGGTGAGCCGTTGTCGGCGATCGTCGCGCGTTACCCGGATGCCAAGCAGGTCATCGACGAGCAGCGCATCGGCCGGCTCAAGCCCAACGCGCCGGTACTGCTCGAGGGCGGCATCAACGACGACGTCATCCCGTACGGCCAGGTCGATCAGCTCTATCGCGACTGGCGAGCACAGGGCGCCGACGTCGCGTTGGTGACCAACACGATCCCGCCGATCTTCCCGGGACTGGTCGTCAATCACGCGCTGCCCATGGTCACCACACTGTTGCCCGCCACGAATTTCCTACTCACCCAACTCAATCGGTGACGATGCGACCGACACAGCGGACACGGGCGGTGCGCGTCATCTCGGTGCGCACGGTGTCGCTGATCGCCGTGTTGTTCGCGACCATGGTTCTCGGTGCGGGGCGCGCCGCGGCCGCACCGCCGCCCGACCCGGGTCCGCCGATCCTCGGCCCGGCCGGGACGTCGCTGATGCACGGGGATCTCGCCTCCACCGACTCGACGGGCAACCCCGGTCCCGGGCGCGGTGCGCGGCTGCTCGCGTCCTCGTCGCCCGGCGGCGCGTGTGCGGCGACCTTCGTCGGCGGTGACGCCATGCCGGTCTCGTTGTGTACCCGCTACCTCGGGGGCCCGTCAGCCGGTGGCTACGCGGTGCCGTCGGTGGTGCTCTTCGACCCGGCGACCGCCGCACCGCTGGCCGACGTCGAACTCCGCAAGGGCGGGCTCCTCGGCGGTGTCTACGGGTATCTCGACGGCCGGGACCGGGTCGTCGTCGCCGACGGATCGAATGCGATTCTCTTTGTCGCCCATCGGCGTACGGCCGCCGGCTGGCGAGTGTTCGTCGACGACCGGATCGATCTGTCGCGATCCATCCCGGCCGGCGACGCGGTCACCGGTCTCGCGCCGGACCGTCTGGGCCGCATCTGGTTTGCGACCACACACGGCGTGATCGGCACGGTCGACGCCGCCCGGCAGGTGCGCACCGTGCACCTGCCGGCCGGCGAGGAACTCGGCAACGGGCTCAGCGTCCGTCGCAATGGCGTCTCGGTCCTCACGACACACGCGCTGTATGAGATGTGGGCCGATCCGGGTGGGGCTCCGCACCCGGTGTGGCGGCAGCCCTATGATCGTGGGCCGGCCCGCAAACCCGGCCAGCTGACGTGGGGATCGGGAACGACCCCAACCTATTTCGGCCCCGGCGGCGACGGCTGGGTGGCCATCGTCGACAACGAAGCCGACCGGCCGGCGCTGATCGTGCGGGCCGCCGACTCGGGCCGCCTCATCTGTCGGATGCCGGCGTTCGCCGCGTCCGGGCCGGGCACCGAGAACTCACCGATCGCGTGGGGCGACTCGTTGGTCATCCCCAGCACATACGGCTACCAATATCCGCCGATGGCGGTGACCGGCCCCTCGATTCCGGCGACCGCGGGCTTCGTCGGCGGCTCGACCCGCATCGACGTATCGACGCAGGGATGCCGCCGGGTCTGGGAGAACGGCGACCGGCTGGCGTCGCTGCCGAAGCTCTCGCGTGCCGACGGCCTCATCCACGGGCTGGGCTACGGGCCCTATGTACCCGGTGCGATCCAGCAGACGGGGCCGGTCGACTACGTCGCGACCGACTTCGCCACCGGCCGGCGCGTGGTGACGCGTCAGGTCGGTACCGCCCCCGTCGACGAGCCCCTCGAACTGACGGGCACCATCGCCGCCGACGGTTCGCTGTGGCAGGCGACAGTGGGGCACATGCTCAAGATCGGACGCTGACGCGCGTTCGCCGAACGATGCCGAGCGCCGGGCACGTGGTCTGCCCGTTGCGATGGGTGTCACAATGCGATCATGACCGATTCCACTCCCGAGGAGCCCGACCGCACGCCGTCGCAGGCCGAGCTCGACGCGGAAGACCTCGCGGAACTGCAGCGGACCTCCGCCGACCGGGACCGGGCCAACCTGTATCCGAAGCCGGCCGGTGCGGCCGGACCGCCGCCGCCCGTGCTGGCGCTGCACGCGCGTGTCACGTTCTGGGCCGCGGCCGCGGCCGGGCTGGCGTGCGTCGTCTACGGGGCGATCAACCTCGGCACCATCGGCGACCTGCTGCGCGATCGCATGCTGGCCGACACGGTCACCACGCCGAAGGGTCAGCCGAGCACCTCACAGATCGACACGTTCGCGTCGGTGCTGCCGGTCGCCGGGCTGGTGATCACCGTGCTGTTCCTGATCGGGGAGTACCTCTTCCTGATCGCGGCGGCCAACCACCACAGCCGCAACTGCCGGAACTTCTTCCTGGCACTGGTCGTGTTGAACCTGATGTGCATCCCGGTCGGGCTGGATCTGTTCTTCCGATACCCGAGCCTGTGGTCGGGGACGGTGGTCCTCGGCTGGATTCAGTTCGGACTGCTACTCGTCGCCGCGGTGATGACCCTGCGCCGCGCCGTCGACCGGTGGCTGCCGGAGTCGACCCGGATGCGCCCGAGCAAGATGATGCGAGCCCGCTGAGCGCCGGCACCCGATGGTTATCGGCGAACCTTCGCGTCATCAAAATTTGCCGAAATCCGTTGGGCGATATAGTCGCCCGCGGTGATCGGCGGGTAGGTCCCGCCCGCGCTCTCGATGAGCACGTCGGTGTCGGCCTGCGCGAAGTAGGCGATGGTGTAGCGCGACCCGAGGTCCTCGCCGCGCCGCGGTGGGCGCACCCGGTGGAAGTTCGACGCGAGGACGTCGTCGGACCAGCGCATCAACATGTCGCCGATGTTGCAGGTGATCGCCTCGTCGGAGGGCTCGACGGGAGTCCATGCCTCGCCGCCGGTTTCCGCCCCGGGAAGCACCTGTAGTCCGCGTTGGCCGGTCCGCTGGAACAGCAGGGTGAGCACGTCGAAGTCGGTGTGCGCGCCGGCACGCCAGACGTTCGGGTCCTCGAGCAGCTCGTCGGGAAACGGGTAATAGTGCAACAGCCGAAGGGTGCTCTGGTAGTCGGCAGACTCGGGATCGTGTGCGCGGGTGAAGAAGTCGGGGTCGCGGCCCAGCTTGTCGGCGAAGCAGCCGAGGATGTCCATGGCGAGCAGCCGGCACTTGTGCTCGAAATCCTCGAGGGTCGCGCGGAATCCGGCGAGTTCGTCATCGGCGGGCCACAGACCTTCCATGCGCGGGCGCGTGAACTGGTAGGACTCCTTGCGATCCGGCGTGCCGACCGACGGACGGACCTGGCTGGTGAACTCGTACCCGGCGTTGCGGCCATTCTTGAGGGGATACCGCTCCTTGATCTCGCGCGGCAATGCGAAGAAGCGCTCGGACATGGCAAAGGCGTGATTCACCTCGGCCATGTCGATGCCATGGTCGATGACCTGAAAGAAGCCGATATCGGTTGCCGCCGACCAGAGTTGGTCGCTGATCTCGGCCCGGCGTTCGGCGAAGTCGGCCAGGGAGATGGCGCGGATCTCTCGCTCGGTGGTCTCGGTGCCCGCACCGCCCATCCGGGATTCCCGGGCCAACTCGGCCATGGGGGTGGTTGCGGTCTCGGCTGTCGCCGCGGTGGTGTTCGTCGGTGTGGTGTTCGTCGGCGCGGTGGTGTTCATGGCGTGCTCTCTCGTGGTGATGAGTCGCGTGCGCTTTTCGACGCGGGACGCTGGAGAGAGGCGCGAACCGCGGACGCGAGCAACCGGCTCTTGCCGGCTGCTACACACGATCTCGTGTCGAACACGATACGACCGGTCGGCAAGGTTTGCCATTCGAGCGGACCGGGCAACCAGAAAAGCAAGCCACCGCCAGTTGTCTGGACCCACTCCAAAAACTGGACTCACTCCAGAAAGGGATATAGGGTGAAGCCGTGCACCACACCCGTGATCTCACCGCCGCCGAGTTGCATCGGCAGCTGCGGTCGGCGGGTATGCGTGTGACGGCGCCGCGGGTCGCGGTGCTGGAGATCGTGCACCGCAGTCCCCATTCCACGGCGGACTTCGTCGCCACACAGGTGCGCGAGCATCTCGGTGGCGTCTCGACGCAGACCGTGTACGACGCCCTGCGCACGTGCACCGAGCGGGGTCTGCTGCGCCGGATCGAGCCCGCAGGCTCGCCCGTGCGCTATGAAACCCGGACCGGCGACAACCATCACCACCTGGTGTGTCGCCACTGCGGACGCATCACCGACGTCGACTGCGTCGTCGGTGCGAGTCCGTGCCTGGAGCTCGATCACGACCACGGCTATCTGGTGGAGGAGGCCGAACTCATGTTCTGGGGCCTCTGCTCGCTGTGCCGTGAGACGGTGCCGGGAAGTTCGACAGCACAACCGATCTAGTCCAGGTCGCCGAATCCGGTGGCCGACATAAGGAGCGAAGATGGCAATCGAACCCGCATACCGCATTTCGTCGAAGTCCAGTGGCGGTGGTCGTGACGGCGAGGTGGTGTCGGCCAGCGGCCGGATCGACCTCGACTTGCGGCCGCCGAAGGAAATGGGCGGCAGCGGTGAGGGCAGCAACCCGGAGGAACTGTTCTCCGCGGGCTACGCCGCCTGCTTCCTCGGCGCGCTGCGCGCGACATCCAAGCAGGCCGGGTCACCGGTCCCCGACGAGTCGACGGTGACCGTGACCGTCGGGATCGGCAAAGATTCCGCGGACGGGGGCTTCGGCCTCGTCGTGGACATCGAGGCCTACCTTCCCGGTGTCGACGAGGCGAAGGCCAAGGAACTGACCGAAGGCGCACACGCCTTCTGCCCGTACTCGAAGGCCACCAAGGGCAACATCGACCACAACCTCACGGTCCGCGTCTGAGCGGCGCACGTACCCCATCACGAATCCGGAGAAAAGGAGTCATACCATGGCACCCACGACCCCGATCACCAGCACTCTCAGCGACGAGAACAAACAGGTCACCGGTACGGCATTGCAGGAAACCCTTGTCGATCTGATCGACCTGACGCTGATCGCCAAGCAGGCGCACTGGAACGTGGTCGGCAAGCAGTTCCGGTCGGTGCATCTGGCACTCGACGAACTGGTTGCCGTCGCACGCGAGTTCACCGATTCGGCCGCCGAGCGTGCCACCTCCATCGGGGTCAGCCCGGACGGGCGCGCCGAGACGGTCGCCAAGTCCGCGGGCACCAAGGGCTTCGACGAGGGCTGGACCAAGGACTCCGACGTCGTCGCCGCGATCGTCGCGAACCTCAAGGCCGTCATCGCCGGCCTGCGCAAGCGCATCGACGCGACCGAGGAAGCCGATCCGGTGACCCAGGACCTGCTGATCGCCTTCGCGTCGAAACTCGAGCAACTGCACTGGATGTGGCAGGCGCAGGAGGCCTGACCGCAGTATCCGACCCGACGGACCCCGCCGCACCGGCGGGGTCCGTCGGCGTCTGTGACCTGACGCACGTCGCCGCGAGGCGCGGCGGTAGCGTGTGGGCGTGGCTAACTGGGGACTCATGGTGGGAATCGGCCTTCTGGCCGCAGTCGCCGCGGGCGTTGCCTTCGTCCGCTATCGCGAGCGCGAAACCGAGCGGTTGCACCGTGGGACGTCACTCGCGAACGAGCTGCGGACGCTGGCCGGCGACGACCCCGTCCGGTTGGCCGCGGTCGACGAATACGAGACCTCGATCTATCAGCGGCTGTTCTTCGTGTCGACGGTGTCGCCTCGGGTGCGCAGCGCGGTGTGGTCACTACTGGGGGCGGTACTGGCTGCGGCCGGTGCCCTGGCCACCCGCGGAGATGGCACGTTGCTGTCTGTTGTGCACTGGCTCGCGGTGTTCGGTGCCGCGGTGTTCGGGCTGTCCGTGCTGTTCTTCGTCGGATACGCCGCAGTGCACGCGGCCACCACCCCACGCGTCTCCTTCGCCGAGTCCTACGCCTCTGGTGACGGGGCGGCAGAGCACAAGACGGCAGCCGACGCCGAGGCGACTTCTGGGGCCGCCGATGACGATGCCGGCTTCGATGATGGTGGCGGTGTCGTCGCCGAGAAATCGCGCGACTGAATCATCGGCATCGCTCCGTTGCATTGACTTTGCACGGCAACCGGGGCGAACCGGACACAGAATCGTGACGTCGTATCCGCTCAATTCGTGCCATATTCCATCGGTGCCCGCTCTGAGTTCTCGCCGAAATCCGCTTTATCGTGTCCATTGGTGAGACGACAGCCGCCCCCGAGTCAGGGGCGTGTGACCCGTGCCCGACCGGCATGTGGTCGCCGTTCTCGTTCATAACCTGGCGCCGATGCCCGGCTGACCTGGGCATTGGCGCGTCGACGCGATGTGGCGAACTGTCCGGCTCATGTCCTTCACATCGCTCGGAATGGGCTCGGTGACCGCGCAGGCGGCGTGTCCGTTTCGGCTGAAGAAAAGCGGCCGACGGCTTAGACTGTGCGCGAGTCGTGGCACAAAATTGTTTCGTGTCCGGCGGTGATTGCGGTGAACGGTGATCGGTATTTTTTGCCCTGCAAACAATTCGATCAGTTTGCCACTGGTGGTCAATTTTTGGATCGGTGTGCGGGCGATCGACGCCTCGCGCGCACGCCATACAAGAAAGAGGCAGCGCGCTGTGACAGACCCGGACCCCCTCGGTGATGCGGAGGTGACCGCTCCGATCGCGCGGCCCGACCCCGACACGGCGCACCGGCACGCCGCCACGGAACCCGTCCTGGTCGCCGATGCGATCGAAGTACGTGCTTCATGGGGCCATGTCTTCGGACCGACCAGTTTGACCGTGCGGCCGGGCGGAGTCAGCGTGCTCGTCGGGTCCGGTGGCCGCGGCCGGACCGCGCTGCTGCTCACGCTGGCCGGCCGGATGCGGCCGACGAAGGGAAAGCTCACCTCCTTCGGGCGTACCAACGCCGCGAGATACCTCTTCGCGCGGGCCGCGATAGCCGACATCGACGAGATCGACGGCATCGAGCAGGCGATCCGGGTGCGCGACGTGCTCACCGAGACGCTCCGATGGATGTCGCCCTGGTACAAGTGGGTACCGCAGTCGACCACCGATGACCTCGAACGCATCTGTCGGCCCGTCTTCGGGCCGCACGCGATACCGCCCCTCGACGCCTTCGTCGAGGAGCTGCCCGAATTCTCGGCAACCCTGTTCCGGATAGCCGTCGCCAACGCGCGGCGTCCGCCGATTCTGGTGGTCGGTGGCGTGGATCGGCTCAACCGTGTCGACAGCAGCCACAAGCTGATGCAACGTCTCGTCGACCTGGGCCGTTCGCAGACCATCATCACCGCAGACGTCAACGGCGGTTTCCCAGATCTGCCGTTGCGCGACGTGATTCAGGTTCATCACCTCACCGACAACGAATTCGTCGGGCTCGAACCAGCAGATCGGAACTAGGACATGCTTGCCGCAATCTCGCCGGGCAGCGACTTCAAGCGTTACTACCGGGGCCGGATGCCGCGGCTGGCGCTGCTGGTCATCATTCTGATGCCGTTGATGTATGGCGCTCTCTATCTGTGGGCGTTCTGGAATCCGTTCGACGCGGTCAACAAGGTCCCGGTGGCATTGGTGAACTCCGATGGTGGCGCGACCGTGGCGGGTAAGCCGCTCAAGGCCGGCGATCAGGTGGTCAGCGGGTTGGTGGACTCCAAACAACTCGATCTGCACGTCGTGTCCGAGAAAGAAGCCGCCGACGGGGTGAACAGCGGCAAATACTACTTTTCCATCACGCTCCCCGAGGATTTCAGTCAGGCAATCGCCTCGCCCACCGGACCGGATCCGCGGTCGGCGCAACTGATCTTCACCTACAACGATGCGACGAACTATCTGGCCACCGTGATGGGCCAAGATGCTGCCGAACAGGTCGTCAATCAGGTCGGGGCGCAGGTCGGGCAACAGACCTTCGACGTCGTGCTCAACGAGGTGTCCGCACTGATGCCCAAGCTCAAAGAAGTCCAAGCGGGGGTGAATCAGCTCAACACCGGTATGGTGCAGGCGAATTCGGGCTCGCATGAGCTGGCCACCAATCTGGTGACCGCCAAGGACGGTGCCGGGCAGCTCGCCGGCGGCCTCAACACCCTGAACACGGCCGTCGACTCGGCGACCACACCGTTGTTGAATGCGCTCAACGGTGGCGGCGGGATCAGCCCCGCCGAACTCGGGGCGACGGTCAATCGCCTTGCGACGAACACGACCACGGTGACATCGCAACTCAACGCCGCCGCCGGGACGCAATCGGCGGCCTCGCAGGCACTCGGCTCGGTCGCCGCCGCACTGCGTGCCAACCCGGATCCGAACATTCGTGGACTCGCCGCCGCGCTGGGACCGGTGCAGAACTTCGTCAGCACACAGGGTTTGGGCCCGGACGCCGACAATCAACTCACCCAGGTACGAGCCGACGCCAATGTGCTCGCCGGGCAGATGTCCGACCCGCAGAGCCCGTTGCGGACCGCGTTCACCCTGTTCCAGAGTGGACAACTGCGCAGTGACATCGAAGCGGCGCGGTCGGCGGCCGGTGAACTGAGTTCGGGTGCCAACCAATTGAGTTCCGGTCTGGTGCAGCTCAGTGACGGCGCCAATCAGCTCGCCGGCGGGACCACACAGCTGACCGCCGGCACCCAGAAGCTGGCGACCGGCGTCAACGAGGGCGTCAAGGCCGTGCCGAGTTGGTCCGATGAGCAGAAGAAGGCGTTGGCCAACACACTGGGGCATCCGGTGGCGCTCAAGCAGGTCACTCTCAACGAGGCGAAGACCTTCGGGACCGGATTCACGCCCTTCTTCTTCGGTCTCGCCCTGTTCGTCGGGTCGATCATCGTCTGGATGTTGTTCAAACCCTTGCAGGCACGTCCCATTGCGCAGGGTCTGAGTTCCTTCCGGGTGGTGCTGGCCTCATATGCCCCGGCGTTCTTTGTCGGCGTATTGCAGGCGGCGATTCTCTACGTCGTCGTCGTGTTCGCGGTGGGGCTGCGTACGACATATCCGTGGGCGACATTTGCTTTCATGCTGCTGATGGTCGCGATGTTCCAGGCGATGATCCAGATGTTCAACGCCGTCTTCGGCACAGCGGTGGGACGCGTGGTGACTTTGGCGTTCCTGATGGTGATGCTGACCTCGGCGGGCGGGATCTATCCGGTGCCCACGACCACCAAACCCTTCCAGTACATCCACTGGGTGGATCCGATGACGTACACGGTCAACGGGCTCCGGCAGTTGACGGTCGGCGGTGTCACTCAGACCTTCTGGATCGCACTGGCCGTGGTGATCGTCCTGACCGCGGTGTTCCTGGCGATATCGACCCTCGCGGCCCGCCGAAACCGGCAGTACACCATGGACCGGCTCTATCCGCCGGTGGAAGTGTAGGAGGTCCGCGGGCGTCTCAGTTCAACTCTCGATCATCCGCATCCGTAAGCCCAGCGCGACAAAGCGTCTGAATCAGGAGCATAAGCATGTCCGATGTCAAGCACACCAATGCGCCCGCCACCACCAACGTCACCGACTCCCTCATCCTGAACCCGGTCTTCGTGCGTCCGGGTGAATCGACCGAGTACCCGAAGTTCACCATCCCCGACGGCATGAGTCTGCCCGAGACGGCCTACCAGATCGTTCACGACGAGGCGATGCTCGACGGGAACGCCCGGCTCAACCTGGCCACCTTCGTCTCGACGTGGATGGATGACGAGGCGCGCAAGCTGTACTCGGAAACCTACGACAAGAACATGATCGACAAGGACGAGTACCCGCAGACCGCAGCCATCGAGGACCGGTGCTGGAAGATCATCGCCGATCTGTGGCACGTGCCCGACGTCGACAAGGCGATCGGGACGTCGACGATCGGCTCGTCGGAGGCGGCGATGCTCGGCGGTCTGGCGCTCAAGCGGCATTGGCAGACGCGCCGCAAGGCCGAGGGCAAGTCGATCGAGAAGCCGAACCTGGTGTTGTCCACCGCGGTTCAGGTCTGCTGGGAGAAGTTCCTCAACTACTTCGAGGTGGAGCCGCGGTGGGTGCCGGTGTCCGAGGAGCACTTCGTCTTCGACGGCCACGAACTCGAGAAGTACGTCGACGAGAACACCATCGGTGTGGTCGCCATCGTCGGGGTGACCTACAACGGTCTCTATGAGCCGGTCAAGCAGATCTCCGAGAAGCTCGACGAGATCCAGGAGAAGACCGGCCTCGACGTCAAGATCCACGTCGACGGTGCGTCCGGTGCCATGGTGGCCCCGTTCTGCCAACCCGAACTCGAATGGGACTTCCGCGTGCCGCGGGTCGTGTCGATCAACACCTCCGGCCACAAATACGGCCTGGTCTATCCCGGTCTGGGCTGGATCATCTGGCGGGACACCGAGGCACTGCCGGAAAGCATGGTCTTCCATTGCAGTTACCTCGGCGGCGACATGCCCACCCTGGCATTGAATTTCTCGCGTCCCGGCGCGCAGGTTCTCCTGCAGTACTACAACTTCCTGCGCCTCGGTCGGGACGGCTATCGGATGATCCAGCAGGGATCGATCGATGTGGCGACCTACTTGTCGGCGGGGATCGCCGAGGTGGGACCGTTCGAATTGGTGAGTCGTGGTGACACCATCCCGGTGTTCGCCTGGAAGCTCAAAGACGGATACACCGACAAGTGGAATCTCTATGACCTGTCGGATCGACTGCGGCTCAAGGGCTGGCTGGTGCCGGCCTACCCGATGGCCGACGGACTCGCCGACTGGACTCTGCAGCGCGTGGTCGTGCGCGCCGGTCTGAGTCATGACCTGGCCTCGGCCCTGCTGGCCGACCTCAAGAGCGAGGTGGCCTTCCTCGACGCTCTCGAGACGCCGATGCCGCGCGAGGGCACCGGTTCGCACTTCCACCACTGACCTCCTCGTCGAGGTGGCCGGTCGGTAACCCACTCGGGTTGCCGGCCGGCCTTGCGACACCCGGGTATCGGATCGATGACAGGACTGGAGAATTGACCTCAGCAGCGGCCGGCCCTACGACCGGAACCCCGGCGATCTCGCCGTTCCGGCGACTCGTGCTCATCCCGACACCGACCAAGCAATGCTGCGGATTCATGATCGGATCCGCGCTGTTCGCAGCGGGATCGGCACCGTGGCTGGGAATCTGGATGGGGGCCGCCAACGCGAACATCTGCTACTTTCTCGGCGCGTGGTTCTTCACCGGTGCGGCCCTGATCCAACTACTCACCAGCGGCGCGGTCACCGTGCCGGTGGAGTATGCCCCCGGGCAGATGCTCCGCGCGCAATGGCTCGCCGCGTCCACCCAGTTCTTCGGGACGCTGCTCTTCAACGTCAGCACCACCGCGGCGCTCACCGCGCACACGACGTCGGCGGATGACCATCTCGTCTGGAAGCCGGATGCGGGCGGCTCCGTCGCCTTCCTGATCAGCGGAATCTTTGTGCTGGTGGACTATTTCCATGGGCACCGCCGCTGGAATCCCACGGATGCCGGATGGTGGTCCGGACTGATCAACCTGCTCGGATGTATCGCCTTCGGTGTGTCCGCGGTCGGCGCGTACGTCATGCCCGACGGTGCCTCCGTCGACAACATGCTCGCCAACACCTGCACCTTCATCGGCGCGGTGTGCTTCTTCGTCTCGTCGTTGATCGTGCTGCCGCAGTGGCGCAGCGCGGGTCGGTGAATCGTGATGGAGCGTGACACCGTG
This sequence comes from Gordonia sp. DT219, assembly GCF_049847065.1. NCBI lineage: Bacteria > Bacillati > Actinomycetota > Actinomycetes > Mycobacteriales > Gordoniaceae > Gordonia > Gordonia sp. DT219. The sequence continues at coordinate 367,563 of NZ_JBNCNR010000003.1, read as the reverse complement.
GGCAGGGGCTTACCTCCCGAACTCGTGCGCTCGTGGTTGGCGCGAATCGGTGCCGACGATCCGTTGGGGGCCAATCCGACTCGATACATCCGCCGCAGTGGCCGGCAGGGACTGGCCAATTACATTCCGGCACTTGCGATCACCACCGATGAGCCGGATGCGTTCGATGAGATCGCCTTCTGGCGGCCGTTGACGGAGATGCTCGTGTACGCCCTGATCCGGACGCCGTGCACGATGTCGCGGACACCGTCGATCATCGAGGAGCATCCGTCGCGACATGTTGTGGTCGGCACCCAGTCGATGCCGGGCGATGGCGTGTTCACCCAGGGTGGCCACACGTATTCCTACCGGGCGCCCGCGTGTTTGGTGGTCTTCGACAACAACGTGCCGTTCCAACAGACATCGCGGGAGGTGGCCGATCTCGCGGGTATCTGGATCCCGAACGAGTTGTTGGGCAGCGAGTTCGCCGATCGCCGGATCACACCTGTGTGCGCGTCGACCCCGCTGGCCCGCGCGGCCTCGGCCTTCATCCGCAACTTCGCCCTGGACGTGGCCGCCCGGGGCGCCGACGTCGATCCCGACACCGAACTCGCCGCCATCGACCTGGTTCGGGCGATTCTCACCCAGGGGCAGCCCGATCGCGCACATGACCGGGCCCTCAACGATCCCGGATACGTCCGCGAGGCCACGCGATCCCTCATCGACCACAACTTCCGGGATCCGGAGTTCACGGCCGAGTCGATCGCGCGGATACTGCACATGAGTCGGCGCCACCTGTACCGGTATTTCCGCGATACCGACGCCACACCTGCCACGATGATCGCGACGCGCCGGCTCGAACGGGCCCGTGAACTGCTGATCCACCGCGAGAATGCCGGCCTGGATTCGATCGCCCTGGCGTGTGGATTCACGTCGGCGGCCACGCTGCGCAACCGATTTCGTGCCGAATATGCGATGACCCCCAATGAGTTTCGCCGCCACGCCGCCGGTGACCGAATGTCGCGGACGGGCGGGGTCGACGAGCAACTCGACGATCGGGGTCGCCGATGATCCCGCGCGGGGTGCGGGGCGGCCTCGACCCGCAACTGGTGAATCGGTGGCGCCGGGGGATCGGGGTGAACGCCGACGGCGATTCGGCGGCCGCGGCGGTGCATCTGCGCGGCCGGGCCGGGGTGGCGGCCCATCCATGCGCCACCGTGGTCACCGCGCGCCCGGAGACGTTCGAGTGTGTGCTCTACTCGCGGAAATTGACCCATCTGACCACGCGGTGTGATCTGTACCCGCCGAGTGAGCTCCGGTGGCCCCACCGGCCCGGCGCCGAGAAGCCGCCGCACGTCTACGTCTTTCTCACCGGACTACCCGGCCGGTTCGTCGTCCGCAGTGGGCACGAACAGCGTGTGTACGAGCCGGGCGAGCTTGTCATCGTGTCCTCTGCGCAGCCGTTGTCCGTCGCCTTTTCCGCTCCTGCCGATCCCACCGGCTTCGTGATCGGACTCGACGTTCTCGGTGGTGACCGGTTTTCGCGGGGCGGGCTCGTCGTCCCGCAGTCGCTGTTGAGTCGGGCCGCTTCCCATTTCGTCCGGGGACTCGCGCATGCCGCCGCGGCACATCAGGACCCGATCGGCCCCGATGTCGAACAGGCGGCGATCGAGCTGGTGCGGGCCGTCGTCGCCTGTGAGGGCAGCGAGCTGAACAGGGTGCGCGATGACTCGGTGATGGTGCGTGCGGCCGCCGCGGACTTGATCGAGAGTCGTTGCACCGACCCAGAATTCGGTGTTGCCGACATCGCACGTGAGCTGCGCATCAGCCGGCGGCACCTCTATCGTCACTTCGCGGGTTCGTCGCAATCGCTGTCGGACCTGATCTCGGTGCGACGCATGGTCATCGCTCGTGAGTTGCTCGACGCACAGGAGTCACACACACTCGGCGAGGTCGCTTCGGCCAGCGGTTTCGGCACGGTCGCAACGTTGCGGAGCCACTTCCGAGCGACCCACGACATGACCCCGACCGAATATCAGCGGCAGTCGGCCATCGATGACCGCACCGAGGCGCCGCCATCGGCGCGCTCGCCCGCACGACCGGTGCTCGATCCGGTGGCCGACGAGTCCCAGGCCGGGGCCCTATGAAATTCTCAACGAACAGTTGCGGTCCCGGCAGGCCGGGGTGCGGGGGTCGGAAAGTCAGTGTGAGCAAGCCTGTTTCAGGCGAGCACTGTCAGTCCGCGTCGGCGTGCTCCGACGAGATCGAACCGTCGGCCGCGTGGCGCAGGAGTGGGTCGATGTCGGTGGCGGCGCCGATGCGCACGAACCGTGCGGCTACGGCGGGTGCGCACCCCATCACCGTCAGCAGTTCCCGCAACCGGCGGCCGTGGCCATCGGCGACACCGAGGCGATCGAGGTCACCGGTGAACGCGGCTGCATGATGGTCGGCGAGATTGCGGATCAGCAGAATCTGTTGCATCGCGGCGTGTGCTTGCGGCCCGCTCATGTCGGGGTTGGTGCGGAGTTCGGTGAGCTGGTCGACAATGCCGGCCAGAATTGCTGCGGTATCGGTGCTTTCGATGGTGTCGTCGGCGATCATGGTGCCCCCCTTGGCGATCGATGCGATGTGCCCATCCTACACGCACGCACGGACTATGGGGCGCGGTCTTGTCACATCAGTGCATCGAATGACACTTGTGGACAGCATGTTTCGAGGTCTGGCGGGGTGCCCGTTTCTGTCGGTGGCGTGTGGCAGCGCCCGAGTGCGGTGGGTTCCTGCAGCAATGGTCTCGTCATGGCAGATGCTGCGACAGCTGACGAAGGAGGCGACCGGCGTGACCGAGGACGCGATGAGGACGCGGGTACGGGAACTGATGCCCAGGGCGCGTGCGGATCTGGCGGAGATGGTGGCCTTCGAATCCGTCTACGACCCGACGCAACCCGCTCCGCCCGACTGTGCACGGATGGTCGAATGGCTGGAGAAGGCATTCACCGAGGCCGGGGTGTCGGACGTGCGGTCGCACGTCACCGCCGACGGATCGCAGGCGGTCACCGGCCATGTTCCGGGGCCGCCGGACGCGCCCACGGTGCTGCTCTATTTCCACCATGACGTGCAGCCGCCACTCGACGCCGATGCCTGGGAGTCACCCGCGTGGACCTTCACCGAGCGTGACGGCCGCTGGTACGGGCGTGGTGCCGCGGACTGCAAGGGCAACATCGCCGTGCATCTGACCGCGCTGCGCGCCATCGGGGATGAGCTCGGCGTCAACGTCAAGATCGTCGGCGAAGGGTCGGAGGAGCAGGGGTCGGGCGGTATCGAGGACTTCGTCCCGAAGAACACCGAGCTGCTGCGTGCCGACGCCATCCTCATCCTCGATTCGGGCAACATCGAGGTGGGGCGGCCCACCCTCACCACCAGTTTGCGCGGTATCGCCAACGTGGTCGTCAGCGTCGAAACCCTCGCCTCGGCAATGCATTCCGGAATGTTCGGGGGAGCGGCACCGGACGCGTTGGCAGCCCTGATCGCGATGCTGGCAACACTGCGCGACGATGCAGGCAACACCACGATTCGCGGCCTCGACTCCGAGCAGTCGTGGTCCGGTATCGACTATCCACAAGATCAATTCCGCACGGATGCCACCGTTCTCGATGGTGTCGACACGATCGGATCGGGCTCGATCGCCGAGATGGTGTGGGCGCGCCCGGCGGCCACCGTGCTGGGCATCGACTGCCCGCCGGTCGTCGGCTCGTCGGCGTCGGTGGTGCCCAGTGCGCGGGCCCGGATCAATCTGCGGGTGCCGCCGGGTATGGACGCGAAGGCCGCGCAGGATGCCTTGATCGCGCATCTGCACGATGTCGCACCCTGGCATGTGCGGGTCTCGGTGGAGCGGGAGGCGATCGGCGCCCCGTTCTCCGGTTCCACCGAAGGCCCTGCGTTCGAGGCGATCTCATCGGCGATGAGCTCGGCCTACGGCACCGAGGTGGTGCAGCAGGGCCAGGGTGGATCGATCCCGCTGTGCACGGTGCTGCAGGAGACCTTTCCCGAAGCCGAGATCATGCTCTTCGGCGTCGAGGAACCGCGCTGCCTGATCCACGCGCCCAACGAGAGTGTGGACCCGACCGAGATCGAGCACCTCGCCCTGGCCGAGGCCCTGTTCCTGCGTGACTATGCCTCGGCCCGTCGTCGTTGATCGGCTATTCGGCCCAGGCTATTCGGACCCGACTACTCCGCCAGGGCGTTCGGCTTCCACGAGGCGACGGCCCAGATGACGATGACGTCGATCGCGATGATCAGGATCGCCCACGCCGGGTAGTAGGGCAGCCACAGGAATTGCGTGATGATCGACAGCGCCGCAATGATGATCGCCGCCACGCGCGCCCAGTCGGCGGCGACCACGAGACCGCCGGCGATGATGACCGCGAGGATTCCGATGATGAGGTGGATCCAGCCCCACGAGGTGAGATCGAGTTTGAACACGTAATCGTCGTTCAGGACGAGCAGCGTGTCCTTGTTCAAGGCGGAGATGCCGGCCAAGATCGAGATGACGCCGGCGACGAACAACAGGGCGGCCGCCACGATGGAGATGCCGAATACGAAGCCGCGCTTGACGGGGGAGCCCGCCGCTGCGCCATCGAATGAGTTGCCCATGGTGCCGGTCCTTCCGGGGAGTGAATGTGGTGCGGACAACACTACTGACAAGCTGAGACAAACCTGAGAGAAACGGTCAGGACGGCATCATTTTGCTCGTCGTGGGCCGATCGATCCGAGTCGACCAGGGGATTTAGTGCCGCGACCGCATCGGGGGTAAGCTATCGCAGGTTGCACACGGGGTGTGGCGCAGCTTGGTAGCGCGCTTCGTTCGGGACGAAGAGGTCGTGGGTTCGAATCCCGCCACCCCGACTCGTTGGTTGAGACGACAGCAGGGCGCTGACCTGGAGGATTCCGGGTCAGCGCCTTACTTGTATCCGCAGGCGAACAACCGGGACAAAGGCCAGATACGTTCGGCTGACTCGGTCGACCTCGTAACGCCACCGGATCGGGCGGCCGACGCGCGCCCATTCTCAGTCATTCTGGAAGTAGCATTCGGGCAAAACGCCAGGTCGCAGGCGTTCAAGTACTTCGGAAATGACTGAAAACCGGCGAGCCTGCTGTCGGTCTTCGAGAATATGCCGCGTTCGGCCTCCTCGACGAGCACACCGCCGATCGTTGGCTAGAGCTCGTTCCGTATGCGGGTAGGCATGCCGTCGTCGCCGACGAAAGCGGCGATACCCGCTGCCAACGACTCATGTGCAGCGCCACCGATGAGGGACAGCAGGCCTGCGTCGAGGGCATGCACGCGCTGAACGCATTCTTCGAGGACGGCCCGCCCGGTCTCGGTCAGGGCCACCTGGTGGACGCGACGGTCATCCCCGTCGCGCGTCCGGGTGACTGCTTCCATCTCGATGAGTCGGTCGATCAGTCCGACGACGAGGCTGGGGGCAACACCGAGCGAATCGGCGATCTCGCGCTGAGAGCACGTCCCGCGCGCGGCGATCACGGAGAGCGTGCCGACATGTTTGTGGCCCACCCCTACTTCTTCGACCCGGCCGGCGAACGCCAGGGTCACCTGTGCGCCGACGAGGCCCAGTCGAAAACTGAGCGAATCGAGAACACCTCTGGTGTCATCCATGATCCCACGACAGCATCAAGACTGAATCATTCAGAACTGAACGATACGGAGTCTGTCATGCCAGCCTTGATCGTTGTCGGCAACGTGCTCGCCGCGTTGGCCTCCGCCGGATTCGCCATGGTCGCCCTGACTGCGCCTGCGCGGCTCACCGGCGGCGAGGTGACCGCGTCGGTTCGGTACTACTCGCAGATGTTCGCCGCTCGGTCGCTGCCGATTGCGGCGGCGGTCGTCGTCGCGATGGCCGTGAACCCGAACACGGCTGCGGTGATCGTGATCCTGGCCGTTGCCGGAGTCTCACAGGTCGGTGACGTCGTGATCGGAATCGCGACGAAGACGGCGGGAATGGTTGCCGGCGCAGGCATCTGCGCGCTGATCCACCTCGTCTCGGTGGTTCATCTCGCGGTCACGTAGGCATCACGAGTCGGCGGTACCCTCCCTGTCGTCGACGAACGACCACTGCCCGTCGTGCTCGACTTCCATCCGCCGGCCCAGTTCGGCGTTGTCGGCCTCAGCGGCGTCGCATGCCGTAGTTCTGGAGGAACAGGGCTTCGGCGGTCGCCATGTTTTCGATCTCCGTCGGGTCGACGCTCTCGTTGGGAGCGTGGATCAGGCACCGCGGTTCCTCGACACCCAGCAGCATGATCTCGGCGTCGGGAAATGTGTCGGCGAACACCGTGCAGAGCGGGATCGAACCACCTTGCCCCATCAGCACGACATCGGTGCCGTACGACTGCTGCATGGCGTCGACGAGGGTGTCGTAGGCCGTTCCCGTGGTGGCGCCGGTGAACGGGGCGCCGTCGGCCTCGGGTTCGACCGATACGCGCGCGTGCCACGGCGCAACGGCGAGTAGGTGGTCGGTGAGGGCCTGTCGGGCGTGTGCGGCGTCCATGCCCGGAGGTACGCGCAGATTGATCCGGGCACGCGCACGGGGTTGGATCGCGGCCGACGACCCGACCACCGGTGGGCAGTCGATACCGAGAACCGTGGCGGCGGGCCGGGCCCACACCATGTCCGACACGCGCCCGGAGCCCAGCAGGTCGACACCGTCGAGGACCATGGCGTCGGCACGAAACGCATCGACCGGATAGTCCACGCCCGGCCACTGCGCCGAGGATTCCAACCCGGTGATCGTGGTGTTGCCGTCGGCGTCCCGGAGGCTGGCGAGCATGGCGATCAGTGCGGCGAGCGCGTCGGGTGCGGCACCGCCGAACATTCCCGAGTGCATGGCCGATCCGAGTGTCTCGACCGTCACCACGACGTTCGCGAGTCCGCGCAGGCTGGTGGTGAGCGCCGGCGTCCCGACCGCGAAATTGCCTGCGTCGCAGACGAGTATCGCATCGGCGCGCAGGAGATCGGGGTTCTTGGGGACGAAGTCCTCGAGTCCGCCGGTGCCCTGTTCCTCCGAGCCTTCGCCGATGATCGTGACGTTCACGGGGATTCGGCCGTCCAGGGCGCGCAGCGCGGTGAGGTGCATCGCGATGTTGCCCTTGCAGTCTGCGGCACCGCGGCCATACCAGCGACCGCCGCGCTCGGTGAGTTCCCAGACCGGAGAGTTCCATTCGTCGTCGCCGAGCGGGGGCTGGACATCATGGTGGAAGTACAGGAGGACCGTCGGCGCGTCGTCCGGGCCGGCCAGGTGCCCGATGACAGCCTTGCTCCCGTCGGCGGTCTCGTGGGCGGCGACGTCGTCGAAGCCCAACGCCGAGAAGGACTCTTGTAGCCAGTCGACCATCTTCTCGCACTCCTCGGGCGGTGACTGCGCCGGATCGTGCACCGATCGAAATGCGACCATCTCCCGGAGGTCGCTCTCGGCTTGGGGCATCTGGGACCGAACCCGGTCCGCCAACGTCTGTTCACTCATCGTCGCTCCTCGCTTGTGGTGTCATCGGCTGTTGCGTCGCTGGTTGCCGTGTCGTCGGATGGCGTGGCGTGTCGTCGGATGGCGTGGCGTGGCCGTCGACGCCGGAGCGGTGGGGGCGGGGCCAGACGAACGCCACGACGACCGTGGCCGCCGCGAGTACGAGGGTCGTCGTCAGCATGGCGAGCCCCAGACCGCGGGAGAAGGCGTCGACGGCGGTGTCGGACACCGTCTTCTGCAACGCCGCGGGCAGGCGTGCGAGGGCATCGGTGAACGAACTCGAGTTCACCAGCGCCGCATGGGCTTGGTCCACCTCGTCGGGCGTCATACCCGACGTTGCGACCGCGTGGTGGGAGTCGGCGATCGTCAGCCCCCGGGTGATCGCGGTCAGCAATGCCACCCCCAGGGCGCCACCGACCATGCTCGACATCTTGAAGACCCCGGCGGCGGTCCCCGCCAAACTCTCCGGAACCTCACCGACGGCCGTGTTGGAGACCGGTGTGGACAGCAGGCCCAGTCCGCAGCCGATCACCACGAGCGCGGCGATCGGGAGCCACAACGACGAATCGGCGTGCAGCGGAGAGATGATCGCGAATCCGACGGCGAGGACGAGCATGCCGAGCACCACCGGCAGCCGGCCACCGCGCCCGCTGTCCAGGCGGCCGCCGAGCGGGATCAGCGCAAAGATCCCGACGATGGCGGGCAGCATCAACAGGCCCGCGGTGACCGCACTGAAGCCACGCGCGTTCTGCAACCACAGCACCAGCAGATAACTCAGCCCGGCATACCCGAGATTCATCATCGAATTCGCGATCAGGGCGCCGTCGTAGGAACGGATCCGGAACAACGAGAGATCGACCAGTGGTGCGGTGATGCGGTTCTCGATGATCACCCAGATGCCGGCGAGCAGCACCGCCGCCACGAACAGGCCGATGACGAGCGGATCGGACCATCCGGCGGTGGGCCCGTCGGTCAGGGCATAGAGCAACGCGAACACGGCCAGCCCGATCGTTGCCAGGCCGAACCAGTCGACGCGGCGGCTTGCGGACGAATCGCCGATCTCCGGTGTCACCGCCCGGATCGTGAACAACGCGGCGGCCGCGAGAGGAATATTGATCCAGAAGAGCCAGGGCCACCCCAGCCCATCGGTGATGACCCCGCCGATGGCCGGCGCCAAAGCCTGGCCACCCCATGCCACCGCCTGCCAGATGCCGAAGGCGCTCAGCTGGGTGCGGCCGGAGAACTGGGCGGGGATGAGAGCGAGGGTGGCCGGAAGGATCAGTGCCGCACCGATTCCCATCAGCGCGCGACCGGTGATCAACACACCCACCGACGACGCGAGCGCAGATACTACGGAGGAGCAGGCGAAGACCACGATGCCGGTCTGCAGGACCCGGCGTTGACCGAACAGGTCGCCGAACTTGCCCGACGCCACGACGAGCGCACCCGCCGTCAGGCTGAACGCGTTGTTCGCCCACTGCAGCCCGTCGAGATCGGCATGCATGTCGTCGGCGATGGTGGGGGTGGCCACGCCGAAGTCGGCGAATGCCAACCACACCAATCCGGTGGCGGTACAGGTCGCAGCCAATGAGAACCAGCGCCGATTCCCGGCCGCCGGAGCGCCCGGCTCGGTCATGATGCGTAGGTTTGATCGCTGATGAAGCGCTCTACGGTGTCGGCGTGCTCCGGGCAGTAGGTGTCGACGATCAGCCGCAGACCTTGGAAGACATTCTCCTGCAGCAGGATCGGTCGGACGTAGAACTCGCCGCCGACGCCGATCTGGGTCTTGAGGTAGCCGAGCTGTGCTTCGCTGGAGGTGGCCGTGCAGATGATCCCGCCGTCATCGCCGAGTACCTGTGCCACCCGCGGTGCGGACATCGCCGTCCGTAGACCGGCGCGGTGATAGGAGTCGATGAGTTCTTGTGCCTTGTCGAGCGCTTGGTCGTTGTCGCGGCTGTAGTCGTAGCTCGCCACCATCACCACGAGCAGTACGGCGATGACACCGCCGACGATCCAGTAGATGGTCTTGGTGCTCATGCCTTCTGCTCCTCCGGGCGGTTCGCGATCTGCCAGGTGGGTTTTCGCAGGTAGATCAACAGCAGGGGCACGATGGCTCCGAGGAGCAGGATCCCGCCGCCGACGATGCCGACGAAGATCCAGGGACTTCCGCTGCCGAATTGTGACGGGGGCACGAAACCGATGACGATCGCGGCCACCGACGCGATGAATCCGACGGCGCACAACAGCGGCAGCGCCGGTGCCCGGTAGCCGCGGGGGTGGTCCGGGGCGATCTTGCGCAGCCGGTAGGCCGCGATGAACAACCACAGGTACACCAGGAGGTACACGGAGGTGGTGATCGTCATGAAGATCCAGTAGGCGTTGGACACCGCAGGCACGAGCGCGAACAGCAGCGCGAGAACGGTGGTCACCCAGCCCTGGACGACGAGGATGTTCTGCTGCACCCCGACCTTGTTGGTCTTCTGGAAATAGGGCGGCAGATACCCGCCGTCCTTGGCCACCAGCAGCAGGCTCTTGGACGGGCCGGACAACCACGTCATGAAGCCGGCCAGGGACGCGATCACGATGGCGAGCCCGACGATCGGGACCAGCCAGCCGAGGCCGAAGTGGGCGAACACCACGGAGAACGCCTGCATGACACCGGCGGTGAGACTGATCTGCTCGGACGGGACGACCCACGAGATCGCCAGCGGCGGAAGGATCAAGATGACGAGGACGAGCACCACGGACAGCAACATCGACCGCGGGAACTGCCGCCCTGGGTCCTTGAGCTCGGTCACGTGGACCGCGTTCATCTCCATCCCGGAGTATGCACCGAAGTTGCTGACGATCAGGACGATGCTCGCGATGCCGGTCCAGGCGGGGAAGAGGTGGCTGCCGGTCATCGGCGCGGCCGACGGATTGCCTTGCAGCAGATAGACGATCCCGAGGATGACGAGTAGCGCCCCGGGGATCAGCGTGCCCACGAGCACCCCGCTCGATGCGAGTTTGGCGATCACCCCGATGCCGCCGCGCAACGCCAACAGGACTCCGGACCAGTAGACGACGATGATGACGACCGCGGTGAATACGCCGTTGGAGGCGAGTGCCGGATTGATGACGTAGGCGAGGGTGCTCGCCACGAACGAAAGGAGCGTCGGGTAGTAGAAGATCGTCATCGCGAACTGATGCCAGGCCGCCGCGAAGCCCATGTTGGGTGAGATGCCCTCGGTGACCCAGCGATAGACGCCACCAGACCACCCTGATGCCAACTCGGCGGAGACGAGGGCCGTCGGGATCAGGAACACGATCGCCGGCAGGACGTATAAGAAGACGCAGGCGAGTCCGTACACTGCCATGGTCGGAGCGGGCCGCAGGCTGGCGACCGACGACACCGTCATCAATGCCAGTGCGGTCCAGGTGATGTAGCCGCCCGCCGGGCGTGGAGTCGGGGGCGTCGTGGGTGCGTGCCCCGTGGTTGCCGGCCCCGTGGTTGCCTGCGCGACGTCGCGGGTCTCATTGTCGTTGGCCATGAACACTCCTCGGCGAAGCATCTGCGGCAGGCGCTGTGCGGCGCTGGTGCCGGACGGTGACCTGGTGAAAGCGGGGCATCATGGATCATTACCGACCCGGGCCGCCGCAGCATCACCCGCGGCGGGTGAATGCGGCTGGTGCCCGGGCGAATCCCTTCACGGCGTCACGATGGGGAAGCTCGGATCGGCGGTGTCGGGGACAGCGGCCAGGGAATCGAATTCCGCAGCGTCCCCGTCGATCTCGACGGCACCGGACTCGGCGATCTGACGCGCCGATGCCGGCTTCAGCAGGAGCCCGGTGAGTGCGATTTTCGGCCCGGTTGCGGTGACCCTGGCATTCGCCGCGGGTCCGCGCCGGGCATTGAGGACACCGCGGGCCACCCACATCGTCCATCGTTGATCGGTGTCGGTGAACGACAACTCGATGCGGATGTCCGCGTCGGCGGCCTTGGTTCCGTCGATCTGCACCGAGACGAAGTCGAAGAGGATGTCGATGGGCATCCCGAGGATCGTGTCGCGGCTGGCCGTGGTGAACGGAGCGGGCAGTGGCCCTTCACGCAGTTCTTTTGCGGCGGTGAGGAATATACCGCGCCACTGTGGGCCCTCGGACTGATACCCCATCTGCTCATAGGCGTCGGCCTGTAGTTCCCGCGCGTCGGTGTTGTCGGGATCGGCGAAGACCAGTTTGTGCAGGATCTCGGTCGCCCACCGGTAGTCGCCGGCGGCGACGGCCCGTCGCCCTTCGGCGAGGATCTTCTCGGCGCCGAGGAGTTCGACGTAGCGCTTGGCGGCCTCGACCGGTGGATGCGGGTGGAGGGATACCGGATCGCCGTCCCACATACCCAGTTCCTTGGTGAACACGGCACGGACGTCATGATGCAGGGTGCCGTGATAGCCGCGATTGGCCCAGTTCCGGCGCAGTTCCTCGGGCAGTTCGATGACCTCGGCCGCCTCCAGCGGGGTGTAACCCTTGTTGGCGAGCCGAAGTGATTGATCGTGGATGTATTTGTACACGTCACGCTGCGATTCGAGGAATCCGACGATGTTGTCGTTGCCCCAAGACCGGCCAGGTGTGTGGGCCCCAATGTATTTCGGCCTCGTCGCCCCACCGTTCGAGCGTCTCGTCGAGGTAGCGGGCGAAGTTCCGTGCGTCCCGCGTCCGCGCGCCCCGCAGCGTCTGGATGTTGTGCAGCGAATGATTCGCATTCTCCGCGCAGCTCAGTGTTTTGATGTGAGGCATCCAGATGTGCATCTCCTCGGGTGCCTCGGTGTCCGGGGCGTAGAGGAACTCAAAACTCGATGCCCGCGATCTCGCGGCGCTGACCGGTCTCGGTGACGAGGTCGGTCGGCGAGATATACGACACCGCAGGTCCTTTGGTGCTGGCGACGCCGATACCGCAGCTGATGAGGCCGCGCGGGTCGTGGGGGAGGTGGCTGCCGAATGCGTAACTGGCGCGGCGCGTCATCGCGTTGCCGGCCACGACGTTCTCGCCGATGGCGTATTTGTCGAACTGGTGGCCCGGTGCGATGATCGGAACCTTGCCCGAGGCCACATCGGCCTCGTCGACAACGCCTTTCACGCCGCCGTAATGATCGATATGGGTATGGGTGTAGATGACCGCGACGACGGGTTTGTCGCTGACGTGCTCGCGGATGAGAGCCATGCCCTGCCTTGCCGATTCGACACCGGCCATGCAGTCGATGGCGATCAGGCCGTCCGTGCCCTCGACGATGGTGAGATCGGCGATGTCGTTGTTGCGGACCTGATACAGGCCCTCGGCGACCTTGAACAGGCCACCGCGCGTGATCAACCGGGACTGCCGCCACAGGCTCGGATCGACCGAGTCGGGCGCCGATTCCCGGTCGTCGATGAAATCGAAGTCGTGCGGGTCGAACACCACCGAACCGTCGGCGTCGGCGAGCACGGCGCCGGGCAGTTCGGCGATGAGCCCACGGCTCGCGTCGGTGAAGTCGCGGGTGTCGTCCATCGCGTAATGGGCCACGGCGTCACGGTTGATCTCGGCGGTGATGTCGGTGGGGGGGTTTGGGTTGGGTACACATCTGTTCTTCTCCTTTTCTCGCCCCGGTACCGGGGATGATGCTGATCAAGGGGCGTGGGTTTCGCGCAGCCACCGCTGCGCGTCGGCATACGCGGTGTCGAGTGCGTCGAACACCTCGCCGCCGGCGGGATACAGGTTCTGCGCGCCGATCGTCTCGACGATCCCGGCGCGGGTGAGTCCACGCCGGAATTGCGGCCCGATACCGGCGATCATGAGGCGCCCGCCCCGTTCGTGGAGCAGATCGGTCTTGCGGCGCAGCATCTTCTGCAGTGTCGAGGACGGGACGTCGGGGAGGGTGCGCATGCTGAGGATGAGTACGCATCGGTGGGCGTCGGCCGGGATCGACGGCCACTGCTCCTCGATGCGGGGCACCTCGGCGAACAACGCGACCCCGAAGTCGTGCAGGACCGTGATCTGTTCCGGCGCAAGGGTTGTCGGGACATCGACCACGTGCCAGTGGCCGTCGTCGGTGCGGTCGAGTGCCACGAGCCGCGACGCCCGGGCGGCTTGGACGCAGTAGAGCACCAGCGAGATTGCCGCCCCGCCGAGGATCGCGTCCTGCAGAGGGAGCGCGGTGGTGGCGGCGAAGGTGAGCACCATGGCGACGGCACTGAGTGGTGCGGTGCTGCTGATCAGGATGATGTCGGCGACACGCCCGGTGATGAGTTCGGCCCCGATGACAACGAGGAGCCCACCGATGACCGGCATCGGGATGATCTGGGCGGCGCTTCCGGCGATCAGGATGAGGACGACCAGCCAGATCCCGGCGAAGATGCCGGCCCAACGGGTCTGGGCACCGGCCGAGACGGCCACACCGGTACGCGAGAGAGACCCACCGGTCGGCAACGAGCCGAAGAATCCACCGGCCACGTTCGCGATGCCCTGAGCGGTGAAGTCGCCCGAGGCGTTCGGGCGCGATCCGCCCGGATTGGGTACCGAGCCGGAGATCCCGGCGGCCTGGGCCAGCGCGACGAGCGCGATGGCGAACGCGCCCACCGCGAGATCGGGAAGCCGCGAGACGTCGGGCAGCGTCACCGGCGGGAGTTGACGCTGAATCCGGGAGATGTCGCCGACGGTCTCGACGTCGATGCCGGTGGCCGCCACGACCGTGGTCACCGCCGCGAGAGCGAGCAGCGTCGCCAGCGACGCCACCGGTTTGATGACGCGGAACACCGCCCAGGCGGCCACGGTGGCGGCAGCCACCCCTACCGCGGACCACGACCAACTGCCGATGTGGGCGAATACGTCGACGAACTTCACGAGGGTGTTGTGGGCGTGCGGCGAGTACCCGGTGACGTCCTTGAGGACGCCGCTGACGATCTGTACGGCGATACCGACGGTGAAACCCGTCATCACCGCCCCGGAGACGAAGTTCATCGCCGCCCCGACGCGGAGCAGGCCGAGAACGGCCATGATGACCCCGACGGTGATCGTGAGCATCGCGATGTTCCCGGCATCGTGGGGATCGAGTCCGGCCCCGGCCAGCACACTCTGTGACGACAAGGCGATGGCACTGGTCAGGGTGGTGACCATGAGTACGGTGCGGGCGAATACGGAGCCGACGAGGGTCGAGACCATGCCCGAATACAGTCCGTTGACCGGGTTGAACCCCCCGATGGCGGCATACGCCATACCCTCGGGGATGGAGAAGAGCGCAGTCACGAAGCCCGACAACGCATCTCGCGGCGTCGGCCGCGAGATGGCGGTCGGCCGCCGATATCGTGGTCGCCGGCGGGCGAGGTGACGGGTCAACTCACCGCACCGATTCCCTTGCCGATCAGGACCACGCCGATGACGAGGATCAGCACGGCCATCACGGACTTGTTGTTGGTCTGGAGCCACGCCTTCAGTGCGGCGAGCGGTCCGGCGAGGCGCGCCGCGGCGATCTGGTAACCGACCACCGGGATCACGACGGAGACCGCGGCGATCACCACGAATACGACCACCGCGATCACCTCGTCGGTGACCGACAGGGACGCCGAGCCGACCGCCACCCCGGCCGCCGCACACATCATCAGGTTCTTCGGGTTGATCGCGGCGAGCGCGAAACCGATGCCGACCGCGCTGACCGTGCGCATCTCGTCGATCGCCGACATCCATTTCGGCACCGAACCGTCGGATTCCCGGTGGCGCCATTCGCGGATCCCCTCGGCGAGCAGCAGCACTCCCAGGGCCAGCGTGATCCATCCGGCGGCCGAGCCCGTGGAACCGTTCACCGCGCCGCCGACGAACACGAAGATGACCGTGGCCACGGCGATCCCGGCGACCCAGCCGACGGCGAATCCGATACTCGTGACCCGCGCGTGTGTGCTCAACAGCATCAGGATGACCGCGATGATGGGAATCGGTGAGATCGCGACCCCGACCGCCAACGGGAGCAGACTGCCGATCGTTGCACCCATGTGTGTCTCCTCGTCTTCGTGGATTGTCCTGGTGGCGTGGTGATGTCACCGCTGTGGGTCGGTGGTGACCTCGAGTACCCGCATCCCGAGCTCGGCCAGTTGGACGAGCACCCCGTACAGCTGGGAGTGGTCTCGTACCTCGCCCGTGAGCATGGTGCGATCACCGTGCGTGGTGATCGTCAGCGCGGTCGGGGACGCGGCGGCCGACTCCGGTGCCGGTCCCTCGACCACGATCTCGCAATGCACCACATCTCCCGGTTGCGTCGACACCCTGTGACCCATGGCCGGTACCCCCATGGACCTGCACCACTGATGCACAGTCTGGGAGCGGCCGCGCGGTGCTGTCGTCACCCGCGGCAGGTGATCCGGTGATCATCACCCACGGTGGGTGATGCGCACGGAGGAACGATTGCGGAGAGTCGATAACGCAGAGAACTGTTGCCACAACCTGTTGGAGGTCGCTGTGCCCACCTCGAGATGTCGGCCAGACAACGAATCATCGACGTCACCGACTCGCCCGACGTCGACTTCAACGTGGTGATGCCGTGACGTTCTGTTCTCGGAGTCACCCATTGACGGCGGTATCGGTTGGCCGCCGGCATCTGTCAACGACCGAACCCTTGATGATCGGAGAATGATGACCACCCACAACCTCCCGGACGAGCATCCGGTACGGAACAGCTTTGCGTTCGGAACCTCCTTTGCCGCTGCGATTCTTCTCTTGACCGCTGCCATACTTGGCTTGCTTCAAGGCATTTCCGCGGTGGCCACCGACAAGTTGTTCGTCGCCGGGCCGCAGTACACCTACCAACTGGATCTCACCGCGTGGGGATGGATCCACATCATCGTGTCGATCATCGGCATCGTGATCGCACTCGGACTGTTCACCGGTGCCGCCTGGGCCCGGGTGCTCGCCATCGTCATCGCGGCGCTGAGCATCATCGTGAACTTTCTGTGGCTGCCGTATTACCCCTGGTGGTCGATCCTCGTGATCGCCTTGGATCTCGTGGTCATCTGGGCCGTCGCCACCTGGCGCACCGCCTGATCGTGCGCCGCCAATTCTGGTCAGAGCCAGGACCTCTCAACGAAAGGACACTCATCTCGTGACCGCAGCGACATTGTCAGTGTGGAAGTTTCCCTCCGAAAGCGGGGCGCAGACAGCGCTCACGACGTTGGAAAGCCTGCA
Source organism: Gordonia sp. DT219 (assembly GCF_049847065.1). Lineage (NCBI taxonomy): Bacteria > Bacillati > Actinomycetota > Actinomycetes > Mycobacteriales > Gordoniaceae > Gordonia > Gordonia sp. DT219. The sequence goes on along the minus strand of NZ_JBNCNR010000003.1, from coordinate 350,877 downwards.
GAAGCAGCAGCTGATCACCGTCCGCGACGGGGCGGTCATCAGTTGGCCGGAGGGAGCGAAGAAGCCGAAGACCACTCAGCTGAACAACGTGACCGGCGCCGGTGCGCTCGGCGGCGCGTTCTGGGGACTGTTGTTCGGTCTGATCTTCTTCGTTCCACTCCTCGGTGCCGCCGTCGGTGCTGGACTCGGTGCGCTCACCGGCTCGTTGACCGACGTCGGGATCGACGACGACTTCATCCGATCGGTGCGCGAAAAGGTGACACCGGGAACCTCGGCGTTGTTCGTGCTCACCTCCGACGCCACGCTCGACCGGGTTCACGAAGAATTCGCGGGGCAGAAACCCGAGCTGCTGTCGACCAACCTCTCGCATGAGGAGGAGGCGAAACTGCGCGAGGTCTTCGCCGACTGATCGCCCCGGCAAACGAGGTGCGAGAAGGGACTGCGATCGTTCGCAGTCCCTTCCTCGTTTTCGGGGAATGACCTTCGCCGACGAACTGTATTCACTCGCCGGCATGCATCTCGACCATTGTCAGGCCGAGATCATTGAGGGTGGCGAGGAATTCGCGCAGCTGGTCATTGTCGCCCAGATCGGCGTGGACGATGGTGTTCGGGCCGTCGACACCGACGTAGTCGGCATTCGTCAACGCGTCGAGAGTGAGACCGGAAAGTCGGCCGCACAGAGTGATTCGATAATCGGACACCGGTACTCGCCTGCCTTTCCTGATATTTCCAGAATCCCCGACCGGTCCCGGGTCGGCGTCACCCGCCGAGGGTGAATGCGTTTTTGGCCGCGAGTTTCCAGAGCGGGGCGAATCCGCACCAGATGTGCCACGATGATCTACGTGCCGACCGGACGTGCCGAATTCATGTCCACCTATGCACCACCGACTGTTCCGGCCTCGGTGGTGGACCGTCCACGCCTCGTCGACGATGCGGCGTGGAGCCGAGAGATCCTGTTGGTGTCGGCTCCGGCGGGCTACGGGAAGACCGTTCTGCTCGCCCAACGCCACCGACTGCTGGTGACCCGTCATCGCCCGGTGGCATGGATGACCCTTGCCGCACATGACGGGGTCGCGATGGGTCTGTGGACGCAGGTGGTCACGGCGCTGTCGACCGGTTATGGATCGGCCGGCCAACCGGAGCTGGCCGAGCGTCTCGGGAAGATACAGGTCGACGCAAGCCTGACGGCGGTCGACGACGTCGTGGAGATGCTCGTCGCGTCGGGGTCCGAATTCACGCTGATGATCGACGACGCCCATGAATTGCGGTCCGGCCCGGAGTCCGAGGCGCTCGTCCGGATGACGGAGTCGGTACCGGGAGCGCAGCTGGTCCTGGCGGGCCGGTGGGATCCGCCGATCCGCTGGAGCCGGCTCGTGATCGCGGGTGCCGCGACACAGCTCCGGGCGGACGCGCTGTCGCTGAACGCGGACGAAGCACGGGAAATGCTGGGACGCAACGAGTTAGATATCGACGACGACGGGCTGAGGGTGCTGCTGACCCGGACCGAGGGCTGGGCGGCGGGGCTACAGCTCGCCACCATCGCTTTGCGGAGTATCGACGACCCGACGAGCTACGGGGAGTACCTCACGTCGTTCGCCGGAGACGCCCGCCCCGTCGCGGACTATCTGGTGGCCGAGATCCTCGCGTGTGTGCCCACCGATGTCCTCGACGTCATGCGGGCGACGGCTGTCGCCGGCCACGTGACCGTCGACCTGGCAGTGCGGCTGGCCGGCCGCGACGACGCGGGACGGGTGCTCGACGAGCTCGTCGCGATGAATCTGCTCATCATGCAAGAGAGTTCGGACCCGCTGACCTACCGATACCATGCCCTGCTGCGCGGCTATCTGCTCGCCGATGGCGCACGCCGCGACCTCAGCGCCCAGCGCCGCCACTTTGTCACCGCGGCCCGGTGGGCCGAAGAGAACCAGCATCCTGAGTCCGCGATCGAGTACCTGGTGCGCGCGCAGGACTGGGAAGGACTCGTCGGTGCGATCACCGACCACGGTCTCGAGGTGGCCTTGCAGGGTAGTGGGCATCTCGTCGACCAGGCGATGGCCAAGTTGCCGGACGATTTCGGTGCCCGACGCGACGTCGTATTGCTGACGGCCGCCCTCGCCGCCGTCGCGGGAAGGGCCCGCACTCTCGACGGCGCGCTCGCGGTCATCGGCGACGACCCGATGCGCGAGTCCACTTCCACACATCGGGTCCTGCACGCGACCGTGCTTCTCATGCGTTCGGTGCTGGGGCATGGTCCCCGGCAGGACATCGACCGCCTCCTCGACGTCGTGGTCGCCTCCCACGAGGTGAGCCTCGCGGTACACACCTACGCGCTCGCCGCCGCCGGAAAGGCCCTGGCGTTCAACGACCATTACGACCGGGCCGATGCGGTGCTGACCCGAGCCCGTGGACTCGCGGAGGCCGGCGGCTACCGGCTGCTCGCCCTCGACTGTCTCTCGCATCTCGTGCTGACGGCGGGCGGCCGTGGAGACTTCGTGCGGCTGCGCGAGTATGCGCGCGCCGCCAGGGAAAGTGCGGCCACGTGCGGATGGACGCGGCTACCCCTGATGGCGGCCACGTACGGCGTCGGCGCGTGGGCCGCGTGGCGCGCAGCCGACGACACCGAACTCGACGTCTACCTGGCCTTGGAACGTCGGATCAGTGGTGATGTTGCGCCCCACGCGGCGCTCGGCCGGGGATTGCTCGCGGCCTACCGTACACATCTCGGTACCGGCGATCACCGCGTGATGCGGGCGGCCACCGCCCGCGTCTGGGACGAATTCGACCTCGATATGGTTGCTCCGCAGGCCTATGTCGTGTTCGTCGTCTCCGAACTCGCCGAGGCCGTGTACGCGTGTGACGCCGAGTGGTTGGCCGAGATCGCCGATCGATCACGACACATCCTCACCGCCGGGGACGTCGAGGTCGTGGCTGCCGCGCACCGGCTCATCAGCGGGGATGCGGCGGGCACCTTGACCATCGTGCAGAATTCGTCGACCTCGCAGGACTACCTGCAGCTGTGGGCCCATCTGCTGGCCGTGGTGGCATTGCAACGGATGAGAAGGACCCCGGCCGCCGTCGAACAGTTGCTCGCCGCACTCGAACTCGGCGAGCGTATCGACGCACGACGTCCTTTTCTCCAGGCGCCCGTCGAGGTGAGCGCGTTGTTGACGTCCATGGGTGGCCGACTGGGGACCTCTGAGGCATTCGCCGCACCGATCGCCGACGCACTGGGACCGGTCGATGATGCCGAGGGCCCCGTCATCCAACAGTTGACGCCCCGCGAGCGGGCGATTCTCCGTGATCTCCCGTCGGATCTGACGGTCGCCGAAATTGCCAGTGCACGAATGGTTTCGGAGAACACGATCCGTACCCAACTCAAGGCCATCTATCGCAAGCTCAACGTCAAGTCCCGGCGTGACGCGGTGCGCCGGGCGCACAAGCTCGGGCTGGTGTGACCCGCGCAAGGGTCTCGGAGCCGACTACCAGCGCACTCAACGAGCCTCGGTGGCCAACTCCGGGAGCGAGTGATCCTCGTCGAACTCGGCGTCACCGTGTGAGACCGGCGTGAGGGTGAGCAGGTTCGCCTCCGGGCGGCAGCAGAATCGGGCAGGGGCGTAGGGCGACGTCCCCAGTCCGGCACTGACGTGCAGCTTCATCGTCGAACCCCAGTTGGAGGGGCCCTTCACGCGAGATCGGTCGAGATGACAGTTGGTGACCAGTGCACCCACGAACGGCAGGCACAACTGTCCGCCGTGGGTGTGTCCGGCCAGCACGAGGTCGTAGCCGTCGTCGGCGAACCGATCGAGTACCCGCGGCTCGGGCGAGTGGGTCAGACCCAGACGCAGCTGCGCCAATGGATTGGGACGGCCGGCGATGGTGTCATACCGATCGCGTTCGATGTGGGGGTCGTCGACGCCGGCGGCCACCACCCGCACTCCGCCGACCTCGAGTTCACGCACGGTGTGGGTTGCGTCGAGCCAGCCGCGTTCGACGAAGGCGGCCCGCAGATCCTGCCAGGGCAGTGGCTCCCCATGCGTCCGCTTGTGTTCGGTCTGGAAGTACGTGAACGGGTTCTTGGGCTTCGGGCCGAAGTAGTCGTTGGATCCGAAGACGAAGATCCCTGGGCGTGAGAGGAGTCCGCCGAGGGATTGGATGACGGCGGGCACGGCACGCGGGTCTGCGAGATTGTCGCCGGTGTTGATCACCAGATCCGGTTCGAGCGCCTCGAGTTCGGATACCCACGCCTGCTTCAGCCGCTGATCGGGCATCATGTGCAGGTCGCTGATGTGCAGCACCCGCAACGGGGTGGCGCCCGGCTCGAGAACCGCCATCGTGGCGTGACGCAACGTGAACGCGTTACGTTCGATCACCGTCGAATAGAGCAGACCGGCCGTGGCCAGCCCCGCGCCGGCGGCCAGTGTCCGTGCAGTCGTCGACGTGGGGAGGTGACCTGCGAGACGCTGGGACAGGGTCGAATCGAGGATGGACATTGCCTCAGAATACCCGTGGACGCCCACCGGCGGTTCCGGCGATCAGCCGGGGAGATCGATCACGACCGGCCCGACGCCGGGGACCTGCACCGTGGTCTGCGTCGGACCGTTGCCCTGACCCTGGTCGTGACGGCCGTTGCTCACATAGATGGTGATGGTGCTGCCGGGCAGCGCCGAGTCCGACGGTGCGGTGAACACCACGGTGCCCTGCGGACGCGGTGAGTCGATCTCGAGCGTGGAGACCTTGAAACCTGCGCCCTGAAGCCGCGAGGTGGCGTCACTGGCCGTCAGGCCGGTGACATTCGGGATTCGGCCACGGCTGTTGCCCGCCACGTATCTCGGATCCTGTGGGGGCAGCGCCGTGGGACCGAACTTGTTGGCGACCGGGAGAACCGCCGAATAGAAGGTGCGGGCGGGTTCCATTCCGCCATAGAGGTTGCCGTCGTAGCAGGAACGCAGCGGGCTGGTGCAGATGCCCTCCGGATTGGGGCCGTCGCTGTAGGAGTACACCGAGCCGGCGATGTTGTTCGTGAAACCGAGGAAGGCTGCCGAACGGTGGGCCTCGGTGGTACCGGTCTTCGCCGAGACCGGCAGATTCCAGCCGGTGGAGCCGGCCGCGGCCGCCGAGGTGCCGCCACCCCGATCGTCGTGACTCATGGCGTTGGCCAACGTGTTGGCCAGACCCTCTTCGACGACACGCTGACACCCCGTCGCATTGAACGGAACGGCGGTCAACACCGGCTTGCCGTCCGGGCCCGGGATGGCGTTGCTGTTCTCGTCGCGTTTGATCGTGCTGATCGACCCGATGGGGTTCGGCGGGCACCAGACCCCGCCGGAAGCCAAGGTGGCGGCCACATTCGACAGTTCCAGCCCGTTGACCGGGAACGGGCCGAGGGTGAACGACCCGAAATTGCCGTCCTTGACGTACTGCGCGATGGACTTGTTGCCGTCACCGGAGGTGCCAGGTGTGTTGTAGGAGCGCAAGCCGAGCCGAACGGCCATGTCGACCGTCGGTTTCACTCCGGTCTGCTGCAGCAGACCCACGAACGCGGTGTTCGGGGATTGCGCGAGCGCCTCGGTGATCGGCAGGGTCGCCGGATAGCGGCCGTCGTTCTTGACGCAATAACTGGTCGCCGGGCAGCCGTTGGAGCCGCCACTGCTGCCCATCCCCTGGACGGCGAGGAAGGGTGGCACCGGGATGGACGAACCGGTGCCGAGGCCCTGTTCCATCGCCGCGGCCGTGGTGAAGATCTTGAACACCGAGCCCGCGCCGTCGCCGACCAGTGAGAACGGCTGTGGCTGTACGGTCTCGTCGGCTCTCTGATCGAGACCGTAGTTGCGGCTCGAGGCCATCGCGAGGACGGGATGGGCGGTGTTGCCGGGCCGGATCGCGCTCATGATGCTGGCGACCCCGTCGGCGTGCGGATCGGCCTGGGTCTGCACCGCATGCTGCACCGAACGCTGCACGTCGGGGTCAAGGGATGTCTTGATGATGTAGCCGCCACGCATCACCGAGTCGCGCGAGACCCCGTTCTCGGCGAGGAACTGCAGCGCGTAATCGCAGAAGAATCCGTTGTTGCCGGCTCCGATGCATCCCTGGGTCGGGATGTTGGGATTCGGGACGATCCCGAGCGGCCGGGCCTTGGCCGCGACCAACTCGTCGCGCCGATTGGGAAAGTTCTGGATCATCGTGTCGAGCACGGTGTTGCGCCGGGTGAGTGCGGCCTCCGGATTGGTGTAGGGGTTGAGCGCGCTGCTCGACTGCACCATGCCGGCCAGCAACGCCGCCTGCTCGACGGCGAGATCCTTGGCGTGCTTGTTGAAATAGACCTGCGACGCGGCCTCGATGCCGTAGGCGTTGTTGCCGAACGGTACGACGTTGAGATACCGCGTGACGATCTGCTTCTTGGCCTCCTGCTTGGCGGCGGCGTCGGAGAAACCTTTGCGCTTGGCCTGTTCGGTCAGCGACTGTTCCATCGTCAGCGCCATCCGGACCTCGCGCAGCTTGCGGGCGGGGGTGGTCTCGGTCGCGGCCTGCCGCTCGGCCTCGGTGCGGGCGAGGACGAGCAGTTGGTAGTTCTTGATGTACTGCTGATCCAGCGTCGATGCGCCCTGCTGGACCTCGCCGGACGACGAGTTCTTGAGGGCCGCGCGGATGGTGCCCTTCCAGTCGACGCCGTCGTGCTCGAGGAAGCGTCGGTCCTCGATCGAGATGATCGCGGCGATCATGTCGGGGGAGATGTCGTTGTAGCCGACCTGATAGCGGTACTGATCGAACAGCAGCGCGATCGGATTGCCGTCCGCGTCGGTCATCGTCGAGACCTGCGGCAGGGTTCCGTTCAGCAACTCGGAGGAGACGTTCTCGACCGTCGAGGCCGCGCGGTTGGATGCGAGTCCCACTCCGCTGGCCACCGGATAGAGGAGTCCGGCGACGAGAACGCCGGCCAACACACAGGCGGCAGCAAGCGGCCCAAGCTTCTTCGAGATCGGCACCCCGACAGGATACGTGTGATTTCCTCGACAACCCCGCACCCCGCCCTTGCGGCGGCGGACACGAGTCGGCGGACGGTGCCACCAGGCACTTTGTGAAAAGTCTGCACGGTTGTGCCAGTTTTTCGCGCTCAGCACTTGCCTTCGCATGCACAGATCCCTAGATTGAGGGCAGAATGTGACTCACCTAACAGCAGTTCAGCAGAGTGCCGGAGTTATCACGCTTGTACCGGTGGCGGGCTGGGTAGGCGGGTTGCAGTCGAGGCGGTGACGCGGTCACCGCGGACCACGACAGACAGGGGCGAAAGCGATGGCGACAGCGGCAGTATCGGTAGATGAGGCGCGGTTGACCTGGGTGTCGCAGGCCAGGTGCCGTGGCGAGAACCCCGATGACCTGTTCGTGCGGGGCGCCGCGCAGCGCAAGGCGGCGACCATTTGCCGTCATTGCCCGGTGCAGCTGCAGTGCGGCGCCGACGCGCTCGACAACCGGGTGGAATTCGGGGTCTGGGGCGGGATGACCGAACGTCAACGCCGGGCGCTGCTGCGGCAGCATCCCGAAGTCACTTCGTGGTCATCGTTTTTCGAGGCCCAGCGCCGTCGGCAGCGCGCTGCGGGCTGAGCGGAGCGTGGGGCCCACATCACCGGCCGGGAGTCCCTGGCCGGTGATGTCGTGTGTTGCGGCCTAGCCGCGTCCGGTGATCTGTTCGGCCACCGCGCGCAGGGCGGTACGGTCGGCCACTTCGAACGGCAGGGACGGGACGCCGACGATGGGCACCCGCGGATGCGCGGAGGTGAACCGGCCCAGCAGATGCACCTCGCGTTTGGCTGTCGCCGCCCGCTCGGCGTGTACCAGCAGCACACCGCGTGTGAGGTCGTCGTCGGTCTTGTCCAGCGCCACCCGCGCGGCCTCCTCGGAGATCCCCGCGAGGTTGGGGTGCGTGCGATTGAGGATCAGCCCGGCCAGCGGCATCGATTCGGTGGAGAGCCGGTCGACGAAGAACGCGGCCTCGCGCAGCGCATCCGGCTCGGCGGCCGCGACCACCGCGAACAGCGTGCCGGGCTGTTTGAGGAGTTCGTAGGTCTTGAGGGCGCGATCCTGGAAACCGCCGAACATCGAGTCCAGGGATTGTACGAAGGTCGCGACATCGCGCAGCATGTCGCCGCCGATGATCGTGGAGACGCCACGCATCGCCAGGCTCATCGCGCCGGTCACCATCCGGCCCACCCCGCGGCCGCCGCCGACGAGCACCTTCATCAGCCGTCCGGACAGGAACGAGCCGAGGCGTTGAGGTGCGTCGAGGAAGTCCAGTGCGTTGCGCGACGGCGGGGTGTCGACGACGATCAGGTCCCAGCGGTTGGTCTCCAGCAATTTGCCGAGTTTTTCCATCGCCATGTATTCCTGTGTGCCGGAGAAGGATTCGGCGATTGTCTGGTAGAAGGAATTCTCCATGACGGAGGCGGCCCGCTCGGGCGTCGAATACTCCAGCACCATCTCGTCAAAGGTGCGGCGCATGTCGAGCATCATCGCGTCGAGCGATCCGCTGCCCTCGATCTCGACCGGCTGCGGATCGTTGGTCAGCTCACTCATGCCCAGTGACTGCGCCAGTCGCTTCGCCGGATCGATGGTGAGTACCGCGACGGTGCGGCCGTGCTCGGCGGCATGCAGCGCCATCGCCGCGGCCGTCGTCGTCTTGCCGACGCCACCGGAACCGCAACAGATGACCACCCGCGTCTGCGGGTCGGCCAGCACCGAGCCCATCTTGAGGTCGAGAGGCATCACACGCCCGCTTTCTGCAGCAGATCGGCGAGTTCGTAGAGACCGCCCAGATCGATCCCCTCGCCGAGAGTGGGCAATTCGAGTGTCGGCACCTCGACCTCGTCGAGTTGGGCTTTGGCCACCTGCTGCGCCTGCAGCCGCGAAGCGTGCTCGATGGTCTCGGTGAGCAGGCCGGCGAATTCGGACTCGCTCGCCTCGATCCCCGCATCGGCCAGGCCGGCCGCCACCCGCTGTGCGTCGACGTCGCCCTCGGCGATGCGATCGATCTGATCGGCCGGCAGATGTAGCGGATTCACCCGGTTGATGACGAGACTGCCGACGCGCAGGTTCTTGCCGCGCAACTCCTCGACCGCCTCGATGGTCTCGGTGATCGGCATCGCCTCGAGCAAGGTGACGAGGTGGATCGTGGTCTCCTCCGAATGCAGCAGCCGGGCCACTCCCTCGCTCTGATTGCGGATCGGACCGGTCTTGGCGAGATCGGCCATGGCCTTGGTGACGTCGAGGAAACTGCCGATACGGCCGGTCGGTGGCGAGTCGACGACGACGGCGTCGTAGCGCCGCACGCCCTTCTTGTCGGTCGCGATGATGCGTTCCTTGATCTTTCCGGTGATCAGCACATCGCGCAGGCCCGGGGCGACGGTCGTGACGAAGTCGATGGCGCCGATGCGCTTCATCGCGCGCCCCGCGAATCCGAGGTTGTAGAACATGTCGAGGTATTCCAGCAGCGCGTGTTCGATGTCCATCGCCAGCGCCGACACCTCGCCGCCGCCCTCGGCGGTCGCGACGCGGGTGTCGGTCGGCGGTAACGGGGGCCGGTCGAAGAGTTGGGCGATGCCCTGACGCCCTTCACATTCGACCAGCAGTACCCGCTTGCCCGAGGCCGCCAGGGCCAGCGACAGTGCGGCGGCGACGGTCGTCTTGCCGGTGCCGCCCTTGCCGGAGACGAAGTGCAGCCGCGCCTTGGCGGCCGCGTCCGGCCAGACGTCGGGTGCGGTCACCGCCTCGGTGTCATCGAGGGCGGCGCGCGCCGCAGGGTCATCGAGGAGGGCTCGCGCCGCGGGGTCATCGAGGGCGGCTCGCGCCGCCGTCGAATCCGCGTCGCGCGCTGCGGATCCGTCTGGTCCGGTTCGGCTCTGCCGGTCACCGGGCGTCTTCTCGCCCGCGGGCGTGTCGTGCACCACCGGTTCACCATATCGACTGACCCCATCGGTGGGGTCGGACCGGATAGGACTTCTCCCGATTCCCTCCTGGGGCCCGGTCGGTGCGATGGCTTAGGCTTGGCCCATGAGTGAAGCCACCGCCTGGGAGTATGTGACGGTTCCGTTGTTGACCCACGCCACCAAACAGATCCTCGACCAGTGGGGTGCCGACGGTTGGGAGCTGGTGAGTGTGCTGCCCGGACCCACCGGCGAACAGCACGTCGCCTACCTGAAGCGACCGAAGGGCTGATCGACAGTGACCACCTGGACCCAACGGCTCGCCGGACTCGGCGTCGAACTTCCGCCGGCGCCCACACCAGTGGCCAACTATGCGCCGGCCGTGCGCTCGGGGAACCTGGTGTACACCTCGGGGCAACTGCCCTTCGTCGCGGGCGTATTGCAGGTCCATGGCAAGGTCGCACCTGGTGCCGAGGGCGTCGTGAAGCCTGAGCAGGCCACCGCGGCGGCACGGCAATGCACGCTCAACGCGCTGGCGGCCATTCACGGTCTCGTCGGGCTGGATTCGATAGTGCGCGTGGTGAAGGTGACCGGATTCGTCGCGTCGGCACCCGGCTTCACCGGACAGCCCGGTGTGCTCAACGGCGCCTCGGATCTGCTCGGTGAGGTCTTCGGCGAGGCGGGGGTGCACGCCCGCTCCGCGGTCGGCGTCGCCGAACTCCCGATGGGCGCCCCGGTAGAGGTCGAGGTCATCGTCGAGGTCGCCGATCGGTGAACGCCGGGGTCGTCGCGGCGCTCTTTGCCGCGGCGGCGGCCGCGGGCTGGGTCGACGCCGTCGTCGGCGGTGGGGGACTGATCCTCATCCCGGCATTGCTGATCGGGCAGCCCGGCATCCTGCCCGCCTCGGCGCTGGCCACCAACAAGGTCGCCGCCGTGGTGGGGACAGCATCGGCGGCGTGGCGTTACTCCCGTTCGGTGCCCTTGCCGTGGCGTCGGCTGGTGCCGGTATTCGCTTGCGCCATGGCGTTTTCCGGCGCGGGGGCATTCGTCGCGAGCCGATTGCCCACCGAGGTCTTCACGCCGATCGTGCTGGCCATGCTGGTGGCCGTCGGGCTCTTCGTGGCGCTGAGACCCGGATTCGGATCCGGTGCGGCGCAACCACGATCACGGGCGTCGATGCTGTGTGGACTCGGGATCGCCGGCGTCGTGGTCGCCTTCTACGACGGGGTGATGGGTCCGGGCACCGGCACCTTCCTCATCATCACGCTGACCGCCCTCGTGGGCACCGACTTCCTGACGAGTTCGGCGATGGCCAAGGTGATCAACACCGGCACCAATCTCGGTGCGCTGGTGGTCTTCGCCGCGCAAGGGCACGTGCTCTGGCCACTCGCGCTGATGCTGGCGCTCGGTAACGTCATCGGCGCGCAGATCGGTGCGCACATGGCACTGGGCCGTGGCAGCGCCTTCGTGCGGTGGGTGTTGCTGGTGGTCGTCGTCGTGATGGTGGCGAAACTGTCATATGACCTGATCACTGCGTGAGCGACTCGGTCACCGGGTGAGCCTGATCACGGGCCGATCGGCCCCGGGATTACCCTGGCCTCATGACGGACCCCGCCGACGACACCCCCGATACCGCAACCGGTTCGGAGCCCGGCCCGAGCCATCCGGCCTATGGACAGTTGCGTGCGGTGACCCCGTTCGCGTCGGTGTTGCTGTGCGACAACCCGGGGGTGATGGAACTCGACGGCACCAATACCTGGATTCTGCGTGCCCCCGGCAGCGCCGAGTGCGTCGTCGTCGACCCGGGACCGCCACGGCACAAGAAGCACGTGAAAAGGGTTGCGCGCCAACCCGGTATCGTGCTGACCCTGATCACGCACCGGCACTTCGATCACACCGGGGCCATCGACGCGCTGGCCAAGCGGACCGGCGCGCCGACGCGGGCCCGGTTGTCCGCACACTGCCGGGACGCCGAGCCGCTGCGCGATCGTGAGGTCATCGAGGTCGCCGGGCTGAGCATCACCGTGCTGTTCACCCCTGGACACAGCGGCGATTCGGTCAGCTTCCTCGTCGACCACGATGGGCAGCGCGCCATGCTGACCGGCGACACCATCCTCGGCCGCGGCACCACCGTCATCGACCCGTCCGACGGCAGCCTGCGCGACTACCTGGGCTCACTCAACCGGCTGATCGTCGACGGCGCCGACGCGATGCTGCTGCCCGCGCACGGTCCCGATCATCCGGTGCTCGAGCCCGTTGCGCGCTACTACAAGGCGCACCGCGAGGAGCGCATCGACCAGATCCAGGCGGCCCTCGACGAGATGGGTGTGTCGGCAAAGCAGGCCAAGCCGATGAAGGTTGTCAAACGGGTCTACGCCGACGTCGACAAGAAGCTGTGGCCGGCCGCGCGGATGTCGGTCAAGGCGCAGTTGGAGTACCTGCGGCAGCTCTAGCCCGGAATACGTGGGGACGCAAAAAGTGGGGGAAGAATGTTTCTTCCCCCACTTCTCGGTTCGCTCCCCAGAAACTTCCGGGGAACGAACCCAAAACCCACGGACGAACTTCGACGACGAGGCGTCAGCGCGCGCGGCGGGCCAGTCGCTCGGAATCGGCGATCAGCACGCTCTTGCCCTCCAGGCGCAGCCAGCCGCGCTGGGCGAAGTCGGCCAGCGCCTTGTTCACGGTCTCGCGCGAGGCGCCGACGAGCTGGGCGATCTCCTCCTGCGTGAGGTCGTGGGTGACGCGCAGCGAGCCGCCTTCCTGCGTGCCGAACCGCTGGGCCAGCTGCAACAGCTGCTTGGCCACGCGACCGGGCACGTCGGTGAAGATCAGGTCGGCCAGGTTGTTGTTGGTGCGACGCAGGCGGCGGGCCAGTACGCGCAGGAGCTGCTCGGCGATCTCCGGGCGGTCCTTGATCCAGGCGCGCAGCGCGTCACGGTCCATCGACACCGCGCGGACCTCGGTCACCGTCGTCGCCGAGCTGGTCCGTGGCCCCGGGTCGAAGATGGACAGCTCGCCGAACATGTCCGACGGACCCATGATCGTCAGCAGGTTCTCCCGACCGTCGGGTGAGCGACGGCCGACCTTCACCTTGCCCGACAGGATGATGTACAGCCGGTCGCCGGGTTCGCCTTCGTGGAAGATGACATGTCCGCGCGGAAAGTCGACGGGCTGAAGCTGCTTGGTCAGTGCCGCGACGGCAGAGGGCTCGACGCCCTGAAATATGCCTGCCCGCGCCAGTACTTCCTCCACCAAGGAGTCCCTTCTCACTCAAAAACCAGTGGCGCGCCGGTTCGGCACACCCTGTGCAACGCTACTCTCGCACTCAGCATAAGTGTTGAATGGGTCACGGGCTCCGCAAAGCGTGGAGTGTCTTCGCCTCGGTCAGCCGGCCCGGCGGTTGCGCAACTCGTCCAACGCGGCGGGCATGCCCTCGCGCGCCAGCGTGTCGACGTGCTGCTGGTCGGCGGACTGGAGGAATTCCTCGACGTTGTCGCGGTTGACGGTAACCCGATCGGTCCAGGACTGGACCTTCTCCATACCGAGGGCGAAGAGCATCAGCACAGCTGGGAACAGCAGCACGGCGAGTCCTTGCATGGCCACCAGTAAACACAATGGGGGACCCGACTTCCCAACCGGAACGGCCGCGGTGACCCACTTGTGACCAAAGCGGGCGGGCCGTCGACTTCGGCCGTGCGGCGCGGATACGGGCGGCGCATCGCTAACCTGGTCGGGTGAGCGTGCGCAAGACAGCGGTGTCGGCCCAGAACGGGGCCCCGGTGGTGGTGCCGGCGAAGACCGAAACCCACCTCGGACTCGTCCGTCGCGCACGCCGGATGAACCGGACGCTCGAGGTTGCCTTTCCGCACGTCTACTGCGAACTCGACTTCACCACGCCGCTCGAACTGTCGGTGGCCACCATCTTGTCCGCACAATGCACCGATGTACGGGTCAACCAGGTGAGCCCGGCGGTGTTCGCGCGGTACCGCACCGCGCTGGATTACGCGCAGGCCGACCGGACCGAACTCGAGGAGTTGATCCGGACCACCGGCTTCTACCGGAACAAGACGAGCTCCATCATCGGGCTCGGCCAGGCACTCGTCGAACGATTCGACGGCGAGGTACCGCACACCCTCAAAGAGTTGGTCTCCCTCCCCGGATTCGGCCGCAAGACTGCAAATGTGGTGCTGGGCAACGCTTTCGGCGTGCCGGGCATCACCGTCGACACCCATTTCGGCCGCCTCGTGCGGCGGTGGGAATGGACGGCCGAAACCGATCCGGTGAAGGTCGAACATGCGGTCGGTGAACTGATCGAACGCAAAGAGTGGACCGACCTGTCACACCGCGTCATCTTCCACGGCCGCCGGGTCTGCCATTCCCGCAAACCGGCATGCGGGGTGTGCATCCTGGCCAGGGACTGTCCCGCGGTCGGTACCGGACCGATGGACAAGGCGGCCGCCGCCGCACTCGTCAAGGGCCCCGAGACCGACCATCTGCTCGCGTTGGCGGGGATCACCGCGTGATGCCCACCGATCACGGCACCGCCGAATCCGGCGAGGTGGATGACGATCACAACCCCGAACCAGGCGAGCCGTCGCCTCGCCCGTCGCGCCGACGTGGTTCGCGTTTTCCGCCGGCCGCGCGCTGGACGCTGGTGTTCTTCGTCGTCGTCATCGCCCTGGTCGTCGCGATCTGGCCGCGTGGCGACTCGACGACCGGCGGGGCAGCCGAACAGGTCCGGCCGTCGGGGGCGTTGTCGGCGACCGACGCGCAGGTCGACGACGCGCAACTGAGCCAGGCGCGCCGGGACGCGGCGATCGACCGGTGCCCGCAGGTCGGCGGCGCGACCCCGGGCCCGGCCGCGGTGCTTGCCGGGGTGAGTGCGCCCTGTCTCGCGACGGGAGCCCCCTACGACGTGGGCGCCGGGACCGCAGGCAAGCCCCTGGTGATCAACATGTGGGCGGTGTGGTGTCAGCCGTGCCGCAACGAGCTGCCGGTTCTCGCCGAGTACGCGCAGCGGGCCGGGCCGGCCGTCACGGTGCTGACCGTCCACGCGCGTGAGGGTGCGGGCAATCCCTATCTGGTGCTGCGGTTCCTGTCTGAGCTGGGCGTGCATCTGCCGGTGGTGCTCGACACCGACGGGCAGGTGGCGGCGGCGTTGAAGGCGCCGCGGGTGTTCCCGTCGACGATCATCGTGCGGGCCGACGGGAGTGTCGCGAAGGTGGCGCCGATGGTGTTCGATGATCCGCAACAGATCGCCGACCAGGTGCGCGCGGCGACGGGGGTCGCCACGTGAGCGTCCGCGACTCCGATGGGTCGCCGACCACCGAACCGCACGTCGGGCCGTTGCTCGCCCGCGAGCAGATCCCGCCGTGGATGCGTCGACTCACCGACAACGTCGCAGCGGTCAGCGACATCGTCGCCAACCGCGGCGGCGACCGGACGCGCTGGATGGCCATGCTCAACCGGGACCGCCGGGCGGCGGCGGTGCTGATACTCGTGTCTGGCTCATGGGACCCCGACCCGGACTACCCGGGCGGGTTGCCCGCCGACGCCGAGGTGCTGCTCACCGAACGCGCATCGACGCTGCGTCAGCACAGCGGGCAGGTCGCCTTCCCCGGCGGCGGCTTCGACCCCGGCGACGACTATCCGGTCGGCACCGCATTGCGCGAGGCGGACGAGGAGACCGGACTCGCCGCGAACGGTGTCGACGTCGTCGCGGCCCTGCCCAGCTTCCCCGTCCCGCCGTCCGGATTCGACGTGGTGCCGGTGATCGCGCATTGGCGCGAACCCGGCCCGGTGCGGGTAGTCGACGAGGGGGAGACGGCACGGGTCGCTCGCGTCAACATGCGTGAACTGCTCGCCCCGCAGAACCGGTTCCAGGTGCGGCGTTCGGTGCTCGGTGCGCGCGCCTACCAGGGCCCGGCATTTTTTGTCGACGGCTTGCTGGTGTGGGGTTTCACCGGCGGACTGATCTCGGCGATCAGTGCGGCATCCGGGTGGGATGTGCCGTGGGACACCGACGACGTGCGGCCCCTCGACGAGATGATCCGGCGGGCAGGCAGCCCGCAGGAGTCCGGCTTGGCGGCCCCCGATCCCGCTCAGGCCACCCTCGACGACAGACCGCTCGATGAGCGGCCGGCCGACGCGAGACCGCCCGGCGAGCGACCCGGCGGCCGGACCGGTGCCGACGGGCCGGAGACGCGGTGAGCGGCTCGGCGTGGGTCGACCTCGTGGTCGTCGTGGTCACCGTGATCGCGGCGATCAGTGGCTTCCGGCAGGGTGCGGTGGCCTCCGCGCTGGCGGTACTCGGCGTTCTGCTCGGCGCGTTTGCCGGGATTCTTCTTGTGCCACATGTCATCTCGCACATCGATGATTCGTCGATGCAGCTCGTCGCGGCCGTCGGGGTGCTGATCGGGCTGGTCGTGGTCGGTGAGATCGCGGGCATGATCCTGGGGCATGCCGCGCGTGGCGGCATCCGCTCGCCGGAGCTGCGCGCGGTCGACAGTGGCGTAGGACTGGTCCTGCAGGCCGTGGCCGCGCTGATCGCGATGTGGCTGGTCGGCACGCTGCTGGCCAATTCCCACTCGCCGGCGCTGACCAAGGCGATCGACGATTCCACGGTGCTCGGTGCCGTCGACGGCGCCGCGCCGAACTGGCTGGCCGCCAAGCCGGCCGACGAATTCCGGCGTCTGCTCGAGCATTCCCGACTCGACGGTGTCATCCCGAGCACCACCCCTGGTCCGGTCGCGCCCCCGGATCCGGCGCTGCTGAATCTGCCGGTGGTGTCCCAGACGCGGCCCAGCGTGGTCAAGATCGAGGGCGAGGCCCGCCGATGCCAGCAGGCGCTCGAGGGCAGCGGATTCGTCGTCGGGCCGGATCTGATCATGACCAACGCCCACGTCGTGGCCGGTACCTCGCGGCTGCAGGCAGAGCAGTCCGACGGCACCCCCTACGACGCCGACGTCGTGCTCTTCGACAGTGTTAACGACATCGCCATCTTGCGGGTCGACGGCATGGCCGCGACGCCGCTGCGATTCGCCCCGCATGCCGCGACGACCGGCGCCGACGCCATCGTCCTCGGCTACCCGCAGGCCGGACCGTTCCGGGCGACCGCCGTGCGGGTGCGCGACATGAGAGAGCTGCCGACCGCCAACATCTATCGCGACCAGCAGGTCACCCGCGAGGTGTACACCGTGCGTGGCATCATCCGGCAGGGCAATTCGGGTGGGCCGATGATCAATTCGGCCGGCGAGGTTCTCGGAGTGGTGTTCGCGACGTCGGAGAACGCCGCCGACGAGACCGGCTATGTGCTGACCGCGTCGCTCGTCCAACAGGATCTGACCCGCGCGCAGGGCCGCTACGCGCCCGTGTCGACGGGGGCGTGCGTCCGGGAGTGACCGGCCGCTCAGGTCTTCAACAGCTCCAGGAGTGCTGCGTTGACCGCGTCGGGCTGCTCCTGATGCACGAAGTGACCGCTGCCCTCGATCGTGCGGACATCGAGCGCCTCGGCCCATTGGCTGCTCGCGCGCACCGCGTGGTCGGTGATGAACGGATCGTCGGCGCCGCGCACGGCCAGCGCAGGGATGTGCAGGCGGCGATGCATCAGACGCATGAACCGGAAGCCGTCGGGCCGGAACTGGGACCGGAACGCCCACCGCTGATACTCCAGGCTCGAGTGAGCCACATAAGGGATCTGCATCGCCGAGCGATTGAGCCGGATGGTCTCGGCATAGTCACCGGTGGCGCGCCACGACGCGCCGCCGCGATGGTCGAAGTATCGGGCTATGAAGGCGGCGTCGCGGCGGGTCAGCCGTGATTCCGCATACCGCGGGAGCTGATTCTCCAGAAAGTTCGGCAGGAACGCCGCGCGCTGGTGCCGGCGCACCAGCACGTCATGGCGCAGCGCCCGCGGATGGGGTGAGGCGAGCACCGCGATCCGTGACACCGCACGCGGATGCAGGGTTGCCGTCGCCCAGCAGACCAGGCCGCCGTCGGCATGTCCGACGAGGGTGGCCTCGGTGTATCCGAGTGCCCGGATCAGCGCGTTGGTATCGCCGGCGAGGGTCCAACCGTCGTAGCCGCGGGGCGGTTTGTCGGTGTCACCATAACCGCGCAGATCGACGGCGACCGCGCGGTGGCCGGCCTCGGTGAGTGCGGCGAGCTGGTGTCGCCAGCTCCACCAGAATTCACCGAAGCCGTGCAGCAACAGCACCAGCGGCCGGTCCGCGACCGGCTCGTCGACCTCGACGGCATGAAAGCGCAAGCCGTTCGCCCGCACGTCGAGGTGGCGCCAGACGCCGGGTAGCCGGACACTCGACGGGTCGGGTGCGGCCACCGCTCAGCCTTCGCGGGCGGGCGGGATCTGCGGATGGTCCTCGGTGGTCACCGCGAGCGCGGGGTCGGGTGCCGCCGTCTTGGACCGGTCCGACGGCCGTCCGCTCTTGGCCGGCGGGTTGCTCTTGGGCAGTACCGTCGGGATCTCCTTGACGGTCTCGATCGTCTTCTTCGGCCCGCGGACCTTCTTGAAGAAGAGGTAGCCGGCGAACGCCACGCCGACGGTGATGATCACGAGCAGTCCGAACACGATGAGGAAGGCCGCCCATCGGGGCAGCCACTCGCTGAGCAGCTCGGCGAGAAAGAAGAAGAAGAAGAAACTCGCATAGAGTGCGGTCACCCCGGCCACCACCAGGGCGCCGGTGCCCGCGCCGGCCTTTTTGGCCTCGGTGATCAGCTCGGACTTGGCCAGCGCGACCTCGGAACGGACGAGCGTCGACACGCTCGCGGTCGCATCCTTGACCAGGTTGCCGATGCTCGGTTCGCCCTTGGGGCCGAGGTCGGCATCGGACAGGGGGATCGAGGGGACCGGACGTTCTCCGGGTGCAGACCGGCCGTTCTCGTTTCGGCTCACAGCATCCTCCGTATCTGGGGTGTGGGGCTTATGTTGCCATGCGGGCCCGCCGGCGGTGCCGTGCGACCTCACCGAACGCCGCACACGGATGCGCCACCGGGTGGGGGGTACCCGGTGGCGCACCGTCGACCCGCGTGCCACCGGAGTGGCCCACGGGAAGCTGGGGTCAGGCCTTGCGCCTGCGGATGGATTCGAAGACCGAGGGGTCGACGAGGGTGGAGGTGTCGCCGAGTTCGCGTCCCTCGGCGACGTCTTTGAGCAGGCGGCGCATGATCTTGCCCGAGCGGGTCTTCGGGAGTTCGGGGACGACGTTGATCTCGCGGGGTTTGGCGATCGGGGAGATCTCGGTGGCCACCTGGTCGCGCAACTCCTTGATGAGCTGGTCGCCGCTGTCGGCGACGCCTTCGCGCAGGATGACGAAGGCGACGATGCCCTGGCCGGTGGTGGCGTCGGCGGCGCCGATGACCGCGGCCTCGGCGACCCCGGAGTGGCCGACGAGTGCGGACTCGACCTCGGCGGTGGAGATGCGGTGACCGGAGACGTTCATGACGTCGTCGACGCGGCCGAGCACCCACAGGGCGCCGTCGGCGTCGTAGCGGGCGCCGTCACCGGCGAAGTACCAGCCCGCTTCGGCGAAGCGGGACCAGTAGGTCTCGCGGAAGCGGTCCTCGTCGCCCCAGATGCCGCGCAGCATCGCCGGCCATGGCTGGTCGAGGACGAGGAAGCCCTGCTCGCCCGCGCCGACCGGCTTGGCGTCGTCGCCGACGATATTCGCGGAGATGCCGGGCAGCGGGGTCATCGCCGAGCCGGGTTTGCTGGCGGTGACGCCCGGCAGCGGGGAGATCATGATGGCGCCGGTCTCGGTCTGCCACCAGGTGTCGACGATGGGTGTCTGCCCGGCGCCGATGACCTCGCGGTACCACTTCCAGGCCTCGGGATTGATCGGTTCGCCGACCGAGCCGAGCAGCCGCAGGGAACTGAGGTCGTGGGCGTCGGGGATCTCGCGGCCCCATTTCATGAAGGTGCGGATCAGCGTCGGGGCGATGTAATAGGTTGTGACGCCGTATTTTTCGATGATCTCGAAGTGTCGGTGTTCGTTGGGGGAGTTGGGGGTGCCCTCGTAGACGACCTCGGTCGCGCCGTTGGACAGCGGTCCGTAGACCAGATAGGAGTGTCCGGTCACCCAGCCGATGTCGGCGCCGCACCAGAAGACGTCGCGGCCTTCCTTGTGGTCGAAGACGTAATGGAAGGTGTAGGACGTCTGGGTGAGGTAGCCACCCGAGGTGTGCACGATGCCCTTGGGTTTGCCGGTGGTGCCCGAGGTGTAGAGCAGAAACAGCGGGTGTTCGGAGTCGAAGGCCTCGGGGGTGTGTTCGGGGGATTGTTCGGCGACGGTGTCGTCCCACCACACGTCGCGGCCGGACACCCAGTTGAGGTCGGGGTCGTGGTTGGTGCGGCGTACGACGAGGACCTTCTCGACCGAGGGTGCGGCGTCGGCGCCGGTGCCCAGCGCGTCGTCGACCGCAGTCTTGAGCGGGGTGGGTTGGCCGCGGCGGTACTGGCCGTCGGTGGTGATGACGAGTTTGGCCTGCGCATCGTCCACACGTGAGCGCAGCGCGCCGGCGGAGAAGCCGGCGAAGACGACCGAATGGGTCAGGCCCAGGCGGGCGCAGGCGAGCATGGAGATCAGCGCCTCGGGCACCATCGGCATGTAGATGGCCACCCGGTCGCCGGCCTGCAAGCCGATCGCGGTGAAGTAGTTGGCGGCCCTGCTGACCTCGTCCTTGAGCTGGGCGTAGGTGATGTCGCGCGAATCGCCGGGCTCACCGATCCAGTGGATCGCAACGCGCGCGCCCTTGCCTGCGGCGACGTGGCGGTCGACGCAGTTGACCGCCACGTTGAGCTTGCCGCCGACGAACCACTTGGCGAACGGGGCATCCGACCAGTCGAGGACCTCGCCGAAGTCGGTGTCCCAGTCCAGGCGGCGGGCCTGGGTCGCCCAGAACTCGAGCCGATCGGCCTGCGCCTGACCGTAGAGTTCGGCGGTGCCGTTGGCCTGTGCCGTGAACTCCGCCGACGGGGGATAACCGGGAACGGTTTCGGATGCGGATGTGGTCATCTGGGTTGGCCTTTCGCTGATCGGCAACGTCTTCGCGCAGGGACAGCCGGGCGTGCGCCGGCTGCCACCAGGTCCTCATTGTGAGGGTAGTCACGTTGGATGTTGGTTGCAGGCGCGGGTCGCCGATCGCGCCGTGTCGGAGTTGTGGGATACGTCCGAAATTGTCTTTCGCAAAGAGAAGAAAGTTTCCCCTTCGGCGCGACGGGGTGGGTACCGGTCGGTATTGTTACCTTCCGGTCAAGTGGTTTACAGCCTGCGGCCAGGATCCGTTAAGGATCGTCCCATCCAACCTTCGTGCGTGATTCACGAATTGCCGCGCAGCGTATGGACAAGTTCCGGCCAGGGGCGCAGACCGCAGCTTCTGGCGTCGAATCAAATCCGGTTACCGCCGGTGTGCCTCGGAGGGCGATAGCGAGTGAAGTTGAGAAAAATCTGGGTGGCGATGGGTGCGGCCGTGGTGGCCGCCGGAGTCCTCTCGGCATGTGGGAGTTCGTCGGACGACTCCAACGGGTACATCCGGGTGTACGGCGGGGAGCCGGAGACCGGGCTGATCACCACCACGACCAACGAGAACATCGGGGGACGCGTCGTCGACTCCCTGTTCACCGGCCTGTATGCCTATGACGCACAGGGCAACCCGAGGCCTGCGATGGTCGACAAGCTCGAGACCACGGACAACAAGAACTACACCATCACCATCAAGAAGGGCTGGAAGTTCGACGACGGCACCGAGGTCAAGGCGCACAACTTCGTCGATGCCTGGAACTTCGGGGCCTACACGCCCAACGCCCAGAAGCAGCAGAGCTTCTTCGAGCCGATCCAGGGCTACGACGAGGTCGCCTCGGAGCATCCGACCGTCAAGACCATGTCGGGGCTGAAGGTCGTCGACGACTACACCTTCACCGTCGCCCTCAAGGACCCGAACATCGACTTCAAGCTCGGACTCGGGTTCACCCCGTTCAAGCCGCTGCCCGACGTCGCGTTCAAAGACATCAATGCGTTCGGGCAGAAGCCGATCGGCAACGGCCCGTACAAGTTCGTCGACTGGCAGCACAACCAGAAGATCGACGTCGAGGCCAAGTCCGACTACCCCGGTCCGGACAAGGCGAAGAACAAGGGCATCACCTTCGTCGCCTATCAGGATCCCGGTGCGGCCTACAGTGACCTGCAATCGGGCAATCTCGATGCCCTCGAGGTCATCCCGACCTCGGCGCTGCGCACCTACAAGAAAGACCTCGGCGAGTCGCAGGTCGTGAACAAGCCGGTCGCCGCCAACCTGACGATCACCATCCCGGAGAACCTGCCGCACTTCTCCGGTCAGGAGGGACGTCTACGGCGCCAGGCGATCTCGATGGCCATCAACAGGCCGCAGATCGCGCAGAACATCTTCTCCGGCACCCGGACACCGTCCACGGACTTCACCTCCGCGTCGCTGCCGGGCCATGACGCCCACATCCCGGGTTCGGACGTGCTCACCTACAACGCGGCCAAGGCCAAGGATCTCTGGGCGCAGGCCAATGCGATCGCCCCGTGGTCGGGAAGCTTCGTGATCGCCTCGAACTACGATGGCGGACACAAGGACTGGATCGATGCCGCATCCAACGACATCAAGAACACGTTGGGTATCGACGCGCACGGCGAGTCCGTCCCGACCTTCAAGCAGTTGCGTTCGGAGGTCAACGCCCGCACCATCCGGACCGCGTTCCGTACCGGCTGGCAGGGTGACTACCCGTCGATTCTGGAGTTCCTGTACCCGCTGTATGTGACCGGGGCCGGCTCCAACGACGGCGACTACTCCAACCCGCAGTTCGACGCGGCGATCCACAGTGCGCTGACGCAGCCGACCGACGATGCGGCCTACAAGGCGGCCAACGGGTCTCAGCAGATCCTGTTGCAGGATCTGCCGGCGATCCCGCTGTTCGACTACGTCTCGACGCTGGGTCTGGCCCAGGGTGTCAAGGGCACCGTCACCTGGAACAACCTGCCCGACTATCCCAATCTGACCAAGAGCTGAGGTCTCGGGCCCACCCGCTCGGCCCGCACCGGTCGCCGTTCGGCGGCCGGTGCGGCCGAGGGGGTCCGATTCCGTGCGCGAGAGATGAATTGACATGCTCTGGTACACAATTCGACGCATTCTGCAGCTGATCCCGGTCTTCTTCGGCGCCACCCTGCTGCTCTATTTCATGGTGTTCAGCCTGCCGGGTGATCCGACCGCGGCGATGGGCGGCGGTAAACCGCTTACTCCCGCGGTCCGCGAGCAGATCCGCAACCAATACCACCTCAATGACGGCTTCTTCCAACAGTATTGGCACTATCTGAGTGGCATCTTCACCGGCGATTTCGGGATGTCGTTCTCCGGCCGCCCGGTGGCCGACGTGATGGCGCAGACCTTTCCGGTGACGATCCGGCTGGCGATCTTCGCGCTGATCATCGAGGCCGTGTTCGGCATCGTGTTCGGTGTGATCGCCGGACTCCGCCGCGGCGGGGTGTTCGACGCGACCGTCTTGTTCGCGAGTCTCGTGGTCATCGCGATCCCGATCTTCGTGATCGGCTTCATCGCCCAGTTCCTCTTCGGGGTGAAGTGGGGGATCGCGCCGGTCACGGTCGGCGCCAACGACGACCTGGCACATCTATGGCTACCGGCCTTCGTCCTGGCGTCGGCATCATTCGCCTACGTCCTGCGACTGACCCGGAACTCGGTGGCCGAGAACTCGACTGCCGACTTCGTACGTACCGCGACCGCCAAAGGTGCATCACGCCCGCGCGTGGTGATCGTGCACATCCTGCGCAACTCGCTGATCCCGGTGGTCACCTTCCTGGGTGTCGACCTCGGGGCCCTGATGGCCGGCGCGGTGGTCACCGAGGGCATCTTCAACATCAACGGGATCGGTCAGACCATCTTCCGCAGTGTGAGTCTCGGTGAGGCGCCGACCGTGGTGTCGATCGTCACCGTGCTCGTGATCATCTATCTGGTGGCGAATCTGGTCGTGGACCTGCTGTACGCCGTGATCGATCCGAGGATCCGATATGCCTGAAAGTTTCTTCCCGCCCGAATCCGAGGCCGAGGTCCTGCGCTCGGACGCCGAGACGCTCGGTGAGACAACACGTCCGGGCCAGCAACGATTCGTCGCGCCCGCCGACGAGGTCGAGGTGCTCGACGCCGACCCGGTCCGCGACAGCGGTGCCTCGGCCGGCTTCTGGAAGGGGGCCTGGCTGCAGCTGCGGACGAGCCCGACCTTCCTCATCGCCTCGGTCATGATCATCCTGGTGATCCTGATCTGTCTGTTCCCGTCCCTGTTCGCCCACCAGGACCCGCGCCACTGCGTCGGCGCGAACAGCCTGCTCTCACCGAGCTCCGCCCACTGGTTCGGCACCGACCTACAGGGCTGTGACATCTACGCGCGCACCATCTACGGCGCCCGCGACTCGGTGATCGTCGGCATCTGCACCACGCTGCTGGTGTTCATCGTGGGCGGTCTCATCGGCGTGCTCGCCGGGTACCTCGGCGGCTGGTTCGACGTTCTGCTCTCGCGGGTCACCGACATCTTCTTCGCGCTGCCGCTGATCCTGGCGGCGATCGTGATCATGCAGATGTTCACCCATCGCACGGTGTGGACGGTGGTGGCGATCCTGGCCGTCTTCGGCTGGCCACAGATCGCGCGCATCTCCCGCGGCTCGACGATCGCCGTCAAGAACAACGAATTCATCACCGCAGCAACCTCCCTGGGGTCGTCGCGGGCGCGGATCGTGTTCTCCCACGTGGTCCCCAACGCGCTCGGCCCGGTGATCGTCACCTGCACGATCTCGCTGGGAGTGTTCATCGTGACCGAGGCGACGCTGTCCTACCTCGGCATCGGACTGCCCTCGACGGCGGTCTCGTGGGGCATCGACATCGCCGCCGGCCAGGACCTGCTGCGAGCGGGCAATCCGATTCTGCTGTATCCCGCAGGCGCACTTGCCCTCACCGTGTTGAGCTTCATGTTGATGGGTGATGCGCTGCGGGACTCGCTCGACCCGAAATCGAGGACGCGATGACCGAGCACCACACCGAAGACCCCGCCGGCACCGCAGGCACCCACGGCGACGTCGCACCGTTGCTGGACATCAAGGATCTCGAGGTCGCGTTCGGCAGTGACAAGGATTCGGTACGGGCCGTCTCCGGGGTCAACCTGCGGGTCTATCCCGGTCAGACCGTCGCCGTGGTCGGCGAATCCGGATCGGGCAAGACCACCACCGCCAATGCCGTACTCAACCTGCTGCCCGGTTCCGGCCGTATCACCGGCGGCACCATCATGTTCGACGGCCTCGACCTGACCAAGGCGTCGGCCAAGCAGATCGACCAGTTGCGTGGCACCGGAATCGGTTTGGTGCCCCAGGATCCGATGTCGAATCTGAACCCGTTGTGGAAAATCGGCTTTCAGGTCCGTGAGGCGATCGAGGTCAACAAGGTCGCGAAGGGATCGGCGGCCAAGAAGCGGGCGGCGGAGGTGCTCGAAGAGGCGGGCATGTCCGATGCGGCCGCCCGGATGAATCAGTATCCGCACGAGTTCTCCGGTGGCATGCGCCAGCGCGCGCTGATCGCCATCGGGCTGGCGTGCCGGCCCAAACTGCTCGTCGCCGACGAGCCCACCTCGGCGCTCGATGTCACGGTGCAGCGCCAGATCCTCGATCACCTCGACGGCCTGACCGAGGAGCTGGGGACCGCGGTGCTGCTGATCACCCACGATCTGGGGCTGGCCGCCGAACGGGCCGACCACATCGTCGTCATGTACCGCGGCAAGGTGGTCGAATCCGGGTCTGCAGTCGAGATCCTGCAACACCCACAGCACGCCTACACCCGGCGGCTGGTGCAGGCGGCGCCGTCCCTGGCGGCCCGGCGCACGATGCGGGCCACGCCGGCCCCGGGCGAGGTGGCCCCACGCGACCGCGAAACCGGCCCGGATGCACCGGCGTCGGCCGCACTGATCGTCGCCGACCAACTCGTGAAGGAGTTCACGGTGCGCGGCAAGGTGCCGTGGCGTTCGACGCCGTTCCGGGCGGTCGACGACGTCTCGTTCACGGTGCGCCGCGGCACCACCACCGCCATCGTCGGGGAGTCGGGATCGGGTAAGTCGACGGTCGCCCAGATGGTCCTCGGGCTGTTGCCGCCCACCGCGGGTCGTGTCGAATTCGACGGCACCGATGTCAGCTCGGTCCGGGGCCGGGCCGCCCTTGGGCTGCGGCGCCGGGTACAGCCGGTGTTCCAGAACCCCTACGGGTCCATCGATCCGATGTTCTCGATCTTCCGGGTCGTCGAGGAGCCGCTGCGGGTCCACAAGATCGGTGACAAGGCCGGCCGCGAGAAGCGGGTCCGTGAGCTGCTCGACCGCGTGGCGCTGCCCGCGTCGGTGATGCGGCGTTACCCCAACGAACTCTCCGGCGGACAGCGGCAGCGGGTGGCGATAGCCCGGGCACTGGCACTGGACCCCGAGGTGGTGGTGTGCGACGAGGCGGTGTCGGCACTCGACGTGCTCGTGCAGGACCAGATCCTGCGCCTGCTCGACGAACTGCAGACCGAGATGGGGCTGACGTACCTGTTCATCACCCACGATCTCGCGGTGGTCCGCCAGATCGCCGACGACGTGCTGGTGATGGAAAAAGGCCGGGTCGTCGAACACCGTTCGGCCGACGAGATCTTCGCCGCTCCCGAGCAGGACTACACCCGTAAACTGCTCGAGGCGATCCCCGGCCGATCGATCCCGCTCGGCCGTACCGGGGCGTGACGCGGCCGTACCGGGTGCGGGCAGGCGTGCATCGAGGCCGGTTTATGGTGATCCGATGAGCACCGATCCGCTTGCGCCGCTGGCCGAACTGCCCGGGGTGGCCGCTGCCGCCGACACCGCGCGGGACGCGCTCGGTGCGGTGCACCGGCATCCGGCCAACCTGCGCGGCTGGGACAAGGCCGCCACCGAGGCCTCGTGGCGGGCCGGGCGCTCGTCGGCGGCCATCGACGGCGGCAGCGTCGAGTTGCGTCGTGACGGCGACTTCGACGACCCGATCCTCGCCGGGGCGATGCGCGTGGCCCAGGCCCTCGACGGTGAGTCGCTCGACGGGCTGACGACGGTATTCCGTCGCGCCCCTGCCCAGGCGTTTGCCCGGTTACACATGCTCGCGGCCGCCGACCTCGTCGACGACCCCGACGAACTCGGCCGTCCGCGCGACGGGGCCGAGGTCGCGACGAGACTGGACCTGCTGTCGCAGCTGATCACCGGCGGTACGCGCGTGGGCGCGCCGGTCCTCGCGGCCGTCGTACACGGAGAACTGCTCGGCCTGAACGCCTTTGGCAGCGCCAACGGGATCGTGGCACGCGCGGCGTCCCGGCTGGTGTGCACGTCGTCGGGACTCGACCCGCACAACCTGGGAGTGCCGGAGGTGACGTGGTTCCGACGGGTCGCCGACTACCGTGTGCTCTCCGAGGCGTTCGGCAGCGGCCGTCCGCAGGCCCTGCAGGATTGGATCGTGTTCTGCTGCGAGGCGCTCACCGCCGGCGCGGCCGAGGCGAAGTCGATCGCCGACGCCGCGCGAGCCGGCTGACCAGAGGAGCGCACAGCATTGCGGGCGGCGATCCGGTCCGAAGAACCGGGTCGCCGCCCGCAAAGCACGGACCCAGGTTACCAAGCGTGCTTGGTGGGTTGTGGTTACCGCCTCGGCGATGAGTCCCGCTCATCTGTCACGAAAACCGTTCCGGCGCTGCCGATCTCGTCCCACACGACGCCATCGATGACGACGTCGGCGCTGTCCGGGGTCGAGGCGCTGCCATGTGCGGTATCGCCCAAAAGGCCGGGATTTCGCAGGCGCACAACACTTGTGCCTTTATGCGGCTCACTCCGCGTGGGTACTTGCCGCCCGTGCTGGGAAGTGCCCGAAATGGGGGTCCGCTTCTTCTCTTCCGAATCGGACGTTGCCTTCCGAGGTTCCGTAACACCTTTGTACACCGTGACGTCGATCACATCAAGGCTCCGGCCGGTGAGTGGTTGCCGATGTGTGCGGGGGCGCAATTCGCGTCTCGACCGAGCGCCGGCGGAGGCGTTGCCGCTGCTAGCGGGGCTTCTCAGCTCACTGTAAGTCGACTTGGGGTATGTCGCGCGATGCCGCGGCGTCATGAGCGGGTCGGCCAGAGTGAGTCATTTGTACAGCGAAACAAACCTGCAGGTAGGAGGGTCGCTGCACGGCCGGACGGCGCGTTTGCGATAGGTATTTGCGGCGGCGGGCGCAACGTGTATAGTCGTGGGTACCCGGTCTTCGGACCGGTGCCTTTCAGCCCGACCCCCCGGGGCTGAAACGCGACGACCCCGGCCTCCTCCCCCCCTTGGCCGGGGTTGTCCTCTGTCTGGGGTCTTTTTCTTCTGGTGGGCACTTTTCCGTTGCTGGGCCTCTGACCCAGATCTCCACCGTTTGTCCCCATTCCGGTCTGTCTCCACAGATCGCTGCCGCTGGGCCGGCAGATCCGCAGTCGATGCGCCGGTGCGCGTCAGGATGACGGCATGTCCGAAGTCCTGCTCGCCCTAGTCGATGCCGAGTTGCGTGATGATGTCGCGCGCTGCGCCGCGGCCGCCGGGTACCGGCTGGTCGTCGGCGAGCCCGCCGCCTGCCGAGCGGACTGGCTGCGCGCGTGTGCGGTCGTCGTCGATCCGTCGGCGGTCGCGGCGCTCGCGGCCACCGCGGTGCCGCGACGTACCGGGGTGCTGCTCGTCGCCACCGCCGCACCGCCGGCCGGGGTGTGGCGGGCGGCGATGGACCTCGGTGCCGGCGATGCCGCGCTGCTGCCCGCCGACGAGGGCCATCTCGTGCGCACCCTGACCGAGCTGCGCGCACCACGGCGGTCCGCCGGTGGCGGTCTCGCGGTGCTGAGCGCCCATGGCGGCGCGGGTGCGTCGGTGTTGTCGGCGGCCACCGCCCTGGCTGCCGGCGACGCCGGTGAACAGGTCTTGCTGCTCGACGCCGACGACCTCGGCGGCGGGCTCGATCTGATCCTCGGCATCGAGGACCGGGCCGGATTGCGCTGGCAGGACCTCACTCTGGAAGGCGGTGCCGTCAACGGTCAGGCGCTGCACAGCGCGCTGCCACGCGTCGACGACCGGGTCGCGGTGCTGACCTCGCGTCGCGACGACCCGCAACCCATTCACGCCGATGCCGTGCTGGCCACGCTCGACGCCGGGCGGGGGCACGGGGATCTGGTCGTCGTCGACCTGCCGCGCGCCGACACCGACGTGGTGCGCGGCGTCGTCGAATCGGTGGATCTGGTGCTGTTGGTGACATCGGCGACCGTCGCCGGATGTGCCGCCGCCACACAGGTGGCCGAGCGCCTGCTCACCCGGGCCGCGGATCTCGCACTGGCCGTTCGTGGTCCGTCGCCGGGCGGATTGCGCGCTGCCCAGATCGCCGACGCAGTCGATATGCGCCTGGTCGCCTCATATCGTCCGGACCCGCGTCTGCCCGCGCGCCTGGAGGACGGTCGCCCGCACATCGCGGCGCGCGGTCCGCTCGGCCGTGCGGCACAGGCGGTCTACGGGGCGGTCGGTACGGGGCGGGGCGCATGAATGCGCGGACCGACGAGGCCCTGCTCGAGCGGGTGCGGTCGCGGCTGGCCGCCGACGCCGTCGAGCCCACCGCCGCCGTCATCGCCGATGCCATCCGGGCCGAGTCGGGCGGAGTGCTCGGTGACACCGATCTCCTTGCGGCGCTGCGCTATCTGCAGACCGAACTGACCGGTGCGGGTCGCCTCGAAGAGCTGCTCGCCGAGCCGGGTATCGCCGATCTCCTCGTCGTCGGACCCGACCGCGTGTGGGTCGATCGCGGTGCAGGACTCGAGCTCACACCGATCCGCTTCGACGATGACGCCGCGGTGCGCCGTCTCGCCGGGCGGTTGGCGCTCGCCGCCGGCCGGCGCCTCGACGATGCGCAGCCCTGGGTCGACGCGCAGCTGTCGAATCTGGGCCGGCGCGGCTACACGGTGCGTCTGCACGCGGTGATCCCGCCGCTGGCCGCCGACGGGACGTGCTTGTCGCTCCGCGTGTTACGCAGCGCCGGTATGGGTTTCGATGCGCTGGTGGCCACCGGGGCGGTACCCGCGCCGGCCGCCGAAATGTTGCAGACGATTCTGCGCGCCCGGTTGTCGTTCCTCATCATCGGCGGGACGGGGACGGGCAAGACGACGCTCCTCGGGGCGCTGATCGGCCAGATGGGCCCGGCCGAACGTGTGCTCTGCGTGGAGGATGCACCCGAGTTGACCCCGACGCACCCGCACGTCGTGCGACTGGTGGCGCGCACCGCCAATGTCGAAGGCGCGGGCGAGGTTCCGGTCCGGATGCTGGTGCGCCAGGCGCTGCGGATGCGCCCGGACCGCATCATCGTCGGTGAGGTGCGCGGTGCCGAGGTCATCGACCTGCTGACCGCGCTCAACACCGGTCACGACGGCAGCGGCGGGACGCTGCACGCGAACTCCACCGCGGAGGTGCCGGCCCGGATGGAGGCGCTCGCCGCGCTCGGCGGGATGGGCCGCGACGCCCTGCACAGTCAGCTCTCGGCCGCGGTGCAGGTGGTGCTCGGGTTGGCGCGCACAGCCGACGGTACCCGCGGGCTGTCCGAGATCGGTGTACTCCGGCGCGGCTCGGACGGACTGGTCACCACGGTGCCGGTGTGGCTGCGCAGCACCGGTTTCACTCCGCACCGCGCACTTCTCGACGAGATGGTGGCGGCCCGATGACCGCCATCCTGCTCGCCGCCGCATGCGCGGTGCTGTGTTCGGGACGATCCCGCGCCGGACATCGCCTCCGTGCATTCGCCGGCAGTGCAGCCGGTCCGGCCCGGACCACCGTGCCACGAATGCTCGTCGTGCCGGCAGCTCTGGGCGGTGCGTTGCTCGTCGGCGGGGTGGCGGCGCTGTGCGCGGCGGGAGTTCTCGTCAGCCTCTACCTCTGGCGTATCCGCCGCCGCCGACGTACCGAGGACGCGGATTCGCATCGGGATGATCTGCTGACCGCATTGTCGTTGATGATCGCCGAGTTGTCGGTGGGCGCTCCGCCGGCGCGGGCCTGCGCGGCCGCCGCGGCCGAGATGTCGGACGGCGGCACGTCCGGCCGCGCCGACTCGGTCGCAGCGGCACTGGCCATGCTGGCCGGCCGTGCCGAACTCGGCGGCAGCGTGATCGCCGGTGAGGTGATCGGAGGGAGCGGGCTCACCGGCGGGGGTGAGCAATCGTGGCATCGCATCGCGATCGCGTGGCAGACGTCCGAGACCTACGGGCTACCGCTGGCCGAGCTGCTCGGGTCGGTCCGCGCGGACATGGTGGCGCGCAAGACCTTCACCGAGCGGACCCGAGCAGGCATGGCCGGCCCGCGGGCCACCGCCGCTGTGCTGGCCGGACTCCCGCTGCTCGGCGTCGCCCTGGGACAGGCCACTGGAGCGCGGCCGCTATCGACCCTGCTCGGCGGGGGGATCGGCGGCATTCTCCTGGTGGTCGGCACCGTTCTGGTGGCTGCCGGAGTGGTCTGGTCCGAACGCATCGCCGGAAAGGTGCTCTCCTCGTGACGGCCGCGGGTCTGCTCCTGGTGGCCGGTGCCTGTTGGTTGTGGCCGGCGGCGCGATGGCGGTTGTACCGGGTGATCGATGCGCCGGCGCCGCGTGGGCGCGAACCGCGCTTCCTCCGGACCGGCGATCGGCCAGATGACCCGTTCGCGGTCGCTGCCGCGCTCGATCTGCTGGCGGTATGTCTGCGCGCCGGATTGCCGGTGGTCGCCGCGATCCGCGTTGCGGCGCCGAGCGCCCCGCCCTCGCTGGCGCGGCCGATGACGGCCGCCGCCGAACTCCTCGAACTCGGTGCCGACGCCGAACGGGCCTGGGCCAGTGCGTCTTCGGATCTCGGTAGCCGTCGTAGGTTCGGAAAGGCCCGCCCGGACACCGGCTGCTTCGCCGACCTCGCGATGCTCGCCCGTCGGTCGGCGCGGGCCGGCTCGGCGTTGGCCGGTGGTGTCGATGAGCTTGCCGAACACGTCCGGCGCAGTGCCCACGACGACGCCCTCGCCCGCGCCGAACGTGCCGGGGTCATGGTCAGTGGCCCACTGGGACTGTGTTTTCTGCCTGCGTTCATCTGCCTGGGCATCGTGCCGGTGGTGATCGGCCTGGCCGCACAGACCTTGGGCGGATTGTGACAAGAAACTCCCCTCGATGTGGAGCGCAATCGCCGCGTGCTGCGTCCAACTACATGAGAGCCACACTCTCCATCGATGTCAACAGAAGGGAAAACTCATGTCACCCAAGAATCTCATGTCACCCAAGAAGAATTTCCGTTCGGTCCGTGACTGGCTGACCGTTCAGTCGGTGCGGCTGGTGACCGACGACGAAGGGATGAGCACTGCCGAATACGCCATCGGGACCATCGCCGCCGCGGCCTTCGGTGCCATTCTGTACACGGTGGTCACCGGCAACGACATCGTCTCCGCGCTGACCGGGATCATCAACAAGGCCCTCAACACGTCGGTCAACTGATGATGTTGCCACACTGGACATCCCGCGAGGTATGGGTATCGCGGGTATGCCGTCTGTGGAGTGACGACGAGGGGATGGTCACGGTCGAGGCGGCGTACGCGATCGCGGCGATCGTGGCGGTGCTGATTGTCGGGGTCGGTGCGATCGGTGCCGTGGTCACCGAGATCCGGTGCACCGACGCGGCTCGTGAGGTGGCCCGCCTGACCGCGGCCGGCGATGCCGGTGCGCGCGCCGCCGGGGCCCGCCTGGCGGGGACGGATGCGACGATCACCGTGACCGAAGAAGGCGAGCAGATCATCGTCTCGGTCACCGATCGGGTGCTGTCGCTGCCGGGGCTGACGATGTCGGCCCGGGCGGTGGCGATCCGGGAGCCCGACGGCTCCGATCAGGTCGACTTCGCGCCCGGCGTGCAACCGTGAGATCCGGTGCGGGCCTGATCCGGGACGAGCGCGGCTACGCCACCGTGGCGGCGGCGGGGCTGATCGTGGGGCTCGTGTCGGTGCTCATCATGCTCGTCTACGTCGGCGCTGCCGTCGTCGCGCGTCACCGGGCGCAGTCGGCTGCCGACATCGCCGCCCTAGCCGCCGCCGTCGACCAGATCTCCGGCGGCGACGCGTGTCCCACCGCCACCACGGTGGTGGCCCAGCAGCGGACCGGTGCGCGGTTGCGTCACTGCCGGGTCGGTGGCGAGGACGTGATCGTCGAGGTCGTCGTTCCGATCGAGCTGGGCGTCTTCGGTTCCCGGGACGCGGTCGCGTCGGCCCGGGCCGGTCCGGTGCAGTGATGTGCGTGGGCGGTGAAACCTGTTGGGGAGCAGCCATTTGTACGTGAACTGGCGCGACGTCTAACCGATCGCGTCGTCGCCGACGACGATCCGTTTGGGGTACACCCGTACCGAATGCATGGGTGCGAACCACACCTGGTTGAAGTACACCGTGGCATCACCGCGGTAGGCGAGTTCCAAGACGCCGTTGCCCCGCGCGATCGGGATGCGCGGGCGCACCGCGGTGACGAACGGCGCCCAGTGCACCACCTCGCCCTCGGTCAGGAAACCGCCTGCCGCGGCCCAGGTGTCGCCGTGCTCGTCATCGGAGATGGCCAGGTACACGTCACCGAGCGACGGACTGATCCGGGGTCCGACCATCGCGCTCTGCAGATACCACTGCGCGGAGTCGACCATGCCGGCATCGTCGTGGCGTGCCGCCGCCCACGCGAAGTGGATGTCGAGGGCGTCGAGGGCCTGTTCCTCGGAGTAGAACACGTCGTTCTCGCCGATGGTCGAAGGCAGCTGATCTGCCTCCTGAGTCGGGCGTGCCAGCAGGTAGTAGACCGCACACGCCCGCAGGATCATCCTCGGCGCCGCGGCGCGCCGGGCATCCCTGTCGTGCATTGGCTGATTATCGCCGACATCGGGCAGATCGACCTGCCGGACCGCGGAATTCGCCGTGCATTTGTGCCATTCGCGCCCATACACCCGAGGTTCTCCGGCGATGTGCCATCACGCCGGTATGAGTCTTTTGTCCGGATATGGCTGCCGTTCGGCGACGCGTGAGTGGGCCTCAGGTGCGCTGACACGCCCGCGGACCGACGGCCCGACCTCGGCCGATGCCGACTTCTCCGTCGCACCGACCACTGATTGTGCGGCATGAGTCATATGTCCATAAAGATGTGATCTGGCTTTCATAACGGACCGGTTGCGGCGCAAGCTACTCACCGGTAAGTCAGACGGCCATGGGTGCGACCAGTGCAGCTGGGTCGGCGTGACAGACCACGTTTCGATTCACCTGTTTCCATAGGAGAAGACAGTGCACGCACTCACCAGTCCCGAAGTCACGGCGACGCGCACCCGACGCCCGCGAGTCACCACCGGCCTTGCCCTTGCCGGGGCCGCGGCCATTGCGATCACCCCGCTCGCCATGACCGGCGCACCCGCACTCGCTGCCGACGTGAACCACGCGACCAGCGCGGCCGCCACGACCGGGATCGGGATGTACCAGCAGGTCATCGCCGACACGATTGCCAACATCCAGAAGCTGCAGAAGTCCGCGCCGGACGGCACGCTACCGATCCTCAACCAGATCCTGAGCAACCAGCAGGCGAATCTGTCCGGTCTGGGTTCGGCGCTGGGAACCTTCGGACCGAAGGCGCTCGACGCGCTTCAGACGGAGGTCCCACCGCTGCTGGAAGAGGCCGCCGCCGCACTGGCGGACGGTGACCTGGCCACGGCGATCAACTCGGTGGTCCTCGCGGCCATCCTGCCGGTCACCGCCGGTCTCGATATGCTGCCCGGTCCCATCCTGCCGGCGCTCCAGAAGGTGCTGGCCGGTCCGTTGGAAAATCTCGCCAACGTCATCAATGAAACCCAGAACCAGCTCATCCTGTCCGCAGTCCTCGTGCCGGTCAGCCCGCTGCTCGGGGGCATGGGCGGGTTGGTGCAGGGCATCCAGAACGTGATCGACGCGGCGAAGACAGGTGACCCGGCCGCGACGCTGAACGCGCTGGTGGCGGCGCCCGCGGTGATGCTCGACGGACTCCTCAACGGCGGTTACGGGATCGACCTCGCACCGGTCGCCGGTCTCGGCGGCATTGGGCTCAAGGTCGTCGCGGGCGGAATATTCGGCAACACCGAGTTCGGCGATGACGGAGTCCTGACCCTGCCCGGCAGTGTGTCGTCGTGGCAGTCCTTGCAGAAGGGGATCCTCAAGATCATCACGCCGCCCAAGACCACGTCGGCCACGTCGTCGGTCGCGGTCAAGTCGATCTCGCCCACCGACATCAGCGCCGTGACCAGCCCGCGGGCCACCTCGGTCACCGTCGGTGCGACGACGTCGACGACCGATTCCGAGGCCGGCGCGACCGAGTCGAGTGCCACCGCGTCGGCACCCGCCACGGCCGAGCCGACCACCAGCACGCCGTCCACCAGCACGCCGACCACCAGCACGCCGACCACGAGTGCCCCGACCACCGGATCCGCCGAAGTGCCGACCGCACCGTCGTCTGCACCCGAGGCCACCGGCAGCGACTCGGCCACCACCGGCTCGGAGAGCGCCGGCTCGGGCACCACGGGATCGAGTGAAACCGGCTCGACGGACACGAGTTCGGCAGGGGCCGGAGCGACGAGCACCGACTCGTCGACCGCATCCTCGTCATCTTCGGCGTCGTCGTCCACGGGCGGATCGAGTGGTTCACAGGGTTCATCGGACTCCTGACCGCCCCTCGCCGCATCGGCGCACTCCCCATCCCGGACACCAGGGTGGGGAGTGTGTCGTGTTACACATGATCGGTGAGTAGCGTCCGCGCCGTGCCGAAGTCCGCGGACGACGGCGTCGTCGGACGCCGAGGGATCATCGACCGGATCGACGACGTGTTGCACGCGGCGTCGTCGGGCATCCCGGACGCCGTCCATACCCTCACGATCGCGGGGAACCCGGGCTCCGGCAGGTCGACGATGCTCGCGGTGGCCGCCCGGCACGGCGCCGCCTTGGGAATGCGGACCCTGTCCGCCCGCGGCTTCGAGGCCGAGTCCACCGAACCCTTCGCCGGGCTCCACGAATTCCTGCTACCGCTGCTGTGCGATGTGCCGGCCGACGACGTGCCTGCGGAACTGGGTGTCGCCGTCGGCCTCGCCTCCGGACCGTCCCCCGATGTGCGCCGGGTCGCCGACGCGGTGGTCGTGGTGATCGCCGCACAGCTGGCGCGCGGCCCGATGCTGCTGCTGATCGACGATCTCCGTCAGCTCGACCGCGAGTCGATCACCGTCGTCGAGGCCATCGCCGACCGGCAACTGCCCGGCCTGTCCCTGATCGCCACGACCCGCGCCGGACGTGCGGCACTGGCGTCGGGGTCCAGGCTGATGCTCGGGCCGTTGACCGAGGCGGAGTCCGATCGTGTCCTGTCCGCCGAGTACCCCGACCTCGAGCCACGATTGCGACGCGGCGTGCTCGCGGCGTCGCTCGGAAATCCGTTGGCGATCACCGAGATTCCGCGCAGCCTCACGTCGGCGCAACGCACCGGCGCCGAGCCGGTGCCGGATCGCCCGGCCCTGACCGCACGCCTGCGACGCCAGATGTCGGCGACGATCACCGAACTGCCGCCCGATACCCGGCTGCTGTTGCTCATGCATGCGATCGATCCGGGCCGGGAACTACGTGCGTTCGACGCCGTGCTCGGCGGCGGTGACGCGCTGGTGGCCTCGCTGCCTGCGGTCGGCGCCGGGCTCGTGGAGCTCACCGATGGCGCCCAGATCGGTATCCACAGCCTGCATCCGGTGGCGCTGCACATGATCGAGACGAGCGCGGTTTCCGCCGAGCGTGATCTCGTCCATCGCGTGCTCGGTGCGGTCTTCGTCGCCGACGGCGCGCCCGATCCGGCGGCGGTGGCCCAGGTGAGTTCCGTCCGGCGCCGCGCGTCACTGATGGAGGCCGCAGCCGAAGCGGCCTGCAGGCAAGGGGATTGGCGCAGCGCCGTCGCATCGCTGGAGGCCGCCGCCCGCGTCGACACCACGGCATCCGAGTGCGCCCGCCGCCTCGCCCGCGCCGCCTACCTGGCGTCGTCGGTCGACCTGACCCTCGCCGCGCGGCTCGTCGGCGAGATGCGGGAGCACGATCGAACCGCGGCGAGCACTCTCGGTGGTGCGCTGGCCATCGCGGCAGTGACCTCACGCGGTGATGCCACGGAACTGGACATGGCCCATCGACTCCTCGACGAGGCCATCGGTCACCGCCGGCGCCGTGACGCACCCGATCCGATGCTGATCGAGGCGATCGGCGAACTCCGTTGGGTGTGCTGGCTTTCCGGACGCAACGACCTGTGGCAGGCATATCAGCGAGTGGCCGCCGAGGTGACCGCGCATCACGCCGTCACCGATATCGCGCACCGGACGGCGCTCTCAGTCCTGCTCGCCGACCGGCTGAGCGTGGCCGAGATCGAGCGCGCGGCCGTCGCGGTCGACCGGCATACCGATCCGACCGCGATCATCCTCGTCGCCGAAGCCGCCGCCGCGGTGGATCGGGTGGCGGTGATGGCGCCACATCTCGAACGGCTCATCGCCGGCGCCGATGACCGCGGCCCGGTCATGCCTGCGGTCTGGGCGACCCTCCTGTTGGCAGATGGTGACTTAGAACGTGGCGCCTTCACGCGTGCCCAGTCCCGACTCGATCACGCCCGGAGTCGGTGGGGCGCTGCGGGTTTCAATTTGCTGTCCTGGGGCGCCGATGCGCAGCAGGCTCGTCTGGCCGCGGTGCGCGGCGACCCGGCGGACGTGGCCGATCGGGTGGCGCGGCCGGTGTCGTGGGCTATCCCCCGACGCGCGCGTAC
The DNA here is from genome assembly GCF_049847065.1 of Gordonia sp. DT219. NCBI lineage: Bacteria > Bacillati > Actinomycetota > Actinomycetes > Mycobacteriales > Gordoniaceae > Gordonia > Gordonia sp. DT219. The sequence continues at coordinate 313,091 of NZ_JBNCNR010000003.1, read as the reverse complement.
CGTGCTGACCGAGACTGCACGCGCCGAGTTGATGTCGGCGGCAGCACGTTCCGACGCCATCGGTGTTCTGGAGCGGGCCGCAGCCGTCGGACCGATCGGCGAGTTCGCCGACGATTCCCTGCCCGCCCGGGCCGTCGCGCTCGACATCGTCGTCGCCGCCCGACAGGTGGGCCGCCTCGATGTGGCCCGCGCACATGTGGATGCGATGACCCGGGCCGGATTCGGTCTGATCTCGCCGCGTTGCAGCATGATTCACTTGGCCGCACAGGCATGCGTGCTGCCCGACGATGCGGCTCGGACGTTGTTCCGCGCGGCCCTTGCGGTGCCGGGTGCGCAGCAGTGGCCGTTCGATCTGGCGCGGATCCACTACTATTTCGGCGCGCATCTGCGACGGATGCATGCGGTTGCCGAATCACGTGAGCCGCTGTCCACCGCGCTACAACTGTTCGCCGGGATGGAGTGCCGGCACTGGGCCGAGCTGGTGCGGGCCGAACTCGATACCGCGGTGGTGGCGCGCCAGGTGTTCGGTGGTCCGGCCGCCGGCGGACTGACCCACCGGGAACTGCGGATCGCCGAGGCGGCGGCATCGGGATTGAGCAACAAGGCGATCGGCGTGCAGACGGGTATCTCGGCACGGACGGTGGGCAATCACCTCCACCACGTGTACGTCAAACTCGGGATCGGATCGCGTGGCGGTCTGCGAGACGCACTGCGGGAACTGCGGGCCGACGCCGACGACACGCAGAACACCCCTACGCCGTAGATCGGTGTCACCTGGTGGCAGCAATCTACGGCGCTGGTATCCCGGTCCTCCGCATCGTCAGAGCCGGAGACGGCTCAATGAGTCACGCAGCGCCGCACGGGAAGTCACCCCGAGTGTCGCGTACACCGACGACAGGTGGGTGCCCACGGTGCTCGCCGACAGGTGCAGCAGCTCGCCGATCTGCCGGTTGCTCAGACCGGACGCGGCGAGCTCGGCCACCCGATGGCCGATCGGGGTGAGCCGCCCCCGCACTGGTGTCGCGGCCGACGGATCGCCGAGCCGACGCAGTTCCTCGTGTGTCCGCTCGAGCCAGGGTGTCGCTTTCAGTCCGCGGAATATCGATGCGGCACTACGGAGTTGATGACGGGCCGGTACCCGGTCCCCGCGACTGCGCAGCGCCGCACCGTATGACAGCCGGATACGGGCGAGTGCGAACGGCTGCCGGTCGGCATCGGGCAGGGCGAGCGCGCGCTCGTAGTGCACACGTTCACCGGTGACGACGGCAAGTGCGCCCGCGGTGAGCAATGGTTCCAGCACACCCAGCGGTGCCTCGGACTCGTCTCTGGACAAGACCTCGGTCAGGGCTGCGACGTCATCGCCGGCGTTTGCACCGACCGCTGCCTGCGCGAGGTCGAGCACCATCCGTGAGTCCACGTCGACGAGTGCGGCATAACCACTTTCGGGTGTGACGTCGCCGAGCAGCCGGTATGCACGACGTGGCGCACCGGAACCGAGAGCGAGCGCGGCGCGCGCGTGTGCGGCCCGCCGCGTCAGGAAGATGCCCCGCATGCCGTCCCGGCGCAGCATCCGTGAGATCGCCGCCTCGAGGACGTCGTGCTCGCCGCGATATGCCGCGAGCAGGGCCGCCGTGTAGTCGGCCCACTCGGTCCCGATCATGCGGTGGCCCTGCGCATCCGCGATCGCCCGCACCCGGGCGGACAGGGTGCCCGCGGCATCCCAGTCGCCTGCGGTGAGACGTTCGGCCGCCAGCAGTGCCGCCGCGGCGAGCGTATCGTCCGGTGATGCGTTTGCGTCCGAGAGCACCCGGACCAGCGCGTCACGCCACCAGAATCGGTGATAGCGGGCCTGCGTCACGAATGCCGTTCGCACCATCATCGTCGGATCCGAGGCCACGGCGAGATCGTCAACCATCCGGTCGGCCTCGGCCGCCAGCGCCGAATGACCCAGCGCGGCATCGCCGTTGACCCGTCCTGCGAGTCGTGCCCAGTGCGGGCGGACGGGCAGTGCATCGGCGACCGCTCGTAGATCCGATGGCGTGGTATCGCCGGTCAGCTGCTCGGTCACGCACAGCAGCCACATGGCGTCATCGATGGCCTCGGCGCCTGCTCGGCCCGGGGTGCCGGTGAGTGCCGCTCGCAGGTCGGCGTGCAGTTGGTCGGACGGCGCGCCGCCGGCGAAGGCACGAAATGAATCGGCCACGATCCGTGCGAGACCGTCGGCGTCGGCGGCCGGACGGTCGGTCCCGATCTCGTCGACGCCCAAAGTGTCGGCGCTGCCGGTGTTCTCGAGCACCCATACGTATTCGGCGATGCGATCGTCGAACAGTTCGTCGCCCGGCGCCGCGCTGACGAGCGCACCGACTCCGGTGTGCCCGATGCGGCGGAGAACGAACGCCAGGATCTGTGCGCTGGCCTTCTCCAACTTGGTGGCCTCGTCGACGAGGAGCAGCCCGCCGGGATGGTCAGCACCCCATCCGCGCAGCAACGTCAGGATCGTCGTGCAGAGCATCAGCCGGGTCGGTTCGGCACCGAGCTCGACGCCGAAGGCCACGCGCAGTGCGGTGCGCTGGTCGTCGGTGATCGCCGAGGCGGCTGTGAGCAGCTGGTCGACGAGGCGGCGTAGCGCCGAGTAGGGACGGGAATCCTCGGCACGGGAATCCCGGGCGTGGGGCGCCGGCCGCAGGACGCCACGTCCGGTGGCACCGGCATGCGCGGCGAGGGCGTCGAGTACCGGTCGGCCGGTACTCCCGGACGCGATCAGCAGACCCGTGTGTGGGCCGGGGGCGCTCAGGTCGGCCGCGATCTGACCGGCGAGCAGGCCGGCGGCCGACGATGTGGGCATGCTGCACTTTCGTTCCAGGGCTCCCGACCCGACGCTCAGCCTACGAGAAGCCGTGAGATCAGCGACAGCGTGGTGATCGCTCCGGCCTTGTCGAGCGGATCGTTGCCGTTGCCGCACTTGGGGGACTGCACGCAGGACGGGCACCCGTTCTCGCAGCCGCAGCCTGCGACGGCATCGCGGGTGGCCGCGATCCAGGTCTGCAGTTGGGTGAAGCCGCGTTCGGCGAAGCCCGCGCCGCCGAGGTAGCCGTCATAGACGAAGACCGTCGGCAGGCCGGTGTCGGGATGCAGATTCGTCGACAGCCCACCGATGTCGGACCGGTCGCAGGTGGCGATGAGGGGCAGCAGCCCGATCGCCGCGTGCTCGGCGGCGTGCAGCGATCCGGGCAGGCGGGTGGCGTCGATGCCCTCGTCGGCGAGTACCTCGGGCGGCAGCGTATACATGACCGCCCGGGTGTGCAGGGTCTGACGCGGCATGTCGAGTTCGATCGAGTCGAGCACTTCTCCCGAGGGCAGCGTCCGCAGATATCCGACCACCTGATGGGTGACGTCGACGTCCACCAGCGCCGTGGTGAGCACCCCGTGGCGGGCCTGTGCGACGACGTCGGTGATGGTGATCTCGGTGGTCTCGCGCGCCGTGGTCGTCCAGTCCGGCTCGTCCGGATGCGCCGGCGCCAGGCCGTCGTCGAGGTCGAGTTCGTCGACGACGTAGGTGCGGCCCTGATGGATGTGCACGGCCCCGGGGTGCACGGTGGCCGGTGCGCGCCCGGCATCGACGGTGCCGAGCAACTCGGCGGTGGTGGAATCGACGATGAGTATCTGTCCGCCGATGCCACCACGAATGTCGATGTCGCCGTGCGGGTCCACCCCGGGCGCGGCATACCAGCCGGCCCGGCGTCGGCGCAGCAATCCCTGCGCGGCGAGGTCGGCCACCATCTCGCCGGCCTGCCATCGCTCGATCTCGTCGTCCTGCAACGGGTATTCGGTAGCCGCACACAGCAGGTGCGGGCCGAGGATGTAGCGATTGGTGGGGTCGATGACCGGTGCCTCGACCGGGGTGGCGAGCAGCGCCTGCGGATGATGCACCAGATAGGTGTCGAGGGGATCGTCGCGGGCGACGAGGACGACGAGCGCATCACCGGAGGTGCGTTGGCGTCCGGCGCGTCCGGCCTGCTGCCAGAACGAGGCGACCGTGCCGGGATAGCCGGCGATGATGACCGCGTCCAGACCGCTGATGTCGACGCCGAGCTCGAGTGCGTTGGTCGTCGCCACGCCGAGGAGCTCGCCGTCGGAGATCGCCTGCTCGAGCTTGCGCCGATCGCCGGCGAGGTATCCGGCCCGGTAGGCCGCGACCCTGTCGACCAGCTCGGGTGCACTGTGCGCCAAGAGGTTCCGGGCTCCCAGGGCGGCGATCTCGACACCGCGCCGGCTGCGGCCGAACAACAGGGTGCGGGCGCCCTCGATGACGAAATCGGCCAGCAGTCGGGATGATTCGGCACCGGCAGATCGGCGCACGGGGGCATCCTGCTCACCGGTGATGCCCGGGATGAAGTCCGGTTCCCAGAGCGCGATGGTGCGCTCGCCCCGTGGTGAACCGTCGTCGGTGACGCCGACCGCGGGCTCACCGATCAGCCGGGTCAGTGCCGCTGCCGGATCGGCGACGGTCGCGCTGGCGGCGATCACCGTCGGATTCGACCCGCACGCCCGTGCCAGCCGGAGCAGTCGGCGCAGTACCAGTGCCGTATGTGATCCGAACACGCCACGGTAGTGGTGGCATTCGTCGATGACGATGTAGCGCAGGTGTCGCAAGAATTGTCGCCACTGCCCGCGTACCGGACCCGCCGACGACCCGGAGCCGCCGGCCAGCACCCCGGTGAGGATGCCGAGGTGCAGCATATCCGGGTTGGTGAAGATCCACCGCGAATGGGCACGCGCCCAATGCCGGATCTCCGGATCGGTGTCACCGTCATAGGTACATGGCGCGAGGTGGGCGAATGCGCTGCGACCCGCGGTCAGATCCGAGAGCGCCCGGATCTGATCGGCGCCCAGAGCCTTGGTGGGCGCCAAATACAGTGCGGTCGAATGTGGTTCGGTGAGCAGCGTATTCAGAATCGGCAACTGGTATGCGAGCGACTTCCCCGATGCGGTGCCGGTGGAGATGGACACGTGCCGGCCGGCGTGCGCATGCTCGGCTGCCGCGGCCTGATGTGACCACGGTCGCGGAATCCCGTTGTCGATGAACGCGGCGCGCACCGCACCGTCGAGCCACTCCGGCCACTGCCCGAAAGTCGGTGTGCGCGACGGTATGACAGAGAGATGGGTGAGGGGACCGGAGTCCGCTTCGGTGCCGGCGAGTGATCGGCGCAGCAACTCGGTTCCAAAGGTGTGCACGGTCATCGTTGTCTGTCGTCCCATGTGTCGCGCGGACGCCGCAGTGGTTCTTGCTTCGCAGTGGTTCTTGCTTCGCAGTGGTTCTTGCTCCGCAGTGGTTCTCGTGCTTCGCAGTGGTTCTCGTGCTCCGCGAGGGTGATTCGAGACCGGATCGGTATGTACGGCCCTGGCGCGACGTCCACGCAGATGTTAGCGCTGATTGTCGGACTGCCGAAATCATCCACATTTTCGTTCAGGGTGGTTGCTGCGACTATCGCATCGATGGCGAACGTGATTGACTGTCAGCGGCCGCAGCTTCTTCCGATACATCGCCACTGCGGTGTTCGGGGGAATCTGGTTGCAGCCGTGGTACTGAGTTTTACCTCAGCGAACCGCGTTCACGGTTCATCGGGGCATCTTCGAGGTATGGCGGTGAGAACCGGCCACGGTGCGAGTCAATGTCGTACCGAGTTCAGATCGAATGTGAAGGAATGCAGTAATGGCACAGGGAACTGTGAAGTGGTTCAACGCGGAGAAGGGCTTCGGCTTCATCGCCCCTGACGAGGGGTCTGACGACGTGTTCGTCCACTACTCCGAGATCCAGGGATCCGGTTTCCGCACCCTCGAAGAGAACCAGCGTGTCGAGTTCGAGGTCGGGCAGGGCACCAAGGGCCCGCAGGCGACGGGCGTCCGCGCCGTCTGAGATGAACTCGCGGTAACGCGAAGAGGTTTGTCGCACCGCTCCCGGTCTGGATCATCCAGGCCGGGAGCGGTCTTTTGTGTACGGTGCCGCCCGGAGCAGTGGCCGCTGCCCAAGTGTCGCTGCCCAGTAGTGTCGCTGCCCAGTAGTGTCGCGGTCCCAGTAGTGTCGCTGCGCAGTAGTGTCATGGCGTGGGTCAGTTGGCGTTCTTCTCGGCGGAGACCGACGAACCAGGGGTCGCCGACCTGGCAGGTCTGCTCGCCGGTCCGGGCCAGTCTGCGTCCACGAAGAGCGGTACGCGGGTGTCGGTGGTCGTCGCCGACGTCTGGCGGGCGCAGGCCATCGCCGCCGAGATGCGGGCCACCGGCCTCGACGCCGAGGTCACCCGCTCCGACGAGGGCAGCCCGCTCGCGCGAACGGCATCGATATCAGGGCTCGACGATCTCCACCGCCGCTGGTTCACGGGCGCGGTCAAGACGATGCCCGCCGGCTGGGTCCCCACCCCGCGCGCCCTGCGGTTCTGGGTGCTCGCGGCCGGCCGCGAGGACGTGCGGGGCCAATACCTCCTCGGACTCGACCCGCATTGCCCGCAATCGCATGCCCCACTGGCCACCGCGCTGATGCGGGCCGGGATCGCCCCCACTCTGGTCGGGACCCGGAGCGTGGCGCCCGCCTTGCGGGTGTCGGGGCGACGTCGGCTCTCGCGTCTGGCCGAGTACATCGGGGTGCCCCCGGCCGGTGCACCCGCAAGTGAATGGCCGGGCGCACAGTGAACGTGTCGCATTTCCCGGCTCGGTCGCCAGAACGGGGGACAGTGGCGTCGAAGAAATGTGATGCACCCTTCACGACCGGTGTGACCAGGCGTTTTGTCACGAGAATTCGGGTTCGGGGCCGGTTGGGGTATACCTTGCCGGGAATTCAGATGTGCAATTGCCGCTATGTATAAGGTACAAACCCACTGACGGACACAGAGCGGTTCCACCTCCGGCACAACCTCCTGCGCCGAGGGACCGACTCCATAGCGAAGGACCCCCGTTGGCCGAGACCAGCACGACGAGCTCCACGAGCGGCAAAGCGATCCGGCGACTCGTAATCGTCGAGTCGCCCACCAAGGCGCGCAAGATCGCCGGATACCTCGGGTCCAACTATGTGGTGGAGTCGTCGCGGGGGCATATCCGCGATCTCCCGCGCGGCGCCGCCGATGTACCGGCCAAGTACAAGGGGCAACCCTGGGCGCGTCTCGGTGTCAACGTCGACGAGAACTTCGAGCCGCTCTACGTCGTCTCGCCGGACAAGAAGTCCACGGTCACCGAGCTGAAGTCGTTGATGCGTGACGTCGACGAGCTCTATCTCGCCACCGACGGTGACCGCGAGGGTGAGGCGATCGCGTGGCATCTGCTGGAGACGCTCAAGCCGAAGATCCCGGTCAAGCGCATGGTGTTCCACGAGATCACCGAACCGGCTATCCGGGCGGCCGCCGAGAACCCGCGTGACCTCGACATCGACCTCGTCGACGCGCAGGAGACCCGCCGCATCCTCGACCGCCTCTACGGCTACGAGGTGTCGCCGGTGCTGTGGAAGAAGGTCATGCCGAAGCTGTCGGCGGGCCGCGTGCAGTCGGTGGCCACCCGCATCATCGTCGAGCGCGAACGTGAACGGATGGCGTTCGTCTCGGCCGAGTACTGGGACATCGACGCCACCATGGACATCGGCGCCGACGCTTCGACGACCCCGCGGACGTTCACTTCCCGGCTCGTGTCGGTCGACGACGTCCGGGTGGCGACCGGCCGTGACTTCACCCCGAAGGGCGGCTTGAAGAAGTCCGACGGGGTGGTCGTTCTCGATCGGTCCCGCGCCACCGCCCTCGCCACCGCGCTCGAGCGCGCCGACATGACGGTCACCTCGGTCGAGGAGAAGCCGTACACGCGTCGTCCGTATGCGCCGTTCATGACCTCGACGCTGCAGCAGGAGGCGGGGCGCAAGTTGCGGTTCTCGTCGGACCGCACGATGCGGATCGCGCAGCGCCTGTATGAGAACGGCTTCATCACCTACATGCGTACCGACTCCACCACGCTGAGTGAGTCGGCCGTCAACGCCGCCCGCGCCCAGGCGCGAGAACTGTACGGCGACAACTTCGTTCACCCGACACCGCGTCAGTACACGCGAAAGGTCAAGAACGCCCAGGAAGCTCACGAGGCGATCCGTCCCTCGGGCGAGACGTTCCGTACGCCGGGTCAGCTCGCCGGTCAGCTCCAGGCCGACGAATTCCGCCTGTACGAATTGATCTGGCAGCGCACCGTCGCCAGCCAGATGGCCGACGCCAAGGGCACCACCTTGAGTTTGCGCATCACCGGAACCGCTTCCAGCGGTGAGGAATGCACATTCGCCGCGTCGGGCCGCACCATCACTTTTCCGGGCTTTCTGTCGGCTTACGTCGAGACCGTCGACGATCAGGCCGGCGGCCAGGCCGACGACGCCGAGAATCGGTTGCCGCAGCTGACGCAGGGGCAGTCGCTCACCGCGACCGCGCTCGACGCCGACGGACACTCCACCAACCCGCCGGCCCGCTTCACCGAGGCGTCGCTGGTCAAGGTGCTCGAGGAGCTGGGGATCGGCCGGCCCTCGACCTATGCCTCCATCATCGGCACCATCCAGGACCGCGGGTATGTGATCAAGAAGGGCAATGCGCTCGTCCCGTCGTGGGTCGCATTCGCCGTCGTCGGGCTGCTCGAGGCCTACTTCGAGAGCCTTGTCGACTACGACTTCACCGCGTCGCTCGAGGACGATCTCGACCAGATCGCCAACGGCCAGGAGAACCGCACGCGCTGGCTCACCGAGTTCTATTTCGGCGACGCCGCGAACGGCGCCGAACACGACGCGGAGATAGCCGGCGCCGGGAGCGAAGCGAGCGGGCCGAATGTAGCCGGCGCCGGGAGCGAAGCGAGCGGGCCGAATGTAGCCGGCTCCGATATCGCCAAGCACGGGGGACTGAAGAAGCTGGTCGGGGTGAACCTCGAGGAGATCGACGCCCGCGCGGTGAACTCGATCCGGCTCTTCGACGACGAGCAGGGCCGCCCGGTGTATGTGCGCGTCGGCAGGTTCGGGCCGTACCTCGAACGGGATCTGGCCGCCGGGAGCGCAGCGAGCGGGGCCGATGTGACGGCCGCCGGGAGCGCAGCGAGCGGGGCCGATGTGACGGCCGCCGGGAGCGCAGCGAGCGGGGCCGAGCCGGATCTGCAGCGCGCGAACCTGCCCACCGACATGACGCCCGACGAGCTGACTCTCGCGGTGGCGGAGAAGTTGTTCTCCACCCCGCAGGAGGGTCGTTCGCTCGGTACCGATCCGGTGAGCGGACACGAGATCGTGGTGAAGGAGGGGCGTTTCGGTCCGTATGTGACCGAGGTGCTGCCCGCCGACGACGACGAGGGTGAGGGTGGCGGTAATGCGCCGGCCACCATCCCGGCCGGGCCGACGCCGCGTGACGGCGGGGCAGGCGGCGATGTGGTGCCGCTGGACGAGACACCGTCGGGCGGTGGGGGGGCGGCGACGAAGACCGCGAAGAAGACGGCGGCGAAGAAGACCGCGAAGAAGACGGCCAAGAAGGCTGCCGGGCCCAAGCCGCGGACCGGTTCGCTGTTCAAGACGATGGATGTCTCGACGGTCACGCTCGCCGATGCGCTCAAGCTGCTGTCGTTGCCGCGGGTGGTCGGCGCCGACCCCGAGTCCGGTGAGGAGATCACCGCCCAGAACGGCCGGTACGGCCCCTATCTCAAGAAGGGCACCGACTCCCGGTCGCTGACCGGTGAGGAGCAGCTCTTCGAGATCACCCTCGACGAGGCGCTCAAGATCTACGCCGAGCCCAAACGTCGTGGCCGTCAGGCCGCGGCCCCGCCGCTGCGGGAGCTCGGTAAGGACGACGAGGTCAGCGGTGCGCCGATGGTGATCAAGGACGGCCGTTTCGGTCCGTACGTCACCGACGGTGAGACCAATGCGAGTCTGCGCAAGGGCGACGAGGTGGCCACCATCACCCCGGAGCGGGCGATGGAACTGCTCGCCGACCGTCGCGCCCGTGGGCCGGCCAAGAAGACCGCCAAGAAGGCGGCAGCGAAGAAGAAGGCACCGGCGAAGAAAGCCGCAGCCAAGAAGACACCGGCCAAGAAAACACCGGCGAAGAAGGCCGCAGCCAAGAAGACCGCAGCCAAGAAGACCGCAGCCGAGAAGAGTGCACCGGGCGACGACTCCTGAGGGGCCGGCCACCGGCCGCGCGTCAGCTGTGGGTGACCGGGATGGGGCTGGTGTTCATCGGGTCGGCGTGCGGGCGCGCGAGCAGGGTCTCGATGCCCCGGCCACGTAGTTCGACGCCCTCGCCGATGTCCCAGTTCTCGGCCTCGGCCTCGGCGGCCAGGAACACCGCCCGGGCCGACCCGAGAACGCGCGTCGGCTCGTCCTTGGCCAGTTCGGTGAGCCGGGCCGCCTCGTTGACCGGGTCGCCGATGACGGTGTACTCCAGCCGCTGCTCGGAACCGATGTGCCCGGCGATCGCCTTGCCCGCCGACACCCCGATGCCGATGTCGGTGTCGCCGAGGGTGGCGTAGAGCTCCGTGCGTAGTTCGCGGGCCGAGGCCAGCGCCCGCCCGGCGAAGTCGTCGAGATCCAGCGGCGCGCCGAAGATGGCGAGTGCCGCGTCACCCTGGAACTTGTTCACGAAGCCACCGTGGCGACCGACCACGGTGACCACCACGCGGAAGAACTCGTTGAGCATGTCGACGACCTCCCGCGGCGGCCGGTTCACCGCCAGGCGTGTCGAGCCGACGATGTCGACGAACAGCACGCCGACGTAGCGTTCCTCGCCGCCGAGTTCGGTACCGGTCTCGATGGCCCGGCGGGCCACATCCTCACCCACGTACCGGCCGAATAGGTTGCGCAGCAACTGGCGTTCCCGCAGATCGGCGACCATGTCGTTGAAGCCGGCCTGCAGCAGCCCGATGTCGGAGCCGTCATAGATCTTCACCGCGGCGTTCAGGTCGCCTTCGGACACCTTCGCCTGGGCGCGGCGCAGCTGTTTGATCGGATCGTTGATCGCGGCCACCACACGCGCGATCGCCAGCAGGCTGAACGCCAGCGACGCGAGCGCCATCCACAGGATCGGCCGCTGCAGACCGGGCGCGTCGGTCTCGATGAAATCGAGTCGCTGCATGGTGATCAGGCCGACGATCACCAGCATCGGCGCAACCACGCTGATCACCCAGAACACGGTGATGCGGGTGGTGACCCCGGGGGCTATCGCGTTGTCGGGGTTGTTGGCCATCGCCGCAACGGTGATGGGGCGCAACACCTTTTCGAACTGCAGGAAGCTGAGCACACACGTCACCAGTGCGCCGATGAAGCTGGCCATCGCGACGATGAACGCGTCGCGCCGTGACACCGTCAGATTCACGCAGGTGAACAGGATGCCGCCGACCAGCCACATACCGACATTGATCGCCGAGAGGATCATCGGCAGCTGTAGTGCGCGGCGTCGGGCGCCTTTGTTGTCCAGTCGGGTGCGGCGGCGGTGCCAGACCAGGACCGGCAGCGACACCTGGATGCTCAGGTAGGCACCGACGATCATCGCGACCACGAGATAGCCGACAAAGATGACTTGATTGAGGGTGGTGATCTCGTTGAACCGGAACGAGTCGGAGGCCGGCATCCCGAACCGCAGGAAGGCAAACGTGAACAGCGCGCCGACGAGGTTTGCCCGCAGCATGTCGAGTGCGAGGATCGGCCAGGGCGTACGGACCAGCCACTTCCCCGTGTACAGGGCTTTTGACAGCCACGACCGACGCTCAATCACGTCAACTACGGTAGCTGGCTGCTTGCAAGTGCTAAACGCGAGTGGACCAATCGGACGTGTCCGACGTGCAGTTTAGGGTGAAGTTGTGACAAATGTCTTCGACCGCATGATCGGGCAGGCCGGGGTGGTCGCCGACCTGCGGGCGGCCGCGGCCGGCGCCCGCGGGCTCGCGAACCGTCTCGACGAGAACGCCGCAGGTGCGGTGTCGATGTTCGGGCCGGGCGCCGCCGACGAGGAGCTCGGTGACCAGGGCCGCTCGTCGATGACCCACGCCTGGTTGTTCACCGGTCCGCCGGGCAGCGGCCGGTCGGTCGCCGCGACGTGCTTCGCCGCGGCACTGCAATGCCAGGACCCCCACGTCGTCGGGTGCGGCGAATGCCGTGCCTGCGAGACGGTGCTGGCGCACACCCACGCCGACGTCCGCAACATCGTCCCGCAGGGATTGAGTCTGTCGGTGGACTCGATGCGCGAGATCGTGCAGGTCGCCTCGCGCAGGCCGGGGACGGGCCGGTGGCAGATCGTCATCGTGGAGGACGCCGACCGGCTGACCGAACAGGCCGCGAACGCATTGCTGAAGGTGGTCGAGGAACCACCGTCGCGCACGGTGTTCCTGTTGTGCGCACCGTCGGTCGATCCCGAGGACATCTCGGTGACGCTGCGGTCGCGGTGCCGCCACGTCGCGCTGACGACCCCGTCGGTCGCCGACATCGAACGGGTGCTCGTCACGCGCGACGGCATCGACGCCGACGCGGCCCGCTGGGCGGCGTCGGTCTGCGGCGGGCATATCGGCCGGGCCCGGCGGCTGGCCACCGACGCCGACGCCCGCGCCCAGCGCGAGTCCGCCCTGGGAATCGCCCGGGCGGCCACCCGCGACTCGACCGCCTACAAGGCCGCCGAGGATCTGGTGCGTTCGGCGGATACGGCCGCGAAGGCGATCAGCGCCGAACTCGACGGGTCCGAAACCGACGAACTCAAGACCGCACTCGGCGCCGGTGGCACCGGGAAGGGCACGGCCCGCGCGCCACGCGGCAGCGCCGGGGCGTTGAAGGAACTCGAGAAACGGCAGAAGTCGCGCGCCACCCGGGTGGGCCGCGACGTCCTCGACCGCGCCCTCGTCGACCTCGCGGCGCTCTACCGCGATGCGCTGGTGCTGTCGATGGGTGCACGAGTGACGCCGATGCACCCGGACAAGACCGACGACACCACCTGGCCGATGGCCTCCTATGCCGCGCCCGAGCAGTTGTTGCGCTGCGTCGAGGCGGTACTCGACTGCCGTACCGCCCTCGACGTCAACGTCAAGCCCAAGTTCGCGGTCGATGCGATGGTCGCGCAGATCGGTCTGGCGATGCGGCCGCCCCCGAGGGTTACAGGTCGGTAATCGGAGGGAAATACCGGACTCCTAACGTGGCGTCGCATGGTCCCCACCACGCCGCGGCCACCCGGCACCGGCCTCGACATCACCGGTCTGACCAAGGTTTTCACCACCCGCGGGCTCCGTGGGGCGTCGTCGGTGACCGCGCTCACCGACGTCGACCTGCGGACCTCCGAAGGTAGCTTCCTGGCACTGCTCGGGCCCTCCGGATGCGGCAAATCGACGGTGCTGCGCATCCTCGCCGGACTCGAATCGCCGTCGTCGGGCACCGTACTGATGAATGGGCAATCGCCAAAAGAGTTGCAGCGCAACCACGAGCTCGGCATCGCATTCCAGGACTCCGCGTTGTTGCCGTGGCGATCGGTCGAGACCAACATCAAGTTGCCGCTGCAGGTCGGCCGGCTCCCCGCCGACGACGACCTCGTCGCCGACCTGATCGAACTGGTCGGACTGACCGGATTCGAGAAGTCCAAGCCGGCAACGCTGTCCGGCGGTATGCGCCAACGTGTCTCGATCGCACGGGCGCTCGTCGTGCGGCCGACCGCATTGCTGCTCGACGAACCGTTCGGCGCACTCGACGACATGACGCGCCAACGCCTCAACATCGAGTTGCTGCGGATCTGGACGGAGAAACCGGCGACCACGCTGATGGTCACCCACGGCATCGCCGAGGCGGTCTTCCTCTCCGATGTGGTGGCGGTGATGAGTCCACGCCCCGGTCGCGTCATCGAGCTGGTGCCCATCGATCTGCCGCGTCCGCGCACACCGGAGATGTTGCGCACGCCCGAGTTCCACGCCCTCACCGATCACCTGTCGGGGCTGTTGTTCGGCGCCCGGGGGACCGGTGGCGCCGGGGTCGCCGGAGCGGTGCGTGGATAGGGCCGCCGGCGTGATCGGCCTTCTCGGGCTGATCGTGCTGTGGTGGATCGCCGGCGCACTCGAGTGGTTCCACGGCACCATCCCGACCCCATGGGCCGTCTGTGAAGCAATCGGGGACAAAGGACTTCAGTTCTACGTCGACAACTTCTCGGCGACGCTGACGCTGGCGTTGCGCGGCTTCCTCTGGGGCAACGTGCTGGCGATCGTGCTCGCCGTGCTGGTGATCCTCTTGCCGCCGGTCGAGGCGCTCGCCACCCAGTTGGCGATCATCTCCTATTGCACCCCGATCATCGCCGTCGCCCCGATCATCCAGGTGGCCTTCGCCCAGGTGCAGACGATGATCGTGTTCCTCGCGGCGATCTCGGTGTTCTTCACGACGATGATCGGCACGCTGTCGGGTCTGCGCTCACCGCACAAGGGCAGCCTCGACCTCGTCAAGGTCTACGGTGGCGGACGGTTCGTGCAGCTGTGGCGGGTGCGCTCGGTCGCCGCCCTGCCGAACACCCTGGCCGCGGTGAAGATCGCCGCACCGGCCGCGGTGCTCGGCGCGGTACTCGGCGAGTTCCTGGCCATGCCCGAGCGTGGCGCCGGGCCGGCGATGATCATCGCCCAGCAGGCCGGTGACATCCCGCAGGTGTGGGCGATCGCGTTGCTGTCGGGCATCGCCGCCGGGATCGGATACGCGATCGTCGCGGTCCTCGCACGACTGATGACCCGATGGTCGTCGGGACGGGCGGTATTCGGATGAACGCCGGAGCGCAAAGCCTATGGGCAGCAACGAGATTCCTTTCCTCTCTGCTGTTGTCGCTGGTGTTGATCCTGGTGATCTGGTGGTTGTTCCTGCTGGCGTTCCCCGACATCGGGCCGATCATCGGCCGCACGCCGGCCGATGTGTACGCATACCTGTTCACCGCGCCCGACGCAGCGCAGTCCCGGAGCCAGATACTCGACGACCTGTGGATCACCCTCGAGGATTCGGCCATCGGATTCGTCACCGGTATGGCCGCGGCGCTGTGTGCCGCCGCCCTGTTCGTCGTATACCGTCCGGCCGCACAGACATTCATGCCGGTCGCGACGCTGCTGCGATCGGTGCCGCTGGTGGCGATGACCCCACTGATCACGCTCGTCGTCGGACGGGGTGTCGCGGTGGTCGCGGTGATGGGCGGAATCGTGGTGTTCTTCCCGGCCCTGGTCCTGATCATGACCGGACTGTCCAATGCCCCCACACATCTCGGCGACGTGATCGAGGTGTACGGCGGCAGCCGGTGGACGGCGTTGCGCCGCTCGGCGATCCCGTCGGCGGTGCCGTCGCTGTTCGGGGCCGCCAAGGTCTCGGTGCCGGGTGCGATCATCGGCGCCACCGTCGCGGAGTGGCTGGGTACCAACCGGGGACTGGGAGCGACACTGCAGCAAGCGCTTCCGGCCGCCGCCTACGACCAGCTGTGGGCGTCGGTCGTGGTGATCACCGTGTCGTCGATCGTGCTCTACGCCATCGTCGGCGTGGTCGAGACGGTGGTGTTGCACCAGATGGGCATGAGTGAGAACTAGCGCAATCCGATCCGGGTCGGCGTGGCCCCGGTGACCTTTCGTGACCGACCGAGAACAGACACCCGGGAACCGCCCGGAAAGAGGGGACACCACACCATGAATCAGCACCACAGCCTCGACGACGGAACTCGCGGCGCCGGATTCGATCGACGCTCCTTCCTCCGCTACACCATGATGGCCGGCGGCGCGGCCGGCGCGCTCGGCGTCGCGGGTGCGTTGTCGGCATGCAGCAGCGGTGGTGGTTCGGGTGGCGGCGGCGCGTCGTCGACCGATCCCAAGGTGCAGCTGTCGTGGCAGAAGAACGTCGAATTCGCCGGTGAATACTGGGCTTTGGAGAAGGGCTATTTCAAGGACGCGGGCATGGGCAGTCCTCAGTTGCAGACCGGCGGCGGTGCCGGTACCGGCGTGGAGACCGGCCTGACATCGAACAAGGTGTGGATCGGCATGACCGCGCCGCAGCTGACCGCGCCGGTCATCCTGCAGGGCGCGAAACTGAAAACAGTTGGGGCGACGTTCCAGAAGAATCCGTTCTGCATCGTGTCGTCGGCGGCGAAGCCGATCAACACCCCGCAGGAGATGAAGGGCAAGAAGATCGGCGTGCAGGCCTCCAACGAGAATGTCTTCAAGGCGTTGCTCACGGCGAACGGGCTGACCGAATCCGACGTGCAGAAGATCACCGTGCAATACGACCCGACTCCGCTGACCAAGGGTGAGGTCGACGGCTGGGTGGCCTACATCACCAACGAGCCGATCACGCTGGCGGAGGCCGGGTTCCCGAACAAGGCGTTCCTCTTCGCCGACTTCAACCTGCCGCTGGTGGCCGAGACGCTCGTGGTGCGGCAGGAGACGATCGACAACGAGCGGGACAAGCTCAAGGCCTTCCTCAAGGCCGACATCGCCGGCTGGTACGACGCGGTCGCCGATCCCGCCGGCTCGGCCCGGCTCGCGGTCTCCACCTACGGCAAGGACCTCGGCCTCGACGAGGCCGAACAGGTCAAGGAGGCGACGGCCCAGAATGCGCTGGTGGTGTCCGCGGACACCAAGGCCAACGGGCTGCTGACGATGACCGACGCGCTGATCGCCGAGAACATCGAGGCGCTGGCCAAGGCCGGGTACCGGCTCACCGCCGACCAGATCTTCGACATGTCGCTCATCAAGGAGGTCTACGCCGAGAATCCCGGGCTCAAGCGCACCTGAGCGGAGCTCGTCGTCGCCGGGACCATCTCCGATACGCTGAAGATCTGCCCGGCGCATCGCTGCGCGGGCGAACCGTGACGAGGAGTGAGGCATATGCCTGGATTCATCAGGAAGATCAAGGAAGAGGCCAAGGCGGTCGAGGCTGCGATCGACAACGAACTCACCGTGCTCGAGGGCGCCCCCGGCGGCTACGACCCGCTCTCCGAGGAAGACCAGGACGAGACGGGCGACGCCCCCACGGACAAAGACGCCACCGATGCGGACAAGGGCGGCGCTGCCCCACCCAACGACGACACCGAGGGCGGCGGCACGCCGGTCGAAGGGTCGTAGGACCGCGTGTCGCGCTCGACCGAACTGTTCGTCGTCGCCCTGAAGGCGCACCAATGGATCTATCAGCGCACCAACGGGCTGATCGGGCACCGGCTGCTGTTCGGCAACCCGACCCTGCTCCTGCACATGACCGGCCGTAAGAGCGGGCAACCTCGAACCACCGCGCTCACCTACGCCCGCGACGGCGACGCCTACCTCGTCGTCGCATCCAACGGGGGTTCGCCCCGACCACCGGCATGGCTGGCCAACCTCAAGGCCATCCCCGACGTCGAGATCCAGGTCGGACGCCGGCGCACCCCGGTCACCGCGCGGGCCACCTATCCCGACGACACCGAGTACGCGCGCCGCTGGCCACTGGTCGACGGCGTCAACAAGGGCCGGTACACCGAATATCAGCGCAAGACGAGTCGGCCGATCGCGATCGTGGAGCTGACGCCGCGCGGGTGAGGGTCCACGTCAACTGGGGGTACCTGCACGGGCGCGGGACCGTTGCCGCACCGGGTCGGGGTAGGGGACGGCCTCGAGCAGTGCCCGGGTGTAGTCCGCGCGCGGTGCGGTGAGGACCGTGCCGGCCGCGCCCTCCTCGACCAGCCGGCCGTCGCGGAGCACGGCGACGCGGTCGGCGACCTGCTCCACGACGGCGAGATCATGGCTGATGAACAGCGCCGCGAAGCCGAGGTCGCGCTGCAACTCGCCGAACAGTTCCAGGACGCGCGCCTGCACCGAGACGTCGAGTGCACTGGTCGGCTCGTCGGCGATCAGCAGCTTGGGCCGCAACGCCAGTGCGCGGGCCAGTGCTACCCGCTGACGCTGCCCGCCGGAAAGTTCGTGCGGGAGCCGATGGGCGAACGAGCGCGGCAGGTGGACCGCGTCGAGGAGCTCGTCGACGCGACGTGCCTGCTCGTCCCTGGTGCCGACGCCCTGGATGTCCAGCGGTTCCCGGATCGATTCCGACGCAGTGAATCTGGGGTCGAGGGAGGCCGTTGGATCCTGTGGCACGAAGGCGATGGTGCGGCGCAGCTGACGCAGCCGCGCCGAACTCACCCCGGCGAGGTCGTGGCCGTCGACGATCACCCGGCCGGCCCGAGGTGTGATGAGCCCGCCGATCGTGCGTCCGAGAGTCGTTTTGCCCGAACCGGATTCGCCGACCAGGCCGAGGACCGTGCCGGTCTCGACCGTCAACGACACGTCGTCGAGCGCGGTGTGCGGAGCCTGCCCGAACTGTCCGCGATGGGTGACGGTGAGATGTTCGACCGAGACCACCGGAGTGGCATCGGCGGTGTCGCGGGCGGTGCTGGTGGCGGCGGCGTGTGCGCCCGGGGCCGCAGACCCGGGGGACGGGAGCCGCGGCACGGCATCGAGCAGCGCCCGGGTATAGGGCTGGGTGGGCCGGGCGAAGATGTCGAAGACGTCACCACGCTCGACCACCTCGCCGAACTGGACGACCACGACGCGGTCGGCGATGTCGGCGACGACGCCGAGATTGTGTGTGATCAGCAGGATTGCCGCATCGGTCCGATCCCGCAGACGTACCAGCAGGTCGAGGATCTCGCGCTGCACGGACACATCGAGTGCGGTGGTGGGTTCGTCGGCGAGCAGCAGCGCCGGGTCATTGGCCAGGGCCAGCGCGATGACCACACGCTGCTTCTGCCCACCCGAGAGTTGATGCGGGTAGTGGTCGACACGACGCTCCGGCTGGGGGATCTCCACGAGCGTCAGCAATTCCACCGCTCGACGGGCTGCGTCGCGCCGGGAGATCTTACGGTGGGTGCGCAACGCCTGCCGCAGTTGCCATCCCACGGTCTGGACCGGGTTGAGCGCGGTCTGCGGCTCCTGAAAGATCATGGCGACGCGGGCGCCGCGAATGGTGTTGAGCACCTTCTCGTCCTGGTTCAGCACCTCGGCGCCGTCGACCTTGACCGATCCGGTGGCGCGTGCGGACTCCGGCAGCAGGCCGATCGCGGCGCGTGCCGTCATCGTCTTGCCGGAGCCCGATTCGCCGACGAGCGCGACGATTTCGCCGCGGTCGACTCGAAGACTGATGTCGGACACGGCGGGCCGCGGAAAGTCGAAGGTGATGCGCAGCGAATCGACCTCGAGGGCGGGCTGCGCGGTCGTCTGTGTGGTCATGTCACTGCCTCCGGCTGTGTGAGATCGACTGGGAGATGATGGCGAATCCGAGGACGAGCACCGAGATGACGACGAGGGGACCCGCCGAGAACCACGGGTTGGTCTCCAGGTATCCGTTGCCTGCGGCGAGGATCGCGCCCAGCGACGGCGCGGGCGGGGTGACGCCGATACCCAGGAAGCTCAGTGCGCCTTCGACGAACACCGCGAGCGACAGCGACAGCGCGAACTGCACACTCAACGATTCGACCGAGTTGGGCAGCACATGCCGGCGCAGCACGTAGGCGGCGCTCGCCCCGCTGACCCGTGCGGCCTCCACATAGGGCAGTTCGCGGACTCGGAGCACCGACGTGCGCGTCAGCCGACCGAAGATGGGGATCTCGGCTATGACGATCACGATGCCGATGGTGGTGGCTCCCGGGGAGAGCACGGCGGTCAGCGCGATACCGAGGACCAGCGCGGGGAAGGCCAGGATGACGTCGAAAACGCGCTGGGCGACAACATCACTGACCGCATTCGAAACGGTGAAGAGTCCGATGAGGGTACCCACCAGGGCGCCGATCGGCACCGCGATGAAGATGATCAGCAGGTCGATGCGGATTCCGTAGAGTACACGGGTCAGCACATCACGGTTGAGGTCGTCGGTGCCGAACCAGTGGTCGCCGCTCGGCCCGAGGAGAAAGGCGCCGTCGATCTGCTGGTCGGGACCGTACGACGTGAGCAGGGGAGCCGCGACGCCGAGAACGATGACCACTGCCACCAGGATCGTGCCGACCAGACCCGGGCCGGTGATCAGCGACCGCCACAGCGGCTGCCGCGTCGTGCGGTACTCACGGTCGGCGGCGGACTCCGGGATCAGGCCCGGACCGACCTCGACCCCAGTACCCGCAGTGCCTGCGGTGCCTGCGGTGTCGGTGGTATCGGTATCGGTATGGGTGTCGATGGTATCGGTGAGGTGGGTGGTGTCAGAAGCTGGGGTGGTGGGCATCTACTGTCCTGCCAATCGGATTCGGGGATCGAGCCAGGCGTGCAGGATGTCGGCGAACAACTGGATCACCACGAAGACGGCGACCGAGAGCAGCACCAGGACCTGTACGAGGGGATAGTCGCGGGCGAAGATGCCTTGCTCGGTGAGCAATCCGAGACCCGGCCACCCGAAAATTGCTTCTACGAGGATCGCTCCGCCGAGCAACCCGCCGGTCACCAGACCGAGCGCGGTGAGACTGGGCGGCAACGCGTTTCGGAGCGCATTCCGTAGCACTATCCGGTGTTGGGGAACGCCGAGGGCGCGGGCCGTCGTCGCGTAGGGCTGTCGTAGTTCGGTACGCAGTGCCTCGGTGAGGAAGCGGGCCAGCATCGCGCCGGCCGGCAATGCCAGGGTGAGCGCGGGCAACAGCAGGTATTGCGCGGTGATGCCCGGGTCCGACCACAGTCCGTCCGGCGGCGTGCCGCCCGCGGGGAGAATGCGCCACCGGACCCCGAGGAGCAGGATCAGCACCGTTCCGACCACGAACGTGGGCATCGCGATCGCGAACGCATTGACCGCAGTGACCAGCCACTGGACATATCGGTTGGGATAGATGGTGCTGAGCAGGCTCAAGACGAGCGCCAGGAGCACCGCGATCACCAGGGCCGTGACCGTCAGTACCACCGTGTGTACCAGCCCGAATCCCACCAGCGAACTGATGTCGCCACCGACCTGATAGCTCTGTCCGAGGTTGAGGGTGAACAGCGCACCGATCCACGTCACGTACTGGGTGACGAAGCTGCGATCGAGTCCGAGGTCGTGGCGGATGGCCGCGAGCTGTTCGGGGCCGGCGTCGGGACCGGCGAGTGCCGCCTCGGGTCCGCCCGGGATCAGCCGCAGGATGGAGAAGATGAGGAGGGACGCGATCAGCAGGACACCGATCGCGGTCGGTATGCGTCGGGCGAGATAGCCGGCCATCAGTCGTTCCGTCCTTGGTTCGCAAGATAAGTCGTGCCGAGGTGGAGTTGGCCGCGCCGGTCCCAGTCGATGTTGCCCACCGACGGTGACGCGGCGACCTTCGTGAAGATGACACCGATCTCCACCAGGAACAGGTCCTTGAGCCACACGTCGTCAAGTTGCCGGTAGGCGGCCCGTGCGGCCGGCGAGGCCGGGTCCGGGGTGTCCCAGGCCGCGGTGGAGGCGGCGGTGTAGGCGGGACCGGAGTAGTTCGACGAGTTCTTGGAGGCGTTGAACGGGTAGGCCGAGACCGCCAGCGTGGAAGGCGTGAACTGGGCGAAGGCGTGCTGCAGCAACCAGAGTCCTTCGAATTTGCCACCGATGAGTTTGCTCGACTGCTGCGTCTGATCGTTGGGATGCAACACCACCGGGATCCCGACATCCTTGAGGTTGGACTGCACGATCTGGGCGACGATGTCGTCGACCCCCTGCGTGGAGTAGTCCAGCGGGATCGGCTCGGTGATCGGTCCGTGCTCGGCGACCAGTCGGCGGGCCTTGTCCAGGTCGCGGCGATAGGTCTGGTTGGCCGCCGCGTCGTAGGCCGGTGACCACTTGGGCCACGGCAGATTCACCACATAGCCGCTGCCGCGGAATACGTCGTCGATGATGCGTGGCCGGTCGATGGCGTAGGCGATCGCCTGGCGCAGCCGCACATCCGACAACACCGGATTGGTGACGTTGACGCCCACGTATTCCTGTGCCTCACCGCCGGTGAAGGTCACCTCACGGAACCCGTAGCGGCTCGTCGCGAGCTGCTGATCGTGATAATTCAGGCCCAGTGCGGCGTCGACCTGCCCGGTGCGCAGCCGCGTGTAGAGCGCCTGTTGGTCGGCAATCACGTCGAAGGTGATGGCGTCGAGGTTGGCCGGGCCGCCCCAGTACTTGTCGTTGCGGACCACACGCACCGACGAATTCGGTTGCCACGACGAGAATCTGAATGGCCCGGTGCCGTTGAACTCGGTGCCGGCCTTCAGTTGCGGCAAGGTATTGCCGTCGATGATGGGTGCGGAGTCCAGCAGGTCGAAGATGTTGCTCAGCGGATGGGCGAAACTCAGCACGACGCGGTGGGGATCGGTGGTGTCGAACCCGGTGATCGCCGCCGCGGTGCGTTTGAACTGCGGTGTCCAGGGGCCGCTCAGATATGCCTTGATCGACGCCTCGACATCGCCGGACACGAATGGCCGGCCGTCGTGATAGTGCACGTCGGGACGCAGATCGAGGGCCAGCGACTTGCCGTCGGGTGCGAGCTGCCAGCGCGTGGCGAGCGCCGGTTTCACGGTGAGGTCATCGCGGGAGTAGCGGATCAGGGTGTCGTAGACGTTGGCGACGATCTGGCCGTTGAGGGCACCGGTTCCGATCTGCAGGAAGGACTTCGGTGACAGGTCGGTGAGCACACCGACCCGCAGATCGCCGCCCCGGGGGGCGGGCTGACCGGCCGCGACGGAGGCCGCCGACGAGTTCTGTTGCGCTGCGACGGCCGAACTGCATCCGGCAACGGCGATCACCACGGTCATGGCGAGCAAAGACAGTGCAGCCGAGCGCAATCGGGGTACGGACATGTCAGTCGGTGATCTTTCGGTGTGGGCGGACGGGAAACTGCGGTGAGTTCGGTTGCGACCACTGTCAGGGCAACATGGCGCCTTGCCAACCCCGGCCGGGGGTTTCTGAGTCGGCTCGGACAAAGGGTTGACACTTCATCGGTCTGTCTGGAAGGTGGGGGCGCAAGTGTTCAGTCCGGACGCCCGAACAGCTCTTCCCGGAGGTCATGGTGCCGCAGCAACAATCCCGAATACCCGAGGACGCAAGGGGTTACGACGACTTCGACGGTGTGATCGGCCGGACGTCGTCGGAGTCGGTGCCGTGGTGGCGTCCGGAACCGACTGCACCAGCCGGTGCCCCCAACATCGTCGTCGTGCTCATCGACGACATGGGGTACTCCGACATCTCGCCGTTCGGCGCGGAGATCGATACCCCGCACATCGCCGCGCTGGCCGATCGGGGGCTCCGGCTGTCGAATTATCACACCACTCCGGTGTGTTCGCCCGCTCGCGCCGCCCTGCTCACCGGGCTCAACCCGCACCGGGCCGGCTACGGCAGCGTCGCCAACTCCGACCCCGGATTCCCCGGCCTGCGGCTCGAGCTCGCCGACGACGTGCTGTCGCTCCCGGAGATCCTGCGCGAGAACGGTTACGCGACATTCGCGGTGGGCAAGTGGCATCTGGTGCGCGATGCGAACATGAGTCCGGGCCGGTCGCGTGACTCGTGGCCGGTACAACGCGGATTCGATTCGTATTACGGATCTCTCGAGGGCCTGAATTCGTTCTTCTACCCGAATCAACTGATCGCCGACAATTCGGTCGTCGACATCGAAGAATACCCCGACGACTATTACGTGACCGACGATCTGACCGATCGGGCCATCGGCCAGATCACCTCGTTGCGTGCACACGACGCCGACAAGCCGTTCTTTCTCTACTTCTCCCACATCGCGATGCATGGACCGCATCAGGTCAAGCAGACCGATCTGGACAAGTACCGCGGGCGGTACTCGCAGGGCTGGGACGAGGTGCGGCGCAAGCGTTTCGATCGGCAGGTCGCCTCCGGGCTGTTCGACCCGGGGACTCCGATCGCCGAGCGGAATACCGAGCCGGGATATGACGCCCCGCCCTGGGACGAGCTGAGTCATGAGGAGAAGCAGCGCTTCGCGCGGTATCAGGAGGTGTACGCGGCCATGGTCGACTCCGTCGACCAGAGCGTCGGACGGATCGTCGACACCCTGACCGAACTCGGCGAACTCGACAACACCATCATCGTGTTCACCTCCGACAACGGTGGCACCGCCGAGGGCGGTCCGGCCGGAACCCGCTCGTACTTCAGCCAATTCGTGCACGGACCTGTCCCGCCGGACTGGGAGCGCGACGTGCCGCACGACGAGGAGCTGATCGGTTCGGCGGCGCTCGGCGTGCACTACCCGCGCGGGTGGGGCCAGGCGTCGAACACCCCGTTCCGGTTCTACAAGGGTCAGACCTTCGCCGGTGGGGTGCGGGTGCCGTTCGTACTGTCCTGGCCGAAGGGGCTGCCCCGCGCCGCCGACGACAACGGCGTGCGCCGCCAGTACTCCTACGTCACCGACATCGTGCCGACGCTGCTCGATCTCGCCGGATTGAGCACACCAACCCACCGTCGAGGCAAGCCCGCTCAGGAACGCGACGGCGTCAGTGCCGCCGAGGTGCTCCGCGACGGCACCGCGAACTCGGCCCACACCGAGCAGTACGCCGAGTTCGGCGGCCACCGCGGCTTCTATCGCGACGGGTGGAAACTGGTGTCCCTGCACCGTGATCCGGCCGATGTCGACAATCCGATCTGGGAACTCTACGACGTCACCGCCGACCCGGCCGAGACCGATGATCTCGCCGCTCGGCACCCGGCGCTCGTCGCCGAACTCGCCGCCGCCTGGGACGCGGCGGCCTGGCGCAACACCGTGTTCCCGCTGTTCGATTCACCGGCCGACCAGATCCGGCGACGCCCGGAGGAGGCGCGCTACGGCGATCCCGTCCGTATCCTCGCCGGTACGTCGACGCTGGAACGCTACCGGTCGAGCAAGCTGATCGCCTACCGCGACTTCGACATCGAGATAGAACTCGATGAGTGGACCCCCGACGACGCGGGTGTGCTGGTCGCCCATGGTGATCAGCAGGGCGGGTACCTGCTCTACATCGAAGACGGGGTTGCGCACGTCGTCTTCAACAGCTATGGGCGCATCGTGCGGACCTCGGCCGAGGTTCCGCGTGGTACCGACCGGCTGACGCTTCGTGCGGTGGCCACCCCGCAGGTTCGGTGGGATCTCACTCTCGAGGCACGTACCGACGACGGCCAGTCGGAGGTCATCGCCAAGCTGGACAACCAGTTCCAGCTCATCGGGATGGCGCCGTGGACCGGTATCTCCGTCGGCGTCGACGCACGCGGACCCGTCGATGCGCAGTTGCGGGCCCGCCGCGGGACCTTTCGGTTCGGCCGGGCTCTGCGGGCGGTCACCTATCGGCCGGGGGCGGTGCGTGTGCCGGAGAGCGTTCGGCGCGAGATCGAGGAGAGTGCCGAATACCACGCCGACTGAGGTGGCGGCAGTGACAAACGGGGTTGTAACAAACAGGGTTGCAACAAACAGGGTTGTAACAAGCAGGGCAGTACCAAAGCAGGCCAGTACCAAACGAAAGGAATTGCAATGACTGTGGTAGACAGCGACATTCGCGGCGAGCGCGAGGAGTCGGCTCGGAAAGTCTATGCCGACGGCGGCGTCACCGTCACGAAGCTCGGTGAGTACATCGGTGCAGGCATCGACGGCGTGCGGCTCGGCGGGGACGTGGCGACCGAACAGATCGAGGCGATCCGCACCGCCCTCGCCGTCAACAAGGTGGTCGTCTTCTCCGGACAGGAACATCTCGACGACGCGAGTCAGTACGCATTCGCGTCGCTGCTCGGCGAGCCGACGGCGCCGCATCCGACAGTGACCTCGCGCGGTGATCAGCTGCTCACCATCGAGGGCGCCGCCAACAGCTGGCACTCCGATGTCACCTTCGTCGATCGAATCCCCAAGGCGTCACTGCTGCGGCCCATCGTCTTGCCGACCTACGGCGGCGCGACCACCTGGGCCTCGACGGTCGCCGCCTACGAGCAGCTGCCGACGCCATTGCGGTCACTCGTCGACGACCTGTGGGCCACCCACTCCAACCTCTACGACTACGTCAGCCAGAAGGAGCCCTCCGGCGGCATCGACGTGGCGCAGAAGGAAGATCACTACGCCGAGTTCACCAGCACCGAATACGAGACGTTGCACCCCGTCGTGCGCGTCCATCCGGAGACCGGTGAGCGCAGCTTGCTGCTCGGGCACTTCGCCAAGGAGTTCCGCGGACTGAAGGCCGCCGAGTTCGCCGACCTGTATCAGCTGCTGCAGGCACGGATCATCAAGCTGGAAAACACCTTCCGCTGGAACTGGAGCTACGGCGACCTGGTGATCTGGGACAACCGCGCGACGCAGCATTACGGGATCGCCGACTTCGGCAGCCAGAAGCGGCAGCTGCACCGTGTCACCCTCGCCGGTGATGTGCCCGTCGACATCCACGGTCAGTCCAGTCAGGTCCTCTCCGGCGATGCGTCGCACTACTCGTCGGTGGAGCGGTCAAGACGGCTGGACGTCTTCGCCGCCTGAGGCGGGCAACGCTACGCGCCGGGCACCGACATCGATCGGTTCCCGGCGCGGGCGTCCGGCGGTGCTCCGAGTCGTCCGAGCATGATCGTCGACACCAGCATCACACCGAGCGCGACGACGATCATGAACCCGCCGGCGTTTCCGACCTGTAACGACTCCTCGTAGATGGTCAGGCCCAGCGACATCGCGATGATGGGTCGGAGAACCGTCACCGCGGGCAGACTGGTCTGCACGTCGCCGGCCTGGTAGCTCGATTGCTGCCACAGCGTTCCGAGTGTGGCGGTGACCGCCATCGCCCAGAATTCCCACGCCGACAGTCCGGCGAGGATGCCGTCGTCGAAGGCCCCGATCCCGGTCTTCGTGAACGGTGCCGACAGTCCCAGCAGAAGTCCGGCCGCGATGGCGAGCGTGAGCGATCGCAAACTGCCGTGCGGCAACCGCGCCCCGCCGATGACGCACACGACGACGATCGGGATCATGACGCACAGCGGGATGATCCACCGGCCGAACCCTGGATCCTCGATGCCGTCCGTCGACCGACCGAGGACCATGAACACCACCAGCGAGGCGATCAGCGCGCCGGCCCACACCCATTCGCGAACCGTCAACAGTCGCCGCTCGGAGAACGCGGCGAGAGGTAATGCGAACAGGAGCGTGGTGACCAGCAGCGGTTGCACGAGCATCAGGCTGCCGACGGTCAGGGCCCAGGCCTGCACGACGAAGCCCACGATGTCGGCGACGATCCCCGCCACCCACGTCTTGCGTTGTGCCAGCGTGACGAAGAATCCCGCGCCGACGGCGTCGTCGGCGGGCACACCGCGGGTGCCCGCTGCCTGAAGTACCGATGCGACGGCGAACAACATCGCCGCGACCAGGGACAGGACTATCGCGAGCAGTGGCACGCTACCTCAGAGGTCATGTCGGAATCGTAATCGGCCCATGACCGATCGGTAGACATACCTCGCCGATCACCTATATATCAGGCGGTTTCCGCGAGCCAATGTCTACCGATCTACGGCGGCGTCTGTGGTTGTGCTTGTCCGTCAGTGCGTTTCGGCCGGTACCTGCGCGACCTGCCGGAGCACGTCGTCGAGGAAGGTCTTGCTCTCGGCGAGTACCTGCTCCGGGCCGCGCATGTCGTCGGCGAACACATGGCTTTCGTGCTCGACCGACACCACACCGTCGAATCCCGCGCGCTGCAGTGTCTGCAGCATGGCGACGAAGTCGATGACGCCGTCACCGAGTGGGTCGAATCGCCACGCCAGCGGATCGCCGGAGGCGTCCTTGAGCGCGACGTGCGCCACGTGCTTGCCGAGGAGTTGCGCCCCGCGGGCGACCTCGCCGTCCATCACCTGCAGATGTGAGGCGTCGAAGCTGACGGCGAGTCCGGGAACCTGCGCGAGGACCGCGGCGGTCTGATCGGCGGTTCCGATCACCTGGTTGACGATGGGTTCGAGAGCCAGCGTGACACCGCGTTGCGCCGCCGCATCGACGCCGCGTCGTAGCGAATCCACCAGCAGCGGAATCGATGTCGAGTGCTCGCCGGGGATGACGTGCACGATGTCGGTACCCACGTCCACGGCGAAATCCATCATGTCCTGCGTGAACTGCACCGCCTTGGCGCGCAGGTCGGGATCGGCGTTGCCGTAGTCGGCGTGGTGTGCGCTGATGGACGAGACCGGCAGGATCTCCGCGATCTCGCGGCGAACGCGGGCATCGGTCTGCGGGGTGATGTGCGGCGTGCACCACGGCATCGTCTCGGCATTGAGTTCGACGTAGTCGTATCCGTGGTCGGCGACGAGCCGGACGGCGTCGAGTACGGGGTACTCATGGAGGAAGGCCGTGTGAAAACCGGTGCGCATCATGCTTGTGCCACCGCGGTCAGTGCAGCAGAGGTGATCTCGGTGTCGCCGGTCCAGTGTCCGCCGCTGGAGCCGATGCCACCGATGACCTGGCCGTCGACCTCGATGATCTGGCCACCGCCGTAGGTGATCAGTCGCTCCATGCCGGTCAGGGCGCCGACCGACAATTGCTCGTCGGTGGTGACGATCTTGAACCAGTCATGAGTGGAGATCCGCGTCGTCGCGGCGGTGTATGCCTTGTCGATTGCGATCTTCATGCTCGACGGGTTGGCGGTGTCCATGCGCGCGGTGGCGACCTCGCGGCCGGACTCGTCGACGACGGCGATGCTGACGTCCTTGCCGATCGACTCGGCGTGCGTCAGTGCGGCGTCGACGAGTGCTCGCGCGGCCTCCAGCGTGATGGATGCCTTGGTGCGGGACAGTTTCATTTCGTTTCGCTTCCTTTCCTCCGAGGGCGATTCCCCGGGGTGATTTCGTCATGGGCTTTATCCGATAGGTCGCCGCTCCGGGCGTTGCCACATCGACGAGAGCACATCGGCTCTGTTGTCGCAACAACAACAACGATGTTGGACCATGGACTGTGATGGTGTCAACGCACACGTTGGGAACGATGTGTCGGTCAGGACACACCCGTACTGGGCGTGGAACCAATCTGGTCGCTGCCACATACTCGCGACAATCCGAACGGGAAGTGGGCATGTGTGTGCCCCACCACTATCGCTAGTTGATGTGAGGACAACGGCGTTGTACAGTCCATCCTCATGACATCACTAACTGACGAGCGTGCCTCGCGAGCGAGGGCCATCGCTGCGGCAGGGAGCTTTGACAAGGCGCTGGCCAACAGGTCTCTCGGCGCGGTGGCGACACTGTCCACGTCCGAGGCCGTGGTGCTCGGCCTCCTGCGGCAAGACGTCCGACGATTCGTCGGCATCTTCGGCCACGGATCCACCGATGTCGCCGAGGTGCTGCGCATCTACGAGGCAGAAGGCGTAGTGCAGACCTATGCCGTCCGCAACGAGGTCGAGGCCGCACACGCGGCCACCGCGCTGCGCTGGACGACGGGCGAGAAGGCGGCGGTCATCACCTCGATCGGCCCGGGTGCGCTGCAGGCCATGGCAGGCAGCCTGGCCGCCGCCAGCGACGGGATCGGCGTATGGCATCTGTACGCAGATGAGACCACTCAGGCCGAAGGTCCGAACATGCAGCAGATCCCCAGCGATCGGCAGGAGAGCTTCTTGGCGCTGTGTGCCCAGATGGGACCGGCTTTCACCCTGCACACCCCCGAGGCGTTGCCCGAGGCGCTCCGGCGCGGACTCAACACCGTCGAGCATCCGCACCGGGCGCGTCCCTTCTATCTGCTGCTGCCGATGAACACGCAGCCGCAGTTCCTCGAGAACTTCCCGCTCGACTCGCTGCCGACCGGAGCGCCGCCGTCGCTGGGAGCGGCGGCCGGTCCCGAACGGTACGAAGCCGCCGCGCGATTGCTGCTCGACGCCGAGCGGGTCGTGGTCCGAGTCGGGGGCGGGGCTCGTGGTGCCGGCGAGGAGGTCACTCGCCTGCTCGACCTCGTCGACGGATTCGCCGTCGTATCTCCGCTGGCCACCGGGACGATTCCGGCCGGCCTGCCTCGCAATCAAGGGGTGGGAGGGTCGAAGGGCTCCATCAGCGGCAACCACGCGATGGAGAACGCCGACGTGCTGCTCGCCATCGGGTCCCGCGCGGTGTGCCAGGCCGATATGTCGCGGACCGGCTACCCGAACGTCCACCATGTCATCAATATCAACGGCGACATCGATGCCGCACTGCATTACGCGAATACGATCCCGTTCGTCGGTGATGCGACGAGTACGCTGCAGGAACTGATCGCGACCCTGGTGCGCCTCGGTGCGCAGCCGCACGATCTCGGTTCCGAGTGGGCCCGCGCCAATGTGGCCGCAAAAGCGCAATGGCAGGAATTCAAGGACAAGCGATACCGGGCACCGACCCTGTTCGACCCGGTATGGCAGCGCGAAGTGCTCACCCAGCCGGCCGCCATCAAGACCGTCGGCGATTGGGCGCGCAACGCCGGGGCGGTGTCGTACTTCGACGCAGGAGATGTGCAGGCCAACGGTTTTCAGGCCAACGAAGACGATCGACTGGGCCTCACGTTCACCGAGTCGGGCGCCAGTTACATGGGATTCGCCACCTCGGCGGTACTGGCCACCGCGATGACCGATGCCCCCTACTTCGCGGTGTCGATGACCGGCGACGGGTCGTTCACCATGAATCCGCAGGCGCTCATCGATGGTGTGCAGCACGGCGCCACCGGGGTGATCGTGCTGTTCGACAACCGCCGCCAGGGCGCGATCTCCTCGTTGCAGCGTGCGCAGTACGGCACGGACTTCGCCACCAACGACCAGGTGGCGGTCGACTATGTCGCCTGGGCGTCGGCCGTCGGCGGCATCAACGCCCTCCATGGTGGACACAGTGTTGCCGAACTGCGGGTAGCGCTCGACGAATCGCTTGCACACAAGGGACTTTCCCTCATTCACGTCCCGATCTACTTCGGCGACGACGAGCTCGGCGGATTCGGGACGTTCGGTCGATGGAACGTCGGACCATGGGTTACTGACACGCAGGCTCTGCGTAAGGAGATGAAGATTTGACCACCGCCAACAGTGTTGTGCAGACGACGGACCTGCTGCGTGACGGCCAGTGGGTGGCCGCTTCCGACAACGGCACGTTCGCCGTCGTCGACCCGGCCACCGAGACGCTCGTCGCCGACGTGGCGCGTGCGACCCCCGACGATGTGGAAGCCGCAATCGCCGGTGCCCGCAAGGGTTTCGACCGCTGGCGCGACACCGATGCCTGGGAGCGTTCGGCCGTGCTGCGGCGGGCTGCCGGACTCATCCGGGAGCGCGTCGAGGAGATCGCCGCCCTGATGACCGCCGAGCAGGGCAAGCCGCTCGGGGAGGCGCGCGGCGAGACTCTCGCCGCCGCGGACCAGTACGACTGGTACGCCGACGAGGCGCGCCGCATCTACGGCCGGATCGTCGACGGACACGGTCCCGGCAAGAACATCTACGTACGCCGGGAGCCCGTCGGCGTCGTCGCCGCGTTCAGCACGTGGAACTTCCCGGCGCTGTTGGCTTCTCGGAAGATCGCCCCGGCGCTCGCGGCCGGCTGTGCGGTGATCGTGGTGCCGGCGGAGGAAACCCCACTCACCACCCTGGCCGTCGTCGGTGCGCTCGTCGACGCGGGCGTGCCCGCGGGCGTGGTGCAGACGCTGACCGGTGACGGCGCCCAGATCAGTGAGCAACTCGTCGCATCGCCGGTGATCCGCAAGGTCAGTCTGACCGGCTCGGTGCCCGTCGGCCGGGCCGTGCTGCGTGCGGCCGCGGAGAACATCACCGACGTCGTACTGGAACTGGGCGGACACGCGCCGGTCCTCGTCTTCGCCGACGCCGACATCGAGCAGGCGGCAACGGCGTGCGTGGCCGCGAAGTTCCGCAACGCGGGTCAGGTGTGCGCATCGCCGAGCCGGTTCTTCGTGCAGGAGGACGCGTTTGCCGAGTTCATCGATCACTTCGTCACCGCAACACGGGCATTGGTGGTCGGAGACGGCCGCGATCCGCGGACGAATGTCGGTCCGTTGACCAACAGCCGCCGGATCGATGCCGCGGAGGCGCTCATCGCCGACGCCACCCGCGCGGGCGCATCCGTCGCCGTCGGCGGCCACCGGGCACCGGGCTTCGAGAAGGGGCACTTCTTCTCGCCGACCGTGCTGGCCGATGTGCCGCACACGGCGGCCATCATGCGGGACGAGCCGTTCGCCCCGGTGGCCCCGTTGACGTCGTTCCGCACCTTCGAGGAAGCGATCGAACTCGCGAATTCGACCGAATTCGGTTTGGCCAGCTACGTGTTCACCTCCGACCTCAACACTGCGATGTCGGCGAGCCGATCCATCGAGGCCGGCATGGTCGCGGTGAACCACATGGCGCTGGCCACCGCGGAGGCGCCGTTCGGCGGTGTCAAGAAGTCCGGGTTCGGTCGCGAGGGCGGTGCCGAGGGCGTCGCCGACTACACGACCGTCAAGTACGTGAGCGTGGCGGGATGACCAACGACATCGTACGGCCCGACGCCGCGGGCGGATTCGACCGCAAGCTCACCAGCTACGGTGACGACGGTCTGGCGAAGTTCCTGCGGCGGGCGTTTCTCTCGTCCGCGGGACTCGACGCCGAAGACCTGTCCAAGCCGGTCATCGGGATCGTCAACACGGGTTCGGACTACACGACCTGCCACCGCGACATGCCCGCCCTGATCGACGCGGTCAAGCGCGGCGTACTCCAGGCCGGCGGTCTGCCTTTCCAGTTCACGGCGATGTCGTTGCCGGAGATCCTCATCAACCCCACGTCGATGATGTTCCGCAACCTCATGGCGATGGAGGTCGAGGAGCAGGTCACCGCGCAGCCGATGGATGCCGTTGTGCTGCTGGGTGGTTGCGACAAGACGGTGCCCGCCGAGCTGATGGCCGTCGCGTCGGCCGACATCCCGTCGATCTCGCTGGTCGTCGGTCCGATGATGACGGGCACCTGGCGGGGCGAACGCCTCGGTGCATGCACCGACTGCCGGCGGATGTGGACCGACTACCGCGGTGGCGTACTCGACGACGACGAGATCGCCGAGGTCAACACCGAACTGTGTCCGACGGCCGGCACCTGCATGGTGATGGGCACCGCCTCGACCATGGGATGCGTGCTCGAGGCGTTGGGCATGACACTGCCCCGCGCCGGAACCGCACCCGCGGTCTCCTCAGAACGGTTGCGCCTGGGTGTGGCGACCGGACGCCGTGCCGTCGAACTCGTCACCGAAGATCTTCGGCCGTCGTCGATCCTGACCGCCGACGCCTTCGCGAACGCGATGGTTGTTCTCGCGGCGATCTCGGGTTCGACCAATGCGATCATCCATCTGACGGCGATCGCGCGGCGGTTGGGCATCACCTTGACCATCGACGACTTCCATGAAGCGGCACAGAAGATCCCGGTCCTCGCCGACTGCAAACCGGCGGGTACGCGGTATCTGCCCGACATGCATTCCGCCGGTGGCATGCCGGCGCTGCTCAAGGAACTCGAGCCGTATCTGGCTCGTGATGTCCGCACGATCGGCGGGCAGACGCTGGGTGAGCTTCTCGACACCTGGTCGGGTCCACAGCCGTACCAGGACGTGATCCGTACGATCGACGATCCGGTCAAACCCGCCGGAGCGCTGGTGGCGCTTCATGGTTCGCTGTTCCCCGACGGCGCGATCATCAAGGCGGCGGCGGCATCACCGGAGTTGATGAATCATCGGGGGCCTGCGGTGGTGTTCGACTCGCTCGACGATCTCGCCGCCCGGGTCGATGATCCAGCAGTCGGCATCACCGAAGACCACGTGCTCGTGCTGCGTAACATCGGGCCCGCCGCGTCTGGGATGCCCGAGGCCGGTGCCATCCCGATTCCCCGGTACCTGGCGCAGCGCGGAGTGCGCGACATCGTCCGTATCTCCGATGGCCGGATGAGTGGAACAGCGTATGGCACAGTGGTTTTGCACGGAACGCCGGAGGCATCTCGTGGTGGCCCGCTCGCCTTGGTCCGCGAGGGCGACATCATCGAGCTCAACGTGGGCGAGGGGCGCCTGGATCTGTGCGTGGAGCCCGACGAGCTCACCCGCCGTGCCCAGGAGCACGCACCGGGAGTCGAGAACGCACCATCGCGTGGCTGGCGCAAGCTCTACGCCGATCACGTGACCGGCGCGGACCTCGGCGCAGATATGGATTTTCTCTAGAACCTGAACGGACGCGACACGTTGCCGAGCCACACGTCAGGTGGAACGGCGCGTGCGCGCACAGGAATGACCGAACGCGAAATTCACCGGGAGGATGCAGCTGCGAAATACGGCTGCCGGTCCCGCAACAGGAGGAGTGAGAAATGAGTGAAGACACCGTAGGTTTCATCGGTCTGGGCAACATCGGTCTGCCGATGGCACAGACCCTCGTCCGCGGCGGATTGAAGGTCATCGCCTACGACCGGCGTGACGAAGCGGTCGACAAGGTTGTGCAACTCGGCGGCCGTGCCGGCGGCTCGGTGGCGTCGGTGGTGGCCGATGCCAAGATCATCGGCATCTGCGTGGTCAACGATGCCCAGGTCAACGGTGTGATCGACGAGCTCCTCGCGAGCCCGGTCACCGACGCGCACCTGTTCATCATCCACTCGACGATCCTGCCGGCGACGGTGAAATCGATTGCCGAGCGCGTGGCTCCGGCAGGCGTGCACATCGTCGACGCCCAGGTCAGCGGCGGCGACCTCCGCGCGGCCGATGGCACGCTGGCAGTCATGGTCGGCGGTGCCGAAGCAGACGTCGCCCGCTGCACCGAGTACTTCGATGCGCTCGGCTCCAAGATCCGTCACATGGGACCGGTCGGAGCCGGTGCTGCCACCAAACTCGCACTGCAGGGAATGACTTTCACCAACCAGCTGCAATTGTTGGAGTCGGTGCGCTTTGCCGCCTTGCACGACGTCGACGAGACCGCCCTGATGGACATCGCCTCGGCGACGACGGGGGAGTCCTTCATGACCAGGAACTGGGGGCACTTCGATCGGCAGCTGTTCACCCACACGCTCGCCGGAACCGAAGATCTGTACCGCTTCTACGACAAGGACCTGATGTGCCTGGCCCTTGCCGCTCGCGATGAGGGTCTGTCGATGCCCTTGACCGCGCTCTCCCAGCAGTTGCTCGGGCCGTCGTTCAAGCAGCGCAAGGTCGAGCTGGATGAGCGTGGGACGAGCTACGACGCGTAGCCGATCGAACAGGTCGGCGCGCCGGTACCGCTGGACCCCCATGAAGGGGCGGGCTCGGTGCCTGCGCCGGTGCGCGGTGGTGGGCCATTCCGGATCCACGAGATCCGGAATGGCTGCGCCACTGGTCGTTCGAGGCGTGGACGCGGGTGTCGACGCCTCAGGCGGGCTGATGCCAGGACAGGCGGGCGGAGATCTCCGCGGCCGCGATGCGCAGTCGGACACCCAGGTCGTGAAGCCGCTGCTGATCGACCCTGCTCACCGGACCCGATATTCCGACCGCGGCGACCGTCTTGCCGCCGGCGCCGGTGACAGGTGCTGCAGCACAACGGATATCAGGATTGAGTTCCTCATCATCGACGGCATATCCGCGGCTGCGTACCGTGGCCAGGTCGGCATCGAGGACAGACCGATCGGTGATCGTCGTCGAGGTGAATTTGGCGAGTGGTTCTGGGGCAACGAGTTCCAGTTCACCCGGCTCGGCGCCGGCGTAGAGTGCCTTTCCGGTGGCGGTGGCGTGGATGATGGGCGAGCTGCCGATCTCGGTTTCCACGCTCAGCCGGTTTCCCGCCTTCACCTGTGCGACATACACACCGCCATCGGGGGTACGCACGGCCAGGTGAGTGGATTCGCCGGTCTCGGCAGCCAAGCGGGCGAGTACATCGTCGGCGGCCTGGCGAACATCGAGCTGCCGCAACGCTTGTCCGGCGAGCTGGATCGTGCGTGGTGCCAGCCGGTAGTGCTTCGTCGCAACGTCTTGA
Organism: Gordonia sp. DT219; assembly: GCF_049847065.1. Lineage (NCBI taxonomy): Bacteria > Bacillati > Actinomycetota > Actinomycetes > Mycobacteriales > Gordoniaceae > Gordonia > Gordonia sp. DT219. Next base: position 277,263 of record NZ_JBNCNR010000003.1, on the reverse strand, counting down.
TCCACGAAGCCTTGATTGATCAGCACTTTGGCGATCCGATGCGCATTGCCTTTGTCGATGCCTATTGCGTTGGCCAATTGCGTCACCCCCTGTGGCCCACTCTCGCCCAAACATTCCAGCATGGCGAGACCGGACAACAGGACCCCACCGCGATCTTCCCCAGTAGTCATGGTTATGCAGTCTACAGACAGTTGCCGATCCGGCAACGCTTTAGGAAAAAGAATCTGGGCGTGACGGTATGGGTTCGTGGCAAGCGGTCGATCATCGCCGCATCTGCGGCATTCGGTGTTGCCGGAAATCTGCACCGCGGCAGGCAAAGACGCCGCGATATGCGACGTAACGGATACGGAATTGTTCAACGTGCCGGTCGATTGTGGAACTCCGACGAAAATTACCTACATCACCTCTTGACGCCGACTGTGGCGTGATTCATAGTGAGTTAGCGAATTGCGGCAACGCTGTTGTCACGCAAGCAATCACCAAAGTTTTACTGGCGAAAGGCGCACTGTCTTGATATCGGAACCGCACACCCACTCCGCGGACGAGGAGCCGACAGTTCCCGCAGCGGGCTACCGGCGCGCTCTGCTGGGAGCGTCCATCGGCACGTCACTCGAGTGGTTCGACTTCTTCCTGTACGGCGCGTTGGCCGGCATCGTCTTTCCGCACGTCTTCTTTCCGGAGTCCTCACCGAGCGCCGCGCTACTCCAGTCGTTCGCCACCTTCGGTGTCGGCTTCCTCGCACGACCGGTGGGTGCGGCGGCGTTTTCCCGGCTCGCCGATCGCGTCGGACGAAAGCACACGATGGTCGTCACCCTGATCATGATGGGAACCGCGTCGCTCGGTATCGCCTGTCTGCCAGGGTATGCCGTGATCGGCGTGGCTGCGCCCACGCTGCTGGTGCTGCTTCGCTTCCTGCAGGGTTTCAGTGTCGGTGGGGAGGCGAGCGCGGGCCAGATCATGGCCATGGAGTTCGCTCCGAGTAACCGGCGCGGACTTTATGGCGCATTGGTCAACATCGGCAACCCGGTCGGTCAGGTTCTGGTCGGGTCGATGATGCTTCTCGTCGGTGTGACCATCGGCGAACATGCCCTCAACGAATGGGCTTGGCGTCTGCCATTTGTCGCCGGTGCTGCGATGGCAATCGTCGGCTACTGGATTCGCCGGCAACTCAACGAGTCGCCGGCCTTCATCGAGGCCAAGCGAATCGGGGCCGAAACCGCGTCGCCGCTGCGCACCGTCCTGGCCCGGGACTGGCGTCGGGTGGTGACGCTGGTGCTGATCTGGGCCCCGAACACCGCATGCAGCTACGTCATCGTGACCTATTCGCTGTCGTACATCACCGATCAGCTCAACATGTCCTCGACGGTCACCTTCGGTCTGCTTCTGGTGCTGAACGTCATCGGCATGGCAGTACTTCCGCTGGGGGGTATTCTCTCGGACCGCTTCGGTCGCAAGCCGGTCCTCGGCGTATGTCTGACGACGTCGATGATCGGTGTGATACTGCTCTTCCCGCTGTTGGACACGAAGTCCCTTCCGTTGATGTTCTTGGCCATGTTGATCGCTCAGGGAGCGCAGCTGACGGCCTGCGGCGTGATGCCTGCACTCTTTGCCGAGCCCTTCCCGACGTCCATTCGCTACGCGGGCCACGCCTCGGTGTACACCCTGAACAATCTGCTCGCCGGAGGCACCGCGCCATTCGTCGCGGCCGGACTGTTCACGTTGACCGGAGCGAACTGGGCCCTCGTCATCCTGGTTGTCGCGATGTATGTGCTGAGTTTGATCCTGCTCCGGTTCATTCCCGAGACACGTTGGCGTCCATTCCGTTCCAACCATTCCGTCGACGGAAAGGTTGCGCGAAAAGCCAAGGGAGAGGTCGTCAGGGACGCGGACGCGCAGTCGCTGATCCCCGAGCAGATGTAGTTCCGCGAACACCTACGCTTCTGCCCGACCCACATGTCTGTGGGTCGGGCAGAAGTGTGTGGTGAGATGGTCGCACCAAGCGGGGAGCGTTCGGCGGTCAGCCGATTCCGGCATGGAAGGCGACCACGGCGACACGACGGCTGTCGATGGGGGCGTCGACGAGCAACACGGCAATGCGCCGGCGCTGATCGTCGGTGGGAGTTGCCCACATCCGTGCGGCGCCGGTTCGCAACCAGTTCCCGATACCGGCTAACTCCCGTTCTGTGTGATCTGGCACCCGACCAGGAACCTATATGCAGATGGTTCGTCATCGGCTGACACGCGGACTGAACCATTATTCACGAACCCTGCATGGTGATGCGATTTCTTTTGTCGGCCGCCGCGTTCTTCGTATCGTTTTGGCTATGCGGGGCCCCTGCGCTACCACATGCCACCGACAGAAATTCGCAGTCGCAGGGGAAGCGAAAGACGTTGTCCACAAACCATATTCGATACACAGATGCCGCCTATCTGGATGTCATTGTCGGCGCATGCGTGTAGGATGGAGACATCGCATCGATCGCCAAGGGGGGGCACCATGATCGCCGACGTCACCATCGAAAGCACGGATACTGCAGCAGTTTTGGCCGGCGTTGTCGACCAGCTCACCGAACTCCGCACCAGCCCGGACATGACCGGGCCGCAGGCACACGCCGCGCTGCAACAGATCCTGCTGATCCGCAATCTCGCCGACCATCACGCAGCCACGTTCGCCGGTGACCTCGACCGCCTCGGTGTCGCCGACGGCAAGGGCCGCCGGTTGCGGGAACTACTCGTCGTGATGGGGTGCGCGCCCGCCGTCGCCGCGCGGTTCGTACGGATCGGCACCGCCACCGACATCGACCCACTGCTACGCCACGCCGCCGACGGTTCGATCTCGTCCGAGCATGCCGACGCGATCGTGCGGGGGCTGTCGCACATCGAATCCCGATCCGCTGCGCCTGCCGACGCCGACCTGCGGTCGGCGCAGTTGATGTCACTGATGTCGTGGTCTTCGGCGGGCATGACGCCGGCCCAGATCGCCGATCACGCCCGCACCATCGCCAACGAACTCGCCGCCGACACCGACGACGGCAAGCCTGCTGCCGAAGACAAGACGATCAACGAACTCGGCTACCACAGAACCGACGACGGCCGTTTGGATGTGTGCGCCAACCTCGATGCGGTCGCCGGGGAGAAGCTGCACAGCCTGGTCGAATCGCTATCCGCGCCGAAACCCCAGCCCGACGGCTCGCACGACCCGCGGTCGGCGGAACGGAAACGCGCGGATGCTCTCGAGACGATCCTCGAGCTTGCCGAGAAGGGTCTCGCCGATGAGACGGTGTCGTGCAAACCGACCGGCGGCGTCCTGTTGACGATTCCTGCCGACACCCCGAAATTGTCCGCACTCGAGTTCATGGGATCGGTGACACCCGCGACGGCGAAGACGTTGGGTTGTGATGCCGGGGTCACCGTCGTCATCGTCGACGGCGAGCAGGTGCCGTTGAACGTCGGGCGTGAGAAGCGGCTGTTCACGCCGTCGCAACGAAAAGCATTGCTGCTCAGGGATAAGTGCTGCGTCAAATGCGGTGCGCCGGCATCGCGAACGCAGGCGCACCACCTTGTGACGTGGGTTGACGGTGGGACCACCGACCTGGACAACGGCTGCCTACTGTGCACCAGCTGCCACCACGACGTCCACGACAGAGGGTGGGACGTGGTCATGGGGTTCGATCGACATCCGTGGCTCATCCCGCCGGCCACGGTCGACCCGCGCCGGCGGCCACTACCGGCCTACAACCGACGCACCCTACGACTCGACAGCGCTGCCTGAGACCGGCTGCATGACCGTGCTTGCCTGAAACAGGCTCACCCACAATGACTTTCTGACCCTTGCACCCGGCCCGCCGGGACCGCAACTGTTCCTTGAGAACTTCATACGGGCCGCCGGCCCGCGACCCAGCACCGTTCACGGCAGCACTGCGCGATCTACCTGGTGCGCGCAAAGGGATTCGAACCCCTGACCGCTGGTGTGTAAGACCAGAGCTCTACCGCTGAGCTATACGCGCGCTGGGCGGGCAACTGCCCGCACCAACACACGAATGTAGCGGCTCACGGTGTGATCGCCCAAACCGAGCGGGACGTGCTCCGGTGTGTGCACATGTCAGCGTGTCGGCGGCGGCGGCGGCGACGTCAGGTCACGGGCCGCAGGCGCGGCGATACCGGGCGGCGAGATGCTCGTGATGGTCGGCCACCGCGGTCAGTTCGCCGCGCAGCTCATCGGGGGACAGGACAGAAAAGTCGGCGTCGAAGGCGTGGAGCCACCGGGCGATCGAGGTCAGCGACGTCGAGTACATCGTCAGTTCGCAACTCGACTCGTCGCCGGACTCGATCGTGCCCCACGCATCGGACACCATGGGTGCGATCACCTCGAGCGGGGCATGGACGCGCACTCGTGCCGAGGCCTGTCGATACACCTCGCCGATACTGCGTTCGAGGAATCGCGACGCCCCGCCTGCGGGCAGGTCGCGCGGCGCGAACCGGGGGCCGGTGGGCGTCTTGGGCACCATCCGGTCCACGCGGAACGAGCGCCAGTCGTCGCGGCCGAGATCGAAGGCGACGAGATACCAGCGCATACCGTTGCGGACCAGCCGGTACGGTTCGGCCTCGCGGCGCGACTCGGTGCCGTCACCGCGCCGATACTCGAACCGCAGCCGCTCATGGCGATGGCAGGTGGCGGCGATGTCGGTGAGAACCGCTGCCGAGACCGACGCCTGACCGCGCGTGCGCGGCACGGCCTCCAGCGACAGCGAGTCGAGGCGGTGTCGCAGCCGCGAGGGCATCACCTGCCGCAACTTGCTCAACGCACCGGCCGACGCCTCGGCCATGTCCGATACCGGGCCGGTCGTCACCGCATCCAGCCCGAGCGCCACCGCGAGGACTTCTTGGTCGTCGAGAAGCAGCGGCGGCATCTCGGCGCCGGCGCCGAGTCGGTATCCGCCGCCTACACCGACGCTGGCGCCGACCGGGTAGCCGAGTGCACGCAACTTGTCGACGTCGCGTCGCACCGTGCGGGTGGTGATCTCGAGCCGGTCGGCCAACTCCTGGCCGGACCACTCGCGTCGCATCTGCAACAGCGACAGGAGTTGCAGGAGGCGCGCCGACGTTTCGAGCATGAGCTCATCGTGCCGTAGATCGCGGACCATTGGTGTCCGCGTTGGCCGATTGCGGCACTCAGAGGGTGAGGGGATGCCGACTGAAGAACTGCCAGATCAGTGGTGTCGCCGACACGGTGTCGCTGACCCCCGGCTGGCCGTGCGTCGTCGAACCGGGCCAGACGTGCCCGCCGCCGGCGATGCGGTAATGCGCGACCTCGCTGCCCAGCGCACTGCACAACGGCCAATCGAACTGCGTCACAACCGTATTGATCGGCACCTGCAGTGGCGTGGTCACACAGCCGTCGCGGCGCGCCCATGACGCGACGACGTCGAAGAGCGGTCCGTAACGTCCGCCGAGTCGGGTGCCACCGTTGTAGTGGATGACGGGATCTGCGGTGCCATGGAAGTCGATGATCGAGGCCGGCGCTTTCGACGACGGGCAGTACGGGCGACTCTGGTCGTAGAACGCCCCGTTGACGATGGCGTAGGCGGCGAACTGGCCGGGCAGCCGGCACGCCAGCATCGACACAAGTCCGCCGCCGTTGGAGCGCCCGACGGCGAAGGTCCGGTTGCGGTCCACACACGTGGTGGCCCGCACCTCACGCAGGATCGCCGAGGTGAACGCGATGTCGTCGGCCTTGGGCGACGAGTACGGGGCGCCCTGCCAGGACAGCTCCCCGTCGGTGCCGAGCAGACCGTCGGGATAGGCCACGACCGCGGGCAGACCCGACAAGCCGGTGTAGCGCTCGAAACTCACCGGCGACTCGGTGTGGCCGGGATACGCGAGGATCAACGGCATGGGGGAGCGTCCGGTGTAGCCGGCCGGCAGGTGGACGCGGTAAGTCCGGTCGACGCCGTCGACCCGGGTCGTGTGGCTCGTGTTCGCCGGCATGCCGGCGCGAGGGGCGCAGGCCGCAGCCGGTGACGGCGAGGGTGATGGGGCGCCACGGGCGGGCGTTCCGGGCCCGAGGAGACAGGTCGCCAAGATACCCAGCACAGCAACGACGCCACCCCACGACCACCGATTCGCTACGCGCACGGGTGCAAGGATAGGGCATGGTCGCCGCCGGACCTCCGCGAATGCCGCTGTCCGGCATCGTCTCGCGCCCATCGTCGCCAGATCCCGAGATGATCCATCCGGCGGTGCACCACGCGGTAGCGTCGGACCCGCGGCCCCGGCCCTACCCGGACCGCAAGAAGCGCCCGCGTTCAGAAATCGGAGATGCCATGCCCGCCACGTCGATCGACCCGTCCGCACTGATTCCGGTCCTGATCGATGAGTGGGGCGCTTTACGGACCCTCGCGACCGAACTCGGTGACCGGTCGACTGCGGCGTCGATCCTGCCGGGCTGGACCAACGCCGACATCATCGCCCACATCATCGGGACCGAGTCCATGCTCGAGGGCCGCGACGTCGACGCCCCGGCCGACATCGCCGACCGGGCACACGTGCGCAATCCGATCGGCGAACTCAACGAGAAGTGGGTCGAGCACTTCCGTGGACGCCCCGCCAGCAACGTGCTCGACGCCTTCGACGAGATCGTCGCGACGCGCAGCGCCGCGCTGCAACGGATGTCACAAGCCGATTTCGACGTCGACGCCCAGACCCCGGCCGGTCCGGACACCTACGGCAGGTTCATGCGAATCCGGTTGTTCGACTGCTGGATTCACGAGGTGGATCTGCGCGACGGAGGCATCGGTGGTACGCCGTCCGCCGAACCGGTCGCCTGGGTGCTCGATGAGATCACCGCCTCGTTGCCCTACGTCGTCGGCAAGCGCGCGCAGGTGCCGATGGGCAGCGCGGTGATCTTCGAGGTCACCGGGGCCGCGCCGCGTACGGTGCGGATCGCGGTGGCCGAGCGGGCCGGACTCGTCGATTCCTTCGACGGCGGCGACGCCGCTGCGGACGTCGTCCTCGAGCTCCACGCTGTCGATCTCGTGCGGCTGGCCGGAGGCCGGCGGACCGCAGACCCGTCCGCGGTGACAATCCGCGGGGACGACGAACTCGCACAGGCGATCCTGGCCCGGATCGACTACCTGATCTGATCGGTGCCGGGTGCCGGCGGGTCGTGTCGCGCCCGCCCCCGCCCGAACGCACGCGCCTCGTCACCAGCGATCGTGCGCGCCGGCAACGGGTCGCTGAGCAGTCGACGGACCAGCGCCGCCGACGGTTCCAACCGACGATCGCTGCCCACGATCACCACGTTGCCGGTGCGACGCCCCTTCAACATGGCCGGGTCGGCGATGAGCAGCACGTGGGCGAAGACCTGCGCGACGGCGTCGGCGTCGGTGCGCACCAGCCCGAGGTCGCGCCCGTCGCCGCAGTTGGCGAGATACAGACCGCCGGGAACGAGGACGTCGGCCACCGCGCGCACGAACTCCACGGTCGTCAGATGTGTTGGTGTGCGGTTGGATTCGAAGGCGTCGCGCACGACCACGTCGCGCGAGCCCGGATGCAACGACTCGAGAACCGCGCGCGCGTCGCCCACACGGATGCGCAGACGCGGCGCGCGGGGCAGGTCGAACCACTCGCGGACCAGACGCGCGAGTTCGGCGTCGATCTCGACGGCGACATGCCGCGACGCCGGGTACGTCGCGGCGAGGTAGCGGGGCAGCGCGCACGCGGCGCCGCCCAGATGCAGGACCGACAGGCGGTCCTCGGTCGGATGGTGGTCCTCGATGACCGCGGCCATCTGCCGCAGGTATTCGAAGTCCAGCACGCGGGGGTCGTCATCGATATGCGAACTGTGCGTGCCGTTGATCTGCAGCAGCCATCCGCCCGAGGTGGTATCGGGCGCCAGCTCGGCCGTGCCGGTGTCGATCGGATAGGTTCCCGCGACCGGCGCGGGGCGGTGGCGTGCCATCACCGCAGGAGTCTATCGGTCCTCCGGTCGGGCCGGCGGCGATCACGGGTAGCGTGGCCAGGATGGATTTGCTGCTGCTGTCCCTGGGCTTCGGTGCGGTCCCCGCATTCGTGGCGGAAACGACCGGAAAGGCGATGCGGCAGTTGACGATCGGCTATCTCGGCGACGCGCGGATCCCCTATGCGGGGCAGCCCGGCGAGCGGGCCGAGCGCGACCGGCTCGATGCCGCAGGCTGTGCGATCGTCGACGTGTCGGCAGCCCGGCAGGACCGCGACGAGTTCGCCGCGGACCTCGATCGGGTCGATGCCCTCTACGTCGCCGGCGGCAACACCTTTGCGCTGCTGTGGGCACTGCGCCGCGACGGCGCCGGGGATGTGCTCGCGGACCGGGTGCGCCACTCGTTGCCCTACATCGGGTGCAGTGCCGGGGCGGTGGTCGTCGGCCCGTCGATTGCCCCGGTGGCCCGGATGGACGATCCGGCCGAGGCGCCCGGCCCGGTCGATCCGCGCGGACTGGAGCTGATCGACACCGTCGTCCTGCCACACGCCGACGGCCAATTGCCGCCCTACCCGCGGGAATTGATCGACTCGGTACGCCGCGAGTACGGGTCACGCCATCACCTGCAGCCCCTTGCCGACGAGGAGGCGCTGCGGGTTCGTGGCGACGAGCACGCCGTCATCAGCTCGGGGTTCTGATGGGTGGGCGGGTGACTGTCCGGCATGCGAGCACCGGGAGGCCGACGTGGTCGGGGTGGGCCGGCACCTTCCGTCCGGAGCCGGTTGGACTGGTCCTCGGCTACCTTCTCGACCGCGTCCTCGCCGACCCGCGCCGAGGGCATCCCGTCGCCGGGATCGGGAACATCGCCGCCGCACTGGAGCGCCGCACCTATGCCGACAGCCGAGCCGCGGGTCTCGCTCACTGCGCGATGTGCGTGAGCGGTGCCGCGGCGGCCGGGATGCTCGCGGTCGGTCCGCTCGCCGAGCGCAGGGAATGGCGTATCGCGGTGACCGCCGCGGTCACCTGGGCGGTACTCGGTGGCACCACCCTGATCGGTGTCGGTGGCTCGGTTGCCCGGCGTCTCGACGCCGACGACGTATCCGGCGCCCGCGAACTCGTCCCCAGCTTGTGCGGACGCGACCCGAATGCGCTCGACGAGGCCGGAATCTGCCGCGCCGCTGTGGAATCGGTGGCCGAGAACACCTCCGACGCCGCGGTCGGTCCGCTGGTGTGGGGTGCGCTCGCCGGGGTGCCCGGGCTGCTGATCTACCGAACCGCCAACACTCTGGACGCGATGATCGGCCACCGCACCACCCGCTATGCCCGATTCGGTTGGGCGGCGGCCCGATTCGATGATGCGCTGAATCTGCTGCCCGCACGCCTCGCCGGACTCGTGGTGGTGGCCGTGGGACCCGACCGCCGGGGAGCGCTCCGTGCGTGGCGCGCCGACGCGTCGGCACATCCGAGTCCGAACGCCGGCGTGGTCGAGGCCTCGTTCGCCGGCGCGCTCGGCGTGCGGCTCGGTGGGGTCACCGTGTATCCACACCACACCGAGAACCGTCCGGCACTCGGCCGGGGCCGCCCACCGGCGACGACCGATCTGCGTGCCGCCCTGCGGTTGTCGAGGCGGGTACAGATCGGGGCACTGGGCGCTTCCGTCGTGCTCGCGTGGCTGCGCAGCCGACGCATGTAGGTGATTCGCCTCGAGTTCCCGCTCAACCATTTGATTCCCGCTCGACGAGATCGTTGAGCGGGAACGAAATGAGTGAGCGGGAATGCCGCGACGGTTGGGCGCTCAGCTGCCGTAGCGTTCGGAGAGTTTGTCGCGGACCGTCGTGGAGACATGTTCGGTGTCCGGGCCCGCGCCGATGCCCACCGGCGTGACGTCGTCGGTCGAGTCGTCTCTCGAGGAACGTCCGGCGGCTGCCTGCCGCAGGTCGGCGCGCATCCGCTTACGTCGCTCAGAACGAGAGATGGCCGACGAGACGTCACCGGGATTCGCCGGCCGGCCGGAGGCGCCGGACAGGTCCGCGCCATTCGTCGGCGGCACGTCGCCACCGGACGCAGCCGCCTCGGCCGCGTGGGCTCGCTTCTGGGCGGCCGCACGCCGGCGTTGCCGGATCTCGGAATAGAGAAAATAGCCGGCCCCCAGTGGTGCCATGATCCCGAAGGCAAGCCACTGCAGGCCGTAGGACAGATATGGGCCGGAGTCGAGCTGGGGCAGTGGGATCTCGCCGAGCGAACCCGGTTGCTGGGGGGAGAGCTGCAGGTAGAACGGGTCCATCGGAGTGCTGGTCGCCATCGACAATTGGGTCGGGTCGATCGTGTACATCGTCAGCGCGCCGTCCTCGGGACGGGCGCCGCGCCCGGCGGTGGTGCCCTCGGTGGCGCGGATCCGCGCATTGATGGTCGTCTCACCGGTCGGCGGTGCCGGGATCACCGGGGCGTTGTTGCTCTGGTCCGGGCGCACATAGCCACGGTCGACGGCGAGCACCCGGTCGCTGCCGGCGATCCGGAAGGGCGTCAGGACTTCGATGGCCGGCCGCTCCTCGACCGACCGCAGACGGACGAGGGCCTGCTTGTCGGTGAGGAACGTGCCGGTCAGCGACACCTCACGCCACTCTGTCGACGGTGCGAAACCCGAGCCGGGCGGCGCGACCTTGTCGATCGGTACCGGTGCCGTCGCGACCGCGGACTTGATGAGGTGATTGCGTTCGGAGGTCGCCGAGTTCTTGCCGAGCTGCCACGGCGCCAACAGCATGAAGCACGCCGCAGCAAATGCGATCACCACGATGATCAGGGCGATCCACCCCGGTCGGATGACGTTTCGCAACGTGCGCATACAACAACGTTACCGAGACACGACGATCGCTGGTGCGTCGGAGGGCTGGTCAGGCGTCGGGCTCGTCGAGATGGTGGCGCACCCAGTCGAGCAGGCCCGGTACCGCCGCCTCGATCTGGCGGCGGGTGATCGTGAAATCCTCGGGAGTGCCGTAGTACGGGTCGGCGAGGTCGAGCGCGTCGCCCGCGTCGGGGTCGAAGCTGCGCAGCAGCCGGGTGCGGTCGCCGAGCCGCTTGCGTTCGAGTTCTTTGACGTGACCGGCGTCGGCGACGACGAAGAGGTCCGCGTCGATGTGGTCGGGTCCGAGCTGGTCGGCGACGTGCGCGTCGGAGTAGCCGTGGGCGAGCAGCTCGGTCCGTGCGCGGTTGTCGGCGGCTTCACCGACGTGCCAGCCGCTCGTCCCGGAACTGCTCACCTCGACACGATCGGCCAGCCCCGCCTCGCAGAGCGCCTTGGCGAAGATGTTTTGCGCCATCGGCGACCGGCAGATGTTGCCGGTGCAGACGAAACAGATGTGTAGTGGATCAGACACCGAGCACCTCGCGCAGATCAGCAATCGAATCGACACCCCATGAGGCGGCGTCGCGCTCCCCGGGCAGAGCGTAACCCCATCCCACCAGGATCGTCGGGATTGCGAAGCGCGCAGCTCCCTCGACATCGTGGGACCGGTCGCCGATCATCACCGCCGGGCGAAGGGGTCGGTGTGTGCTCGGGTCGAGCGATATGCCCAATTGTGCCAGCGCATGGGCGATCACGTCGGGTTTGTGTCGGCGGGTGCCGTCATCGCTGGCCCCGGCGATGACGCGGAAATGCTCGGCGAGGCCGAAGTGTTGGAGGATCGCGCGTGCGGTGGACTCGTTCTTCGATGTCGCCACGGCCAGCGTGCGGCCGGTGGCATCGAGGTCGGCGAGCACCGTGTTCATGCCGTCGAACACCGAGTTCTCCAGCCATCCGACGTCGGTGTAGCGGGCCCGGTAGGCGCGCATGGCCGCGGCGGCGGTGGCCTCGTCGAGGCCCAATTGGCGCAGCGTGTCGATCATGGGCGGTCCGGCGATCCCGGCGATCACGTCGTCGGGGGCCGGCGGCGCACCGACTGCGGCCAGGGCATGCCGGAAGCTGTTGGCTATCCCCGTGAAACTGTCGGTGATCGTCCCGTCGAGGTCGACGAGGAGGACGGTGTCGGGATCGGCGGGGTCTGGTCGGGCCATCACCAAACCATGGTGCACGTAGGCTCATCCGGTATGACATCGGGGCTGCATGCGCTCGACCGGCACGGCGACCGGGACAGCACCGCGGGCATGCTCGATTTCGCCGTCAACGTGCGTGGTGCGGCGCCCCCATTCGTGCGGGCGGCGATCGAGGCCACACTCGACGACCTCGCCCGATACCCGACATCGGCCGACACCGCGCACGCCGGCGAGGTGATCGCGGATCTGCACGGTCGCACCGCGGCCGAGGTGATGCTCCTCGCCGGCGCATCCGATGGCTTCGAGTTGCTTCCGAAGCTGGGTGTCGCACATGCGGCACTGCTGCAGCCGTCGTTCACCGAGCCCGAACTGGTGCTGCGCGCCGCGGGGATTCGGATCACCCAGGTCGTCGGTGCTCCCGACGCCTCGCTGTCCGAGCTCGCCGGGCGGGTCCCCGACGACGCCGACCTCGTCGTCCTCGGCAACCCTACGAACCCGACGTCGATGCTGCATCCGGCGCAGACCATCGAATCGTTGCGCCGCCCCGGGCGGATCGTCGTCGTCGACGAGGCCTTCGCCGACCTGACCCTCGACCCGGTGACCGGTCGCCGCGAGCCCGAGTCGTGCAGCGGCAATCGTGCCGCCGATCTCGTCGTCTTACGCAGTGTCACCAAGACTTTCGGGCTCGCCGGTCTGCGCGCCGGCTACCTGTTGGCGGCACCGGAGGTCATCGCACGACTCGAGGCCGGGCGACGCGCCTGGCCACTGTCGGCGCCCGCGCTCGCAGCACTGGCTGCGTGCTGCGGCCCGGCCGGCGAACGCTTCTGCCGTGACCAGGCCCATATCGTGGCCGCCGAACGTGAGTATCTGGTGTCCCGGCTCGCCGACATCGGGCCGGCGGTGTGCGCACCGGCGTCGGCACCCTTTGTGCTCGTCGAGACGCCGGGCGCGCTGGCGATCCGCGAACGGCTGCGCGCGCATGGGATCGCGGTGCGCAGCTGCGCGAACTTCGTCGGGCTGACCGACGATCATCTGCGGCTGGCGGTGCGTCCGGCCGCACACGTCGACCGGCTCATCGGGGCGCTCGGACGTGCGCAGGAGGAGATCACCGTTGGCAGGACAGGAGTCGGCCGTGTCTGAGAACGTGAGCGTCGCCGAGGTGATCGCGGTCCTCGACGACGCGTATCCGCCCCGGCTGGCCGAGAGCTGGGATGCCGTCGGCCTGGTGTGCGGCGACCCGCAGGAACCGGCCCGCCGCATCCTCGTCTGCGTCGACGTCACCGATGATGTGGTCGAAGCCGCGGGTGCCGGTGGCTACGGATTGATCGTCGCGCATCATCCGCTGCTGCTGCGGGGAGTGGAGTCGGTGGCCGCCGACACCCCCAAAGGACGCATCGTGCATCGGCTCATCCGCGGCGGCATCGCGCTCTACACCGCCCACACCAACGCCGACAAGGCCGATCCCGGGGTGTCGGATGCGCTCGCCGAGACGCTGGGTCTGCGCGACGTCACCCCCATCGACCCGCAGCCGCAGCGGCCGGTCGACAAGTGGGTGGTGATGGTCCCCGAGGGCAACGCCGAGCAGGTGAGTGAGGCGATGTTCGCGGCAGGCGCGGGTGCCATCGGCGACTACCGCGACTGTGCGTGGTCGGTGGTCGGCACCGGGCAGTTCGAGGCGATCGACGGGGCGAGTCCGGCGATCGGACAGATCGGTGAACGGACCCGCGTCGACGAGGCAAGGGTGGAGATGGTCGCCGAGCGGGGACTACGGACCCGCGTGCTGGCCGCCCTGCGCGGCGCGCATCCCTACGAGGAGCCGGCCTTCGACGTCCTCGAACAGGCCGCGCTGCCCTCGGCGCTGGGGCTCGGACGCGTCGGGGTGCTACCCGAACCGGTCACGGTCGGCGAGTTCGCCGCGCGGGCCGCGGTGGTTCTGCGCACCCCATGGGGCGTGCGGGCCACCGGACCGGCGGATCGGCGGATCGAGACGGTCGCGGTGTGTGGCGGTGCGGGCGACTCACTGCTGGCCGCGGTCGCCCGACTCGGCGTCGACGCCTACCTCACGGGCGATCTGCGTCATCATCCGGTCGACGAGGCGTTGCGCGCCGGGGGACCCGTGCTGATCGATGCCGGGCACTGGGCGACGGAGTTTCCGTGGTGCCGCCAGGCCGCCGACCTCATCGCCGGCGCGACCGGCTCGCCGGTGGATTGCCACGACGACCCGACGGATCCCTTTACCGTCCACGCGACCGGATGACGCTGCGCGTACCGTGAACCGTTCACCCGAATACCCCCACATTCCACGAGGAGACACCCGATGAAGGTCGAGGCCGGACGGCAACGACTCCTGCTGGAGCTGGCCGACGTCGACGCCCGGCTGGCGCGGCTCGACCACCGAGTACGCACTCTGCCCGAGGACGCCGCGATCGCCGAGACCGCCGCAGGCATCGAGTCCGCGCGGGCCGATCTCGTGCGCGCGGAGATCGCCGCGGAGGACCTCGATCGGGAATACCGCCGCATGGACGGCGAGATCACCGGCATGCGCGAGCGCGAGCAGAAGGATTCGACCCTGCTCAGCGCCGGTGGTCTGGCGCCGAAAGCGTTGTCCGAGTTGCAGCATGAGGTGTCCGGCCTGGCCAGGCGCCGTCAGTCGTTCGAGGACGATCTGCTCGAGCTGATGGAACGGCAGGAAGCGCTAGGTGCCGAGCGGGACCGCGCTTCGGCGACCATCGCGCACCTCGATGGCCAACTGTCGGCGCAGCGTGAGCTCCGGGAAGAAGCGGTGGCGGTGCTGACCGCCGATCAGGACGCGCTCACCGCGCGGCGCGAGGAGATCATCGGCGAGGTCCCCGACCAGCTGCTGCCCATCTACCAGCGGCAGCGTGACGAGGGCAAGATCGGCGCGGGACTTCTACGTGCCCAGCGGTGCGGCGCGTGCCGAATGGAAATCGATCGCGGGACGCTCGCGGCGATCGCCGCCGCCGACGACGATGAGGTGATCCGGTGTGAGGAGTGCGGCGCCATCCTCATCCGTACACACGAGTCCGGGCTGTGAGCGACGCCGGGGCGACCGCCACGCCGTCGGCGCCCTCGTGGCAGGGACAGATGGCCCCGCCTACCCGCGTGGTGCTGGTCCGTCATGGCCAGACAGCGCTCTCGGTCGAGCGCCGGTACTCCGGGCGCGGGAATCCGCCGCTCACCGAATTCGGGGTGGTACAGGCGGAGGGCGCGGCCGAACGTGCCTTGCTCGAGAGCCCGGTTGCCGCGGTCGTCAGTTCGCCGCTCGCGCGTGCGCGGCACACGGCTCAGGTGATCGCCGACCGTCTCGGCGAGGGACTTCTCGGCGGTGCGGTCCATGGCGGTGAGGTCCTGGTCGACGACGACCTGATCGAGAACGACTTCGGCGCATGGGAGGGACTGACCTTTGCCGAGGCCAAGGCCCGTGACCCGCAGCTGCATGCCCGCTGGCTCGCCGACCACTCGGTGCCCGCACCCGGCGGGGAGAGCTTCACCGAGACCGCGGCGCGGGTGATCGCGGCCAATGACCGTCTGCTGGCACGGTATCCGGGCCAGACCGTGGTCGTCGTCAGCCATGTCACCCCGATCAAGTCGCTGCTGCAACATGCACTCGATGTGGGGCCACAACTGCTGTTTCGGTTGCACCTGGACCTGGCGTCGGTATCGGTGGCGGAGTTCTTTCCCGACGGTGGTGCGGTGGTCCGCTCGGTCAACGACACCGCCCACCTACGCTGAACCGCCGACCGCGCAGCGGGGTGCGCTACGGCGCGGGCTATCCTGGACCGGCGAACGAGTCGGCCGGGCGGCCGCGGCGCGTGGAACGGCCAGTCACTGGATACGCCATACGCCGAGGAAAGTCCGGACTCCACAGAGCAGGGTGGTTGTCAACGGCAACCCGGGGTGACCCGCGGGACAGTGCCACAGAAAACAGACCGCCGGTCGTCAGACCGGTAAGGGTGAAACGGTGCGGTAAGAGCGCACCAGCGATGCGGGTGACCGCGTCGGCTAGGTAAACCCCACCCGGAGCAAGGCCGAAGCACGAACCCCTCGGGTGCGTGTGCGCGGACGTCATGAGGGCTGCTCGCCCCAGTCCGCGGGTGGGCTGCTCGAGGTACCCGGTGACGGTGTGCCCAGATGGATGGTCGCCGCCGACCTCTGGTCGGAACAGGATCCGGCTTACACGCCGACTCGTTCGCCCTCACCCGAATCCGGCGGGCCGGCCGCCCGCGATGGGGCGGTCGCGCACTGGAGCGGCGAGGGCTGCCAACTTGTTGGATCACAGACCTTTTGCCGCGTTGCGGTAGGCCGCGACCGCGCGGTTGCCTGCTGCCTCCTGCAGTGCGTCGAGTCGTCCGAGAAGGAACATGTCGCGCCCGGACAGGTCGGTGCCGGCAGCGAGCTCGGCCAGCCGGGACCGGTTGATGCGGGTGTCGTTGTAATCGCCGAGCGCGGACTGGATTTGCTTGGCGACGCCGGCGACCTTGCCATACCGCTTGATCCCGAGGGGTTCACCCGCGTCGGTGGCGTAGCGCAGCTTCTTGGCGCGCTTTCGGATGGCGTGCAGTTGTTCGGCCCACTCGTGCGAACCCTCGGGGTACGAGGCGAGTTCGGTTTGGGCCTGCCGGATCTTCTTGCGGTTCTTGCTGATCGCAGTGTCCACGGCAGCTACCGCCGAGACGTCGGCGTCGGGTCCCGGCGGCGGGTCGGCGATCAGCGTGTCGATGTCGTCGAGTAACCGGAAATACCGTTCGGAATTCAACGCGGTGTGCGCGGCGCGCAGTGCCCGATCATGTGTGTCCGACTCGGTTCCGGCAAGCGCCGCCACCAGCGCCTCCGACGGGTGCTCATCGCGTAGCAAGTCGGTGTCGATGGCCAACTGAACCTCGGAATCGCGTGCGTCGCCGAGGATTCGGGCGAGCAGGCGCAGTTCGTCGTTGATTCGGGCGGTGTGGTGGGAATCGAGAACCGTCGGAAATCCGGACAGCACGCTGCGAAATCTGCGGGTGGCCACCCGCATCTGGTGCACGGCATCGTCGGCGTCGATGCGCACCTCGGGGTCGTAGGCGACCAGATCGTTGCGATGGATCGCGAGGTCGGTGACCACCAGCTCCAATGCGGTGGGGCGCTTGGGTAGTCGCGGTTCGGTCATCGTCGGTGTCGACCCGATGGCCCGGGCCAGTTTCGACGCGCTCGACGGTTCGCTGCCACCGGCGCCGCGCAGCAGCTTGTGGGCCGCCTTCAGTAGTCGCCCGGTGCCGCCGGAGAGGAGTTCGAACTCCCACTCGGCCCACTGCTGTGTCCCGCCACCGGGGAGTAGTGAGCGCGCGGTGACGAGGTCCTCGGCGAATTCGGCAAGCGGTTCGTCATCGACGCCGGACAACGTGGTGATGGTGCGTGAGGTGGAGATCACCGCGACCGGGATGAGGCTGCGGTGCCGGGTGATGGCCAGCACCGGGATGAGCAGCGACTCGGGTAGGTCGCCGTCGGCCGGCGCCTCGTCGAAGCCGACCTGCAGCTCGCGCCGAGCACCTGGAATGTCGCTGGGACGCTTGAGATGCCAACCGGCGTCGTGCCCGCCGGTGCGGCGGCGCAGAGTGATCCGATTGCCCGCCAGATCGAGACTGTCGGTGTCGAAGTACGTGGCGTCGAGGGTGAATGTCTCCGGTTCGCGCGCACCGACCACTCCGGGCAGTACCCGCAGATCGGGCGCCGCGGTACCGGCTTCGACGTCGAACTTGAGCTCCACCTCGACCTGCTCGGTTGCCACGGGTCCTCCTGTCGGATGTCGGTACGCGTGAAGTGTATGCACGCCGATGGGTCAACGGTCGGCGAAGCCGTCGGTCGCCTCGATCAGGTGATGCCGGATACCCGGCTCGAAGGAGGCATGTCCGGCATCGTCGACGATGTGCAGGGACGCCGTCGGCCACGCCCGGTGCAGATCCCACGCGCTGCGCATGGGACACACCACGTCGTAGCGGCCCTGCACGATGACGCCGGGGATGTCGGCGATCCGGCCGATGTCGCGCAGCAGTTGCCCGTCGTCGAGGAAGCCGTGGTGGACGAAGTAGTGGTTCTCGATCGAGGCGAAAGCGAGATCGAACCGCGGTCCGGCGTCCTCCTTGGCCGCGGCGGCCTCCGCGGGCTTGGGGATGAGGTAGCTCGTGGCCTGCTCCCACCCGGCCCATGCGCGCGCGGCCCGCGCCGCGACCGCCGGATCATCGGCGGTCAACAGTCGGTGATAGGCGGCGACGAGATCGCCGCTGCGCTCGGCCTCCGGGATGGGCGCCAGATAGGACTCCCAGCGGTCCGGGTAGAGGTGCGCGGCGCCACCGTTGTAGTACCAATCGATCTCGCTGCGGCGCAGGAGAAAGATTCCGCGCAACACGAGTTCGGTGACACGCTCGGGATGGGCCTGAGCATACGCAAGGCCCAGCGTCGAGCCCCAGGAACCGCCGAACACCTGCCACCGATCGACGCCCAGGTGCTCGCGCAGTGCCTCCATGTCGGCGATGAGTGCCGGGGTGGTGTTGACCGTGAGGTCGGCGCCGTCGGCGATGTGTGGCGCGGACTTGCCGCATCCGCGTTGGTCGAACAACACGATCCGGTAGCGCTGTGGGTCGAAGAAGCGCCGCTGGTCGGGTGCGGTGCCGCCGCCGGGGCCGCCGTGGACGAACACCACCGGCTTGCCGTCGGGATCACCGGAGGTCTCCCAGTAGATCTGCTGACCGTCGGTGGTCGGCAGATGCCCGGACGCGTACGGATCGATTTCGGGATAGAAGTCGCGCATGGCACAACACTATTCGTGGCGACCGCCGATCGGTGGAGGCGTGAAGTCCGATCAGTAGCTGTGCTCGGGCCCGGGGAACGTGCCCCGACGCACTTCGTCGGCGTATTCCTCTGCCGCGCTGCGCAATTCGCTGCCGATATCGGCGAAGCGTTTCACGAACCGCGCGGTTTTGCCGTGGGTGAGGCCGGCCATGTCCTGCCACACGAGTACCTGGGCGTCGGTCTCGTTGCCCGCGCCGATGCCGACGGTGGGGATGGTGAGCTTGCGGGTGATCTGGCCGGCCAGTTCTGCCGGGACCATCTCCATGACGACCGCGACCGCACCGGCCTCCTGGACCGCGATGGCGTCGGCGACGAGTTGATCGGCGGCATCGCCGCGGCCCTGGATGCGGAATCCGCCGAGTCCGTTGACGCTCTGCGGGGTGAAACCGATGTGGGCGATCACCGGGATGCCGGCGGCGGTCAGGGTGGCGATCTGATCGGCGACGCGTTCACCGCCCTCGAGCTTGATCGCGTGGGCGCCGGTCTCCTTGAAGAACCGCACTGCGGTCTCGAGTGCCTGCTGCGGCCCGGCCTCGTAGCTGCCGAAGGGCAGATCGGCGACGACGAGCGCATGCGGCGCACCGCGCACGACGGCGCGGGCGAACGGGATCAGTTCGTCGACGGTCACCGGGACGGTGGTGTCGTAGCCGAGCATCACGTTGGCGGCGGAATCGCCGACGAGCAGCACGGGGATGCCGGCTTCGTCGAATATGCGGGCGGTCGAGTAGTCGTACACGGTGAGCATCGACCACTTCTCGCCTTCGGCCTTCATCTGGGCGAGGTGATGGACGCGGGTGACGCCGCGGCGAGGTGCGGCAGAATCGGAATCGTCGGCGGCGGGGCGCGAACCGTAGACAGGGGTGTCAGACATCATTGTCTCTTTTCTTCCTCGAGTCCTGGCTGGCAGGTACCCGGGCGGTTGGGACAATCCATTCTCGCACCGACGCCGGTGCGAGAGACATCGGCGGACGCTGTGCCATTGGTCACAATGCAAAACTCATCCCAGTATCTGGTAGGTCGTGGCCACGATCTGAGATCACGCGCGCAAAGTCGCTGGGTGCAAAGTTCGACTTGTGTATGTAACACAGATTTAACAGGGCATCCCTAATGTCGGCGTTCATGGATCGCCAAAAAGAATTCGTCTTGCGGACTCTCGAAGAGCGGGACATCCGGTTCGTCCGCCTGTGGTTCACCGATGTCCTCGGATATCTGAAGTCCGTGGCGATCGCCCCGGCCGAACTCGAGGGCGCGTTCTCCGAGGGCATCGGTTTCGACGGGTCGGCGATCGAGGGCTTCTCCCGCGTCTCGGAGGCCGACACCGTGGCCAAGCCCGATCCGTCCACCTTCCAGATCCTGCCCTGGACCACCTCGCGGGGCCGCCATCACTCCGCCCGGATGTTCTGCGACATCGCGATGCCCGACGGCACTCCGAGCTGGGCGGATTCGCGGCACGTATTGCGACGTCAGTTGAACAAGGCAGCCGACCTCGGGTTCAGCTGCTACGTCCACCCCGAGATCGAGTTCTTCCTCCTCAAGGAGGCAAAGCTGGACGGCAGCGTGCCGGTACCGGCCGATTCCGGCGGGTACTTCGATCAGGCCGTCCACGACGCGGCACCGAATTTCCGCCGGCACGCGATCGAGGCGCTGGAATCGATGGGCATCTCGGTGGAATTCTCCCATCACGAAGGTGCGCCGGGGCAGCAGGAGATCGACCTCCGGTACGCCGACGCGCTGTCGATGGCCGACAACGTGATGACCTTCCGGTATGTCGTCAAGGAGGTTGCCATCGGCGAGGGCACCTGGGCGACGTTCATGCCCAAGCCGTTCAGCGAGCACCCCGGGTCGGCGATGCACACGCACATGAGCCTGTTCGAAGGTGAGGCCAACGCCTTCCACAATCCCGACGACCCGATGCAGCTCTCGGACACCGGCAAGAAGTTCATCGCCGGGATCCTGCATCACGCCAACGAGATCAGCGCCGTCACCAACCAGTGGGTCAACAGCTACAAGCGGCTCATCCACGGTGGGGAGGCGCCGACCGCGGCCACCTGGGGTGGCGCCAATCGCTCGGCGCTGATCCGGCTACCGCTCTACACCCCCAACAAGGCGTCGTCACGACGCGTCGAGGTCCGCAGTCCCGATTCCGCGTGCAACCCGTACTTGACGTTCGCGGTCCTGCTGGCCGCCGGACTCAAGGGCATCACCGATGACTACGAGCTGCCCGACGAGGCCGAGGACGACGTCTGGTCGCTCACGTCGGCCGAACGGCGGGCCATGGGTTACGCCGAGTTGCCCGGCAGCCTGGCCGAGGCGCTGCGTGCCATGGAGGGCTCCGAGTTGGTCGCCGAGGCCCTCGGCGAACACGTCTTCGATTACTTCCTGCGGAACAAGTGGACCGAATGGACCAACTACCGCAGCCTGGTGACGCCCTTCGAGCTCACCAACTATCTGTCTCTCTGACCGCCGGCCGGGTTCCCGATCGGCGCCCGGCGCGGCACATGTCGGGGTGTGACGCTACTTTCGTGGGGTGACATCGCTTTACGGCCGAGGTGGCATCCCCAGTTCCGGACGTCTGGGGCTACTCGACGCGTCGGCGTCGGCGGAGCTGGCGGAACTGGGGTGGAACACCGAGGATTCGGTCGACCTGCTCTGGGCGCTGTCGCGGGCTCCCAACGCCGACCTGGCACTGCGGGCGATGACGCGTCTGCGTGGCGTCGTCGGTGACCAATGGTCGGCCGTCGACGCACTTCTGCGCACCGACAAGGGGTTTCGTGGCCGGCTCTTCGGTGTGCTCGGTTCGTCCGATGCGCTTGCCGATCACCTCGCCGCCGAGCCCACCACGTGGCGGTTGCTCGAGCCCGACACCCTGCCAGACACCGACGAGCTCTACGCGACCATGCTCGCGTCTGTCGACGCCGTCGCCGAGCCGGGCGAACAGGAGAAGGGCAACAAGATCTTCCGCGCCGGTCTGCAGGGACCGGGTGCGGTGGTCGCGTTGCGGCAGGCTTATCGCAATCTGCTCATGCAACTCGCCGCCCACGACGTCGCGCCCACCGTCGAGGACGAGCGGGTCATGTGGCTGCCCGAGGTGGGCGCCTACCTCGCCGACCTCGCCGACGCGGCGCTGACCGCCGCACTCGCGGTCGCCTTCCGTGAGGTCTGTGGCGACAAGCCGGTGCCGGTGCGCGTCGGTGTGATCGCAATGGGCAAATGTGGTGCGCGCGAACTCAATTACGTCAGCGATGTGGACGTGGTGTTCGTCAGCGAACCGGCCGACGGCGTCGCCGCGCGGATCGCGGGCGAGATGATGCGCATCGGAACGCTCGCCTTCTTCGAGGTCGACGCGGCACTGCGGCCGGAGGGCAAGGCAGGTGCGCTGACCCGCACGCTCGAGTCGCATGTCGCCTACTTCAACCGGTGGGCCAAGACGTGGGAATTCCAGGCCCAGCTCAAGGCGCGCCCGATGACCGGTGACATGGAACTCGCGCGGGCCTACCACGACGCCATCAACCCGATGGTCTGGCGGGCTGCCGAGCGCGAGGACTTCGTGCACGAGGTGCAGGCGATGCGGCGGCGGGTGGAAGAACTGGTGCCCGAGGACCAACGGGAACGCAATCTGAAACTCGGTAGCGGCAGCCTTCGTGACGTCGAGTTCGCGGTCCAACTGCTGCAGATGGTGCACGGTCGCGTCGACGAGACGTTGCGCGTATGCGCCACCGTCGACGCACTGAGCGCACTGATCGCAGGCGGCTACGTCGGCCGCGATGACGGGGCCAATCTGATCGCGTCGTATCAATTCCTGCGGCTGCTCGAGCACCGGCTCCAGTTGCAGCGACTCTCGCGGACGCATCTGTTGCCCGAATTCGACGACGACGAGGGTATGCGCTGGCTGGCCCGCGCCGCCCATATCCGGCGCGAGGGCGATCTCGACGCGACGGCGGTGCTGCGGCGCCAGATCAAACATCAGGCCTTGCGGGTGCGCAAACTGCATCAGAAGCTCTTCTACCGACCCCTGTTGGAGGCGGCGACCCGCTTCAACACCGAGGAGCTCACACTCACCGACACCTCGGCGGAGCGACGGCTCGCCGCTCTCGGCTACGCACAGCCAGAGCGCGCCCTCAGCCATATCCGGGCACTGGCGTCGGCCCCGGGCCGGCGTGGTCAGGTGCAGCTACTGATCCTCCCGCAGCTACTCGAATACATCGGTGACACACCGGATCCCGATGCGGGCCTGCTCAACTATCGACGCCTGTGCGAGGAGATGGACAACGAGTGGTTCCTGCGGCTGCTGCGCGACGACGGGGTCGTCGCCGAACGACTGATGCGGGTGCTGGGGACCTCCGAGTTCATCGCGAATCTGCTCATGCGGTCGCCGGAGGTCATTCATCTGTACTCCGATGGCGCCAGCGGGCCGAAGCTGTGCGAGGCCAGACCGGAGGACGTCGCAAAGGGACTGATCGCTTCCACCGTCCGGCAGACCGATCTGCGCCGCGCGGTGGCGATCGCCCGGTCGCATCGCCGCGCCGAGCTCGCCCGGATCGCGTCCGCCGACATCCTCGGGATGCTGGATGTGCCGCAGGTGTGTTGTGCGTTGTCGAACGTGTGGGCAGCGGTGCTCAATGCCGCGTTGACGGTGGCGGTCAATGCCTCCGAGTCCGAGCGTGGCGCGCCGGCCCCGGCGCGGATCGCGGTGATCGGCATGGGCCGACTGGGCGGTCTGGAGTTGGGTTACGGGTCGGACGCCGACGTGCTGTTCGTCTGCGAGCCGCTTCCGGGTGCCGACGAGGCCGCCGCGGTCCGATGGTCGCAGACGATTGCCGAGAAGGTGCGGTCGATGCTCGGATCACCCAGTGAGGACCCACCGCTGGTCGTCGACACCGGGTTGCGTCCGGAGGGCCGCAACGGTCCCGTCGTGCGCACCCTGGCGGCATATGCGGCCTACTACGAGCAGTGGGCGCAGCCCTGGGAGGTCCAGGCACTGTTGCGTGCCCACCAGGTCGCCGGTGACGAGGAGCTGGGCGTCGAGTTCCTGCACATGGCCGATCGCTCCCGGTATCCGGCCGGCGGGGTGTCGTCGGCGGCGGTCCGTGAGATCCGCCGCATCAAGGCGCGGGTCGATTCCGAACGGCTGCCGCGCGGCGCAGACCCGGCAACGCATACCAAACTCGGGCGAGGCGGCCTCGCCGACGTCGAATGGACCGTTCAGCTGATGCAGCTGCGCTACGCGCACGAGTACACCTCACTGCACAACACCTCGACCCTGGAAGTCCTCGACGCGATCGGATCGGCGGAGCTGCTGCCCGAGACCGAGGTCGCCATCCTCAAGGTGGCGTGGCTGACGGCGACCAAGGCGCGCAACGCGCTGGTACTTGTTCGTGGTAAGCCGGTCGATCAATTGCCCGCTCCCGGAAAGCAATTGCGGCAGATAGCCTTTGCCGCGGGGTGGCCGGAGGACCAGGCAGCGGAATTCCTCGAGAACTACCTGCGCGTCACCCGACGGGCGAAGAACGTGGTGCGCAAGGTGTTCGGGGAATGATGCGTGGGGGAATGACGTGCGCAGCGTCCTGAGATTCCTCGCGCTCGCGCTGGCATGGCTGTTGATCGTGGTGACGGGCCTGGCCATCTGGTTGCATTACACCGCGTCGCGGGGCTCGGTGGCGATCTATGCGACGGCAGGGGTACCGTTCGCGATTCTGCCCGGTGTGCTCGCGGCTCTGCTGTTCGTGGTGCTGCGCCGTTGGGTCGCATTCTTCGTATCGGTGCTGGTGATCGCGGGCGTGTGCTTCACCCAAGGGCCACTGTGGGTGTCGCAGACCCCGCAGGCCGGTGATCGGTTCACGGTGGTGACCGCGAATCTGCGAGTCGGGTCCGGTGACGTCGCCGACGTCGCCGCGGCCGCCGCCGGTGCACAACTCGTCGCGCTGCAGGAGGTCACCCCGCTGGCTCTCGAGCGGGTCCGCCACAGCGCCCTGGGACACCGCTTTCCGTTCGTGTACGCACTGCCGGGACCGGCCGCCACCGGTGGCGTGTTACTCGGCCGCAGCGCTCTCGACGAGGAGCGCCGGATGCCGAACATGGTGATGAACAACCCGGGTGGCCGGACATCGGTGCCCGGTGGTCCGCGCACCCAGGTGCTCGCGATCCACCTGCCGGCTCCGATGTCGGGGCACGCCGGTGACTGGGTCCACGACATGCACCTGCTGAAAGAGCAGCTCCAGGGGCTCGGCGACGGCCCGGCGATCGTCGCCGGCGACTTCAACGCCACCTGGGACCACGCGCAGTATCGCCAACTGCTCACGGCGGGCTTTGCCGACGCCACCTCACAGGCCGGCGCGTGGTGGCAGCCCACCTTCCCTACCGACCGGATCGGCGGCCGGCCGCTGGTGGCGATCGACCGGGTCATCGTCCGCGGATTCGTGGCCACCTCGGTCCGCACGTTCACGGTGTCGGGCTCTGATCATCGAGGCGTGGTGGTATCGCTGGTGACGGTCTGACGGCCTGACGGCCTGACGGCCTGACGGCCTGACGGCACGTTCCGCCGCCGCTCCGGCCGGCTCGATCGTGTACCTCCGATATGCGAAAGGCCGTTGGGCTCAATCGCTCTCGATCATGCCGGCGAGTCCGTCGAGGATGATCGTGAGCCCGAAGTCGAACTGCTCGCGGTCGAAGTCGCCGTCGTCGTCGACCATGGACCTCATCGCGGAGGTGAGCGCGGGAAAGCGGTCCGGGTCGATCAGGCTCGCCACCGTTGCCTCGTAGCCCGGGCCGGGCGATGCGTCGGTTGTCGTGCCGCCCTGTAGGAGTCCCATCTGCGCCGACTGCCGGATGTGCTGTCGAACGAATCCGTCGACCAGCAAGAGAGCGTTCATCTTCTGCGGTCCGCTCAGACCGGTGGTGTCGAAGGCCCGTACCCCCGCTTCGGTCCAGGACATCACATTCGGGCCCGTCGGTGGCCGGGACATCGGGATCTCGGTCAGCCATGGCCGCCGGCGCAGCGTGCCCGCGGCGGTCCGGGCCCACTCGGTGATCTGCTCCCGCCAGGTGCCGGTGGTACCCAGTTGCGGATCGGCGGCGCCGTAGGCCTCGTCGACGAGGATGTCGATGATGTCGTCCTTGCTGTCGACGTAGCGGTAGAGCGACATCGCGGTCAGTCCCACGCTCTGGGCAATGGCCTTCATCGACACCGCTTCCCAGCCGCGCTGATCGGCGATGTCGACGGCTGCGCGGGCGATGTCACGAATGGTGAGGGTCGGTTTCGGCCCGCGACGTGGGGCGTCGGGGACGCGCCCCCAGAGCAGCGCCGTCGACTTCGGGATCGGTACGGGTTCCATGGCAGACATCCTACTAACTGCTTGCGCTGTAAACAGATGGGCTCTAACATCTGTATGATCCATAAACAGTATATGGATCATACAGATAGGTGGTGATGAGATGTCTCTCTCCCGTTCGGTACCTCACGGCTCGCCTTGGGTGGCGTTGACGGCGCTGTGCCTGCCGATGCTGATCGTCTCGATGGATGTGTCGGTACTGTTCTTCGCGGTGCCGTTCATCGCTTCGGACCTCGAACCCTCACCTGCCCAACAACTCTGGATATTCGACGTCTACGGCTTCGTGCTGGCCGGGCTGTTGCTGACGATGGGATCGGTGGCCGACCGCATCGGGCACCGGCGACTGCTGATGTGGGGCGCGTCGGGCTTCAGTGCTGCCTCACTTCTGGCGGCGTTCTCGACGACCCCGGAGATGCTGATCGGAGCGCGCGCGATACTGGCGGTCGCGGGGGCGACGCTGATGCCGTCGACACTCGCGCTGATCCGCCACATCTTCGACGACGACGCCGATCGGGCGAAGGCGATCGCAGCGTGGAACGCCGTGCTCGCCGGTGGGGTGGCCCTCGGTCCGATCATCTCCGGGCTGCTGCTCGAGCACTTCTGGTGGGGCTCGGTGTTCCTGATCAACGTGCCGGTGATGATCGCATTGCTGGTGGTGGCGCCGATTCTGCTGCCGGGGGACACCGCCGTTGCGCACCGGCGCGTCGACGCGCTCAGTGCGGCGCTGGTGCTCGGTGCGATACTGCCGTTGATCTACGCCATCAAGGAGTTCGCCGCCGATGGCTGGGCGGTGGGCCGACTGCTGATCGGGATGATCGGGGTGGTCTTCGGAGTCGTCTTCGTGCGGCGGCAGCGGCGGCTGGCCGATCCGGTACTCCATCTCGGCCTGCTGGCCGACCGGCGGTTCTCGGTCTCCATCTGGACCAATCTCATCTGTATGTTCGCGCTGCTGGGCAACTCGATCATGGTCACGCAGTACCTGCAGTCGGTGCTCGGTTACAGCCCGTTGCGGGCCGCCCTGTGGAGTGTGGTGCCGTCGGTGTTCGTCGGCGTGGCCGCACCGCTCGCCGCGGTCGGGGCGGGGCGTTTCGGCCGGCCGGTGGTGATGGTGACCGGACTACTCGTCGGCGCCGTCGGCTATCTGCTGCTCGGCTCACTGACCGGCCCGGACTCGCTGTGGATCGTCCTCGTCGCGTCGACGCTGCTGGCCGGTGGGATCGTGGCCACCACCTCGGTGGTCGCCGATCACGTCATGGGCATCGCCCCGGCGGATCGCGCTGGGGCCACCTCCGGGCTGTTGGAGACCTCCGGCGAACTCGGCGGCGCGCTGGGCATCGCGGTACTCGGCAGCGTGCTCAACGCGGTGTACCGCATCGCCTTTCCGGCCGGGCCGGGTCCGGCCGAGGCCGGTCGTAGCCTCGCCGGCGCGGTCGCGGTGAGTCACACCGAGACACCCGACGCGGCGGCGCGGATACTCGACGCCGCACGTCATGCATTCGTCGATGGGATGTCGGCGGCGGCCTGGACCGGAGCGGGGGTGCTGGTGGTCACCGCGCTGCTCGTTGCGTGGTCGGCGCGGTCGCCCGTGCGGGCCGATCCGGCCCGCCGGCACGGCGACGCGCCCCGTGTGCACGCGTGAAGGGCCGGCCTATCGCGGCGGTACGTGGGGGAGGAGTCAGATGACCTCGACCTTGGAACCCGTCTTCAGGATCAGCTCACTGCGATCGTCGGTGCTCTGGACCAGTTCGACGAGGCGCTCCTCGGTGCCATGTGGCACCTGTTTGCGGACGACGGCGCGGATTCCGTCCAGGGCGATCCGATCGCCGGGGACGAGATCTTCAACGAAAAGCATACGGGACATGTAGAAGAGATTACGGCGTCCGGTGTGATCGTGTGAGAGCAAAAGGTCCCCGCGTGGTGTCATTCACGTTCGCCTCCGCCGCTGTCCACGGAAACCGACGACGGAAATGGGCGTACGGCAGACGACAAGCGACCCGCCCGACGATCGAATCCGATCGTCGAGCGGGTCGCTGTGCTGCTCTCGAAGAAGTTCTGGCGGAACAGAACTCAGCAGTCGTAGTAGAGCGCGAACTCGTACGGGTGCGGACGGATCTGGACCGGCTCGATCTCGTTCTCGCGCTTGAGAGCGATCCAGGTCTCGATGAGATCCTCGGTGAACACGCCACCTGCGGTGAGGTATTCGTGATCTTCTTCGAGCCTGTCGATGACGGCCGACAGCGAGGTCGGCGCCTGCGGGATGTTCTTGGCCTCCTCCGGCGGAAGCTCGTAGAGGTCCTTGTCGACGGGCTCGTGCGGCTCGATCTTGTTCTTGATGCCATCGAGGCCGGCCATCATCATCGCCGCGAACGCGAGGTACGGGTTGCCCGAACTGTCGGGGCAACGGAACTCCAGGCGCTTGGCCTTGGGGTTGTTGCCGGTGATCGGGATACGCACGCAGGCGCTGCGGTTGCGCTGGCTGTAGACCAGGTTGATCGGGGCCTCGTAGCCGGGCACCAGACGCTTGTAGGAGTTCACCGTGGGGTTGGTGAACGCCAGCAGCGACGGAGCGTGGTGCAGGATGCCGCCGATGTAGTAGCGCGCCAGATCCGACAGACCCGCGTAGCCGGCCTCGTCGTGGAACAACGGCTTGCCGTCCTTCCACAGCGACTGGTGGGCGTGCATGCCCGAGCCGTTGTCGCCGAACAGCGGCTTCGGCATGAAGGTGACGGTCTTGCCGTTGCCATACGCGGTGTTCTTGATGATGTATTTGAAGAGCAGAACGTCATCGGCGGCATGCAGTAGCGTGTTGAACTTGTAGTTGATCTCGGCCTGGCCGCCCGTGCCGACCTCGTGATGGCCGCGTTCGAGCTGGAAACCGGCGTTGGTCAGGTTGGTCGACATCTCGTCGCGCAAGTCGACGTAGTGGTCGTAGGGGGCGACCGGGAAGTAGCCGCCCTTGGGGCGCACCTTGTAGCCGAGGTTGGGTGAACCGTCCGGGTCGGTGGGTGAGCCGCTGTTCCACCACCCGGATTCGGACTCGACCTCATAGAAGGTGCCGTTCATCTGCGAATCGAAAGCGACCGAGTCGAAGATGTAGAACTCGGCCTCGGCGCCGAAGAAGCAGGTGTCGGCGATACCGGTAGAGGCCAGGTAGTCCTCGGCCTTGCGGGCGACATTGCGCGGATCGCGGCTGTAGGCCTCGCGGGTGAACGGGTCGTGGACGAAGAAGCTGACGTTCATCGTCTTTGCTCGACGGAAGGGGTCGATCCGCGCGGTGGCCGGATCGGGCAGCAGCATCATGTCGGACTCGTCGATCGACTGGAAGCCGCGTACCGACGAGCCGTCGAACGCCAGGCCGTCCTCGAACACCGACTCGTCGAAGGCCGTGGCCGGGATCGAGAAGTGCTGCATCACACCGGGCAGGTCGCAGAAGCGGATGTCGACGTACTCGACACCCGCTTTCTTGATGCCCTCGAGTAGTTCTTCGTTGCTGCTGTACACCGTGCGGTGACTCCTTAACTGTTATCGGGGTCAGGTCGACGTGTGCACACGCATGACCTGACGCGCCTGGACCGCCGTCGAGACAACCACGGCGGATCTCAGCAAACCGTATGGACGCGACGTTGCCCGCACGTCAAGGCTGTGTTTCTCCTGTGTTACACACCCCGGCCGGCGAGCTACCACGCCCACGGCAACTATTCCGTATGGGGCCGCGATGTGCGAATGCGGCATCGCTGTTCGGTGGTGCGGCAAGGGTCTGAGGGCGCAGCTCGGCCCGACGTCGGCGTGCTGGACTCGGCGCCGTCGGGGAGCTCGTGACGGGGGATCTACCATGGACGACATGAACGACCTGCCGCAATCCGCTCGCGCCGAGACCGTCCTTGCCGGGAGGGATCGCTGATGGGCAGGGTCACCGGGTCCTGGCTGTCCGGGGTGCAGTCCACGACGCCGGTCGACCTCGAATACCGCGGCGCGGACCTCGGACTGCCCGAATCCGGGCCGGGTTCGCTCGTCGGTGGGTGGCCGCGCACGATCGCCCTGCTCATCGACTGGATCATCGGTGGCGGACTGTCGCTGTTCTTCGTGGGCTTCGGCTCACCCAACCTCGGCTTCGCCGTACTGGCCGTGTGGTTCGTCATCGGCGTCTTCACGGTGACGATGTTCGGATTCACGCCCGGGCAGTACGCCGTGGGCATGCGAGTGGCCCGTGTCGATCACGGCCCCGACCGGCTCGCCGACGAGGTCGCGGGCACGGTGCCGGTCGCGGCCGTCGGCGTGATCCGCGCGCTGATGCGACAGGTGCTGATCGTCTTCCTGGTGCCGGCGCTGATGAACGACTACAACGGCCGAGCGCTGCACGACCGCGCCACCGGCACGGCCATCGTTCGCAGCCGCTGACCGTCCGGGGCCGCTGACCGTCCGGGGCCGCTGACCGTCCGGGAATCGCGTGTCAGGTCCCGGCCCCGCGTCGGCGAGCGGTGCGCTGCATGCTGCGCATCTTGGCGTTGCCGGGCATCGGCCCCTTCGGCATCCCCGGTCCGGGCTGCTTGCCGCCGAGGGCCGACAGGCGTCCTTCGAGGGTGTCCATTCGCTTGCGGTCGATGTTGCCGGGCAGCTTGTTGAGGTGGCGTTCGAGCTTCGATAGGGGTACCTGATCGTCGTCGTTGCCGACCACGATCTGGTAGATCGGGGTGTCGCCGACGACACGGGTGATCTTCTTCTTCTCTTGCCCGAGAAGAGTTTTGGTGCGTGTGGGCGAACCCTCGCCGACGAGGATGATCCCCGGCTTCCCGATTACGCGGTGCACGGCGTCGAGGTGGGCGGTGCCGGTGACCGCCTGTTGCACACGCCATTGGCCGCGCATGTTCGACAGCGCCCACCCGGCTGCGCCGGGCTGCCCCTCCGCCTTGGTGTACACCGATCGCTGGACGCGCCGTCCGAACAGCAGGAACGCCGCGAGGATGCCGAGCACGACGCCGATCGGTACCAGCAACCACGGCGACCCGATGAACAAGCCGATGACCACGAAGATCACGACGATCAGCGCGAAGACGCCGACCATGTACGGGATCAGTCGTTTGTCTTCTTTGCGCTGCATCTGGAACGCCTGCCAGATTTGCTTGTAGCGTTCCTTCGAGGCCTGCCTGCGGGCCTTCTTCGCGGCGGCCTTCGCGTCTTTGTCTTGCGCCTTTGCCATAGGTGACAGTCTACGGCGCGGAAAAACCGGTCAGCGCGCGAGTCGGGCCATGAGGCTCGAGGCCTCCTGCGTGGCCGATCCCTCGGCGACGAGGTGGGCCAGCGACTCCGGTAGCTGCCGGCCGTGCCGGGCCATGGCCTGCGCGTACAGCCGGCCCGCGCGATATGACGAGCGCACCAGTGGGCCGGCCATCACGCCGGCGAATCCGATCTCTTCGGCGAACTCCGAGTGATCGACGAACTCCTCGGGCTTGACCCACCGGGCCACCGGATGATGCCGCGGCGACGGCCGCAGGTACTGCGTGATGGTGAGGATGTCGCAGCCCGCCTCGTGTAGATCGACGATCGCCGACTGCACCTCTGCGGGGGTCTCACCCATCCCGAGGATCAGATTGGACTTGGTGACCAGTCCGAAGTCGCGGGCCTGGGTGAGTACATCGAGAGACCGCTCGTACCGGAACGCCGGGCGGATGCTCTTGAAGATGCGGGGCACCGTCTCCAGGTTGTGCGCGAGCACCTCCGGGCGTGCCTCGAAGACCTCGGCGAGGAGATCGGGGTTGGCGTGGAAGTCGGGGATGAGGTTCTCCACGCCTGTGCCGGGATTGAGTGCGTGGATGGCGCGTACCGTCTCGGCGTAGAGCCACGCACCCTCGTCGGGCAGATCGTCGCGGGCGACGCCGGTGATCGTGGAGTAGCGCAGTCCCATCGCCTGCACGCTCTCGGCGACGCGACGGGGTTCGTCGCGATCGAGCTCGGCGGGTTTGCCGGTGTCGATCTGGCAGAAGTCGCATCGGCGCGTGCACTGCTCACCGCCGATCAGGAAGGTGGCTTCCCGGTCTTCCCAGCACTCGTAGATGTTGGGGCATCCGGCTTCCTCGCAGACCGTATGCAGCCCTTCACGTTTCACAAGACCCTTGAGTTCGGTGTACTCCGGGCCCATCGTCGCGCGAGTCTTGATCCAGGAGGGCTTGCGCTCGATCGGGGTCTGCGCGTTGCGAACCTCCAGCCGCAACAGCTTGCGCCCGTTGGGGGCGGACTGGGCGGGGGCGGGCTCGGCCGGAGTGGATCGAGTGGGGGCGGATTGAGCGGTAGCCGCGGGGCGGGTCTCTGACACGGTCACCGCACCGATGCTACGCGCGGGCCGGACTGCCCGACCGGCGGTGGTGCCGGCTGTTCGGACCGGTCGAGGGCGGCGAACACGGCGTCGGCGACTTTCTCGGCGACCTCGCCTACGGCCGGCGAGGTCCCGGTCTCACGGCTTATCGATGTCACCCCGGCATCGGCGATGCCGCACGGAACGATGGCGTCGAAGGCACTCATGTCGGGGTCGACGTTGAGTGCGAAACCGTGCAGCGCGACGCCGCGCGCCACCCGGATGCCGATCTGGGCCAGTTTGCGTTCGGCTGTGACCCCGGGGGCGGGGGAGTCGTCGACCACCCACACACCCGAGCGGCCGGTGACGCGGGTGGTGGTTACGCCCTGTGCTGCGCACACCCCGATCAGCGCGGACTCCAGGCGCCGCACGTATTCGACGACGTCGAGCGGTTCGGCCAGTTTGATGATCGGATAGCCCACCAGCTGACCCGGGCCGTGCCAGGTGATCCGGCCACCGCGGTCGACGTCGATGACCTCGGCGCCGTTGGTGGGTCGGTCGGCGTCCTCGGTGCGTTTGCCCGCGGTGTAGATCGACGGGTGTTCGAGTAGCAGCAGCAGGTCGTGGTCGAGCGTGCCGTCGGCACGTTCACCGGCCAGGTGATGCTGCAGCTCGTATGCCTCGCGATACCCGACGACGCCGAGGTGACGCACCTCGATCGGGGCCTGGGAGGCGCGCAAGGACTTCCGCCGGGACGGCGGGGCGGCGGTGGTGTCAGCGGGCATTGGCGTACTCCAGGGCCTGCGCGATGGTGGGGTGGACGAAATCGAAACCGTTGTCGGTGAGCACACCGGGTGCAACGCGCTGGGAGTACAAAACCATCTCCTCGATCATCTCGCCACCGGCCTTGCGTGCGATGAACGCCGGCACGCCGACCAGCGTCGGCCGGTGCACGGCGCGCCCGAGCGCATCGACGAAGCCGGCGAACGGAATGGACGCAGGCGCGCACAGATTCACCGGCCCGCTGATCGACGAGTCCAACAGGAACGCGATCGCGCGTACCTCGTCGACCAGTGAGATCCAGGAAAAGTATTGGCGCCCATTGCCTATGGTGCCGCCGAGGCCGAGTGTGAACAATGGACGCAACCGGGCGAGGACGCCACCGTGCGGCGAGAGCACGGGTGCGGTCCGTAACAGCACGACGCGGGTGCCGGAGCCGGCATCGCCGGTCGCGGCCCGCTCCCAATCGGTGGCGAGCTCGGCCAGGAATCCCGAGCCGGGCCCATCACCTTCGGTGACCGTCCGTGTACCGGTGTCCCCGTAGTAGCCGGTGGCGCTCGCGCTCACCAGGGTGGGGACACCGGCCCCACGGACGGCCTCGGCGATGACCTCGGTCGGTGTGATCCGCGAATCGCGCAACTCTTGTTTGAAGTGCCCGCTCCAACGCCGGTTGCCGATCCCGGTTCCGCCGAGGTTCACCACCGCGTCGACTCCGTCGAGAGCCTCCCCGGGAACCCCGAAGGTCTCTGGGTCCCAACTGAACTCGTCGGGGAGCGCGGCCTCGCGACGGACAAGCCGACGCACGGCGTGGCCCGACGACTCGAGGGCGGTGACCAGAGCGGATCCGATCAGCCCGTGTGAGCCGGCGACGGCGACCCGCATCGGTACCTAGAGGCCGAGATCAGCGGCGAACGAGCCTGCCTCGAGTCGCTTCTTGATGGTCGTCAGGAAGCGTCCGGCATCGGCACCGTCGATCAGCCGGTGGTCGTAGGTGAGCGGCAGATAGGACATCGAACGCACCGCGATCGATTCCGAACCGTCGTCGCCGGTGATGACGACCGGGCGCTTGACGATCGCGCCGGTGCCCAGCATGGCGGCCTGCGGCGGCACCAGGATCGGTGTGTCGAACAGCGCGCCCTGACTGCCGATGTTGGTGATGGTGAACGTGCCACCGGCCAACTCGTCGGGCTTGAGGCCATTGCTGCGGGCGCGGGCGGCGATGTCGGCGATGGCGCGGGCCAAGCCGGCGATCGACAGATCGTCGGCGTTGTGGATCACCGGGGAGAGCAGCCCCTGCTCGGTGTCGACCGCGATCCCCAGATGCACCTTGTCGTGGTAGGTGATCTCCTTGGCGTCCTCGTCGATCGAGGCGTTGACGTTCGGGTGCGCCTTGAGCGACTCGACGACGGCCTTGGCGATGAACGGCAAGAATGTGAGGTTGACCCCCTCCGACGCCTTGAACGACTCCTTCGCGGCCTTGCGAAGAGTGACGATCCTGGTCATGTCGACCTCGAACACCTGCGTCAGTTGTGCGCTGCTCTGCAGGGACTCGCGGGTCTTCTTGGCGGTGATCTGCCGGATGCGGCTGATCTTCTGGGTCGTGCCGCGCAGGGCGGCGAGTTCCGGGCGGACTTCCGGCGACGACGCCTGCGATGCTGCCGGCGCCGGTGCGGCTGCGGCCGGAGCGGGTGCCGATGCGGGCGCCTTCTTCGACTCGGCGGCGGCGAGCACGTCCTGCTTGCGGATGCGGCCGCCGACTCCGGTGCCCTTGAGCGTGGCGAGGTCGATGTCGTTCTCCGCAGCCAGCTTCCGCACCAGCGGGGTGACATACGGCGTCGACTGCAGATCATTGTTGTCGCCGGCCGCAGCAGTCGCCGACTCCACCTTGACGGGTTCGCGCTCCGGCTCGGTCTTCGGTGCGGGAGCCTGGGGTGCGGGAGCCTGGGGTGCGGGAGCCTGGGGTGCGGGAGCCTGGGGTGCGGGAGCCTGGGGTGCGGGAGATTCGGACTTCGCCGGCTCGGGCTCTGCGGGCTCGGGTTCTGGTTCGGGCTCCGGCGCGCGCTGCGGCTCGGCGGTGGCCGCCGCGGCGTCGCCGATCACGGCCAGCTTGCCGCCGACCTCGATGACGTCGTCTTCCTGCGCGAGGATCTCCAGCAGCGTTCCGGCGACCGGGGACGGGATCTCGGTGTCGACCTTGTCGGTGGAGACCTCCAGGAGCGCCTCGTCCTCGGCGACCTCGTCGCCGACCGACTTGAGCCAGTTGGTCACGGTGCCCTCGGTCACCGACTCGCCGAGTTCGGGCATCAGCACGTCGGTTCCGCTCGCGCCACTGCCACCGGTCGCCGCGACCGGCTTCGGGGCCGGTGCCTCGGCCGAGGTCGACGGGGCCTCGTCGGCCTGTTCGGGTTCGCCGGCATCGGTGGGCTCGTCGCCGCCGGCCTCGTCCGCCCTGCCCGAGTCCGCGTTGCCTGAGTCTGCGTTGCCGGAGTCTGAGGCGCTCTCGCCGGCCTCGCCGATCAGCGCGAGTTCGCCGCCGATCTCCACCACGTCGTCTTCCTTGGCGACGATCTTGGTCAGCACGCCGGAGGTGGGGGCGGGGATCTCGGTGTCGACCTTGTCCGTCGACACCTCGAGCAAGGGCTCGTCGGCCTCGATGGTGTCGCCCTCTTCCTTCAACCACCGGGTCACTGTCCCCTCGGTGACACTCTCACCGAGGGCGGGCATCTGGACGGAGAAGGCCATTGCTGTTGACTCCTGAACTCGACGTGGTGGGTCTGTGCGTGGTTCGCATGGAAAGCGGTGTGTGTGCCGCGTCTCCCGGGCGTGTGGCGGGTGGCCGAGCGCCCATCGCTAGACCTTACCCGCCACCGCAGCCGCGGACGTGGCGTGTGGGCCGAATACCACGCGTCAGCTCTGGGCCGAGATGTCCTCGAGAACTCGCGTGATCGTCCGAACCGGTACTCCCGTACCGCCTTTCGGGGTGTACCCCCAAGGCCCGGTGGTATTGAACGCCGGCCCGGCGATATCGATGTGCGCCCATTGCACGCCCGCGGGCACGAATTCCTTGAGGAACAGTCCGGCGGCGAGCATGCCGCCCCAGCGGTGCGGCGTCACATTGGCCAGATCGGCGACCCGGGACGACAGATCGGCCCGCAACTCGGTGGGAAGCGGCATCGGCCAGGCGTTCTCGCCGACCTCTTGCGACAACGACGACACCCGGTCGCGGAATTCGTCGGTACCCATCACCCCTGGGGTGCGGGTGCCGAGCGC
Organism: Gordonia sp. DT219; assembly: GCF_049847065.1. NCBI lineage: Bacteria > Bacillati > Actinomycetota > Actinomycetes > Mycobacteriales > Gordoniaceae > Gordonia > Gordonia sp. DT219. The sequence goes on along the minus strand of NZ_JBNCNR010000003.1, from coordinate 240,764 downwards.
GACCATCTGCGCGCCGGTGAGGGTCGCGGTGTCGATGAGATAGTCGGGCTCGTCCTCACAGGCCCGCACGATCGCATCGGCGAGGACCAGTCGCCCCTCGGCGTCGGTGTTGAGTACTTCGACCGTCGTCCCGCCGTACTGGGTGAGGACGTCGCCGGGACGCTGCGCGGTACCCGACGGCATGTTCTCGGCCATCGGCACGGTGGCGGTCACCGTGACCGGAAGATCGAGTCGGGCCGCGGCGATCGTGGCGGCGATGACGGCCGCGGCGCCGCCCATGTCCGAGGTCATGGCGTCCATGTTGGCGGCCGGTTTGATGGAGATGCCGCCGGTGTCGAACGTGATGCCCTTGCCGACGAGCGCGACCTTCTTGGCCGACTTCTTGCCGGTGTGGGTCAGCCGGACCAGCCGGGGCAGACGTGAGCTGCCCTTGCCGACACCGACGATCCCGCCGTAGCCGTCTTTGCGCAGCGCGTCGTAGTCCAGGATCTCCACCTTGAGTCCTGCCTTGGAGCCGAGCTCGCGGGCGCGCTCGGCGAACTCCTCGGGATAGAGATGGCTCGGCGGGGTATTGACGAAGTCACGGGCGATCGCCACCGAATCGGCGACCGCGAGGGCATGTGCGAGTTCGGTTTTGGCGGCCTTGTCGGCAGACCCGACGAGCATGTGCACAATCGTGGGCGGCAGCTTTTTGGACGCCGACCGTGCTGACCGGAATTCTTCGAAGCGGTAGGCGCCGAGGAACAGGCCCTCGGCCGCGGCGCCGAGGTCGGCCGTCCCCAGGCTGGTCGCCACGACGTCATATCCGTCGAGGGACCGGGCGGCGATGCCGGCGGCCTGGCGCACCTTTTCCGCATCGTCGAGTGCGGCCTCGTCACCGACTCCGATGATCACCACGACCGTGACCCCGAGTGACTCGGGGGCGGCGATGCGGGTGACCTCGCCGTGCGACCCGGTGGCACCGACCGCGGTGAGAGCCGAGGTGATCGCGGCGGCGGCCGCGTCGTCGAGGAGGTCCGCGCCGAGCAGGGCCGGGGCTGCGTCGGCATTGCCGGAACCGTCGGGGCCGGCGTTGGCCTCGACAAGCCCCAGCACGAGGGCCTGGTCGTCCTTGCCGATCGAGGTGGTCAGGGTGATCTGGGGGCCGCGGGTACGGTCGACGCTCTCGTTCTTGCTCACCCGATCAACCTTGCCACAGGGTGCTCGCCGGCCGCCCGTCATCTCAGCGTCCGACGTCCGTGGCGCGGGCAGCGGTCCGGACACGCCGCCGCCGTAGCATCGCCGGGGTGAGCGAACGTGTGGGAGCAGCGCGCGAGGAGACCGGGGCGGTGCCCGCCGCCGGGCGGGCAGGGGGACGAACGGACCGTGCACGGATGCGCGGGGCGATCGTGATCGGTGTGGTGTTGATCGTGGCCTGCGTGTCGGCGGTCGTCGGCATGCGTGCACTCGGTGGCGGCGGTGATCCGTTGTCACGCGCGGTCGGTGGACTGGTGCCCTCGGCGCGGCCGTCATTTCCGGCTGTCGACACCACGGGTCTTTCGCCACAGCGTCGCCGCATCATCGACGTGGTGCGGGCGCAGTACGCACGCAACGCGCCGGGGACGACGTACTCCGGTGGTGCCGAGGAGCCGTGGTGCGCGGACTTCGTGAGCACGGTGATGCGCGAATCCGGTGTGCCACTCAACAATCCGAACTCCGGATCGTGGCGGATCCCGGGCGTGGCCACGCTGACGGACTATCTGCACAGCTCTGGGCGGTGGCGGGGACCGGCACATCATCCGCAACCCGGCGACATCGTGGTCTACGACAAGCCGAGTCCGCTCGGACAGCACACGAACATCGTGGTCAGTGTGGACGGTGATCAGGTGCGCACCGTCGGCGGCAACGAGGCCGATGGGATCACCTTGCGCACCGCGGCGCTCGCGACGGACCCGGGCCTGCAGGGTTTCGGGATGCCCGGCGCGGGCTGACCGACGTGTCGGGGGCCGCGGTAGGTTGACCCCATGACCGATATCCTCGCCGGCCCCATCGCCGATCGGCACGTCGCACTCGGGGCGAGCTTTGCCGAATTCGGCGGATGGGACATGCCCGTTGCATATTCCGGGACCGTCGCCGAGCACGCCGCGGTGCGCGAGGCGGTGGGCCTCTTCGACGTCAGCCACCTTGGTAAGGCCTCGGTCCGTGGGCCGGGGGCGGCGGCGTTCGTCAACTCCACACTTACCAACGATCTCGGCAAGATCGTGCCAGGCAAGGCGCAATATACGTTGTGCTGCAATGCTTCCGGGGGAGTCATCGACGACCTGATCGCCTACCTGGTGGCCGACGACGACGTGTTCCTGGTCCCCAATGCGGCGAACACCGCTGCAGTGGTCGGCGCCCTGGCGGCGGCCGCGCCCGCGGAGATCACGATCACCGACCGCCATCGCGAGTATGCGGTCTTCGCAGTGCAGGGGCCCCGCAGCCCTGAGGTCCTCGCCGCGGTGGGTCTGCCCACCGAGATGGAATACATGGCCTTCGTCGACGCCGAGCTGGCTGCCGGCGGCCGGACGTATCAGGTGCGGGTCTGCCGCACCGGATACACCGGTGAGCGGGGCTACGAGATCCTGCCCCGGTGGTCGGCGGCCGGTCCCGTCTTCGACGCGCTACTCGAACAGGTGCACCGGCTCGGTGGTCTGCCGGCCGGTCTCGGTGCGCGCGACACCCTGCGCACCGAGATGGGCTATGCGTTGCACGGACACGAACTGTCCCCGGAGATCAGCCCCAACCAGGCGCGCAGCGGTTGGGCCGTCGGCTGGGACAAGCCGTCGTTCTTCGGCCGCGCGGCGCTGATCGCGGAGAAGGTCCACGGGCCGGCGCGTCGGCTTTACGGTTTGCGCGCGACCGGTCGTGGCGTGCCGCGCGCCGGCTGCGACGTGCTTGGTGCCGCGGGCGGTGAGCGCATCGGCGTATGTACCTCCGGGACGTTCTCGCCCACCCTCAAACAGGGAATCGCGTTGGCGCTCATCGACACCACCTCGGCGATCGGGAAGGGCGCCGAGGTCATCGTCGACGTTCGCGGCCGGTCACTGCCCTGCGAGGTCGTCATCCCGCCGTTCGTCGAGTCGCACGTCTAGGATTCGGCCGATCGTGCGCCGCACCTCAACGGAATCGGTTTGCCCGCCGGCGTTACCATGAACCAATGACCTTGCAGTTCACCCGTACCGAGCATCCACACCCGGTGCCGGCGTCGCAGCGCGCGGACATCCTCGCCACTCCCGGCTTCGGCAAATTCTTCACCGACAACATGGTGACGGTGGATTACGACGTGGACCGTGGCTGGCATGACGCCAGGGTCACTCCGTACGGGCCGATCGCGCTCGACCCCTCGGCGATGGTGTTGCACTACGGCCAGGAGATCTTCGAGGGACTCAAGGCCTACCGTCAGCCCGATGGATCGGTCGCGGCGTTCCGCCCGGAGGCCAACGGACTGCGCCTGCAGCGGTCGGGGGAGCGGCTGGCGATGCCGCCGCTGTCGGTCGAGGACTTCATCGCATCGCTGCGCGTACTGCTCGATGCGGACAACGAGTGGGTTCCCGCGGCCGGCGGCGAGGAGTCGCTGTACCTGCGCCCGTTCATGTTCGCCTCCCAGGCGGGTCTGGGCGTCAACGCCCCGTCCAATCAGTACCGCTACTGCGTGATCGCCTCGCCTGCCGGCGCCTACTTCTCCGGTGGCATCAAACCGGTCAGTGTGTGGCTGTCCACCGAGTACGTCCGGGCGGCACCCGGTGGGACCGGCTTCGCCAAGTGCGGCGGCAATTACGCCGCGAGTTTCCTCGCCCAGGAGCAGGCCACCGCCAAGGGCTGTGATCAGGTGGTCTGGCTCGACGCCGTCGAACGCCGCTTCATCGAGGAGATGGGCGGGATGAACCTGTTCTTCGTCTTCGGTTCGGGCGCCGACGCCCGGCTGGTCACGCCGGAGCTCACCGGGTCGCTGTTGCCCGGGATCACCCGCGAATCGCTGCTGGCGCTGGCGACCGATGCCGGGTTCGCCGTCGAGGAACGCAAGATCACCACCGAGGAGTTGCGCAAGGGCGTCACCTCCGGCGACATCACCGAGGTGTTCGCGTGCGGCACTGCCGCGGTCATCACCCCCGTCGGCCACGTCAAGAGCGAGACCGACGACTATTCCATCGGTGACGGCACGCCCGGCGAGGTCACCCTGGCGCTGCGCGACACCCTCACCGGCATCCAGCGCGGCAAGTTCGCCGACACCCACGGGTGGATGACCGAGCTGTACCGCAGCTGACGGCCCCGGCGGCTCCCAGTGGGTGGCGCTCAGAGCATCAGTCCGACGAGCATGATCGCGGTCCCCAGCTCGATCACTGCACCGAGCACGTCGCCCGACAGCCCGCCCATGCGGCGGCCGCAATGGCGGGTGAAGCCCCACGTGAATGCGAGCATGACGACCACGGTGATGGCGGCCCGCAGCAGCGAGCCGCCGTCGGGTGCGCCGGAAGCGTATCCGGTCCTGCCATAGCCGCCGATGAGCGCGGCAACGGCCACGGCCGTCACCGTCCACAGCGCGATCGAGGTGCGTTGGGTGCCGACGACGAGCGCACCGAACCCGTTCGGGTGTGCCGGGCGTTGTGACCACCGGCATGCCACCACAGCCGCGACGCGGGCGGTGCCTATCGCCAAACCCAGCTCCCACCAACGGCTCTGGGTGGTGAGGGTGCCGAATCCGACGATCTCGAGCGCTGCCACCACGACCAGCGTCGCCACCCCGAACGGTCCCACCGTGCCCGACCGCATCACCGCGGCGACCCGTTCGGGTGGCCCATAGCACCCGAGGCCGTCGGCGGTGTCGGCCAGCCCGTCGAGGTGCATGCCGCGCGTGAGGAGGCCGAGTACCGCGACGACGAGCACCCCGATCAGCGCGCTCGGAGCGGCGGTGGCCGACAACCCCCAGGCCGCCAGGGCCGCGACCACCGCGAGTAACGCGCCGACCACCGGCACCGCCGCGATGACCCTGCCGCCCACCTGTCGGTCCGGCGGTGCGTCGGTGAACCGGCGCGGTATGGGCAGAACTGTCAGCCAGCTGACCGCGACAGCGATTGCGCGGATCGGACGCATCGGTGCTATCAGGGGAGCGTGACCGCTTGCGGTGCAGCCGGATCCGATCCGGCCGCCCCATCTGAGGCGGAGTCGGAATCGCTGACGCCGGCCTCGCCGAAGGTCGACATCGACGTCATGACATCGACGGCGGCGATCACCGTCGGCAGTGCGCTCAGCGCGCCGGTGCCCTCACCGAGTCGCATACCGTACGAGTGCAGCGGCTCGAGATCCAGGTGTTCCAGCGCGATGTTTTGGGCCGGCTCGACCGACCGGTGTCCGGCCAGCCACCAGCGGGTGGCGCCCGGCGCCAACTCGACCGCGATCAGCGCGGCTGCCGTGACGACGACACCGTCGAGAATCACCGGCGTCCGGCGCACGGCGGCCTGGGCCAGGAATCCGGCCATGGCAGCGAGATCGGCACCACCGACAGCGGCCAGCAGGGACAGCGGGTCGTTGCGATGCCGACGGCCGCGGCGCATCCCGTCGCGGATCGCGGCTGTCTTGCGTATCCAGCCCGAATCGTCGATCCCGGTGCCACGCCCGACGACCTCGACCGGCTCGCGCCGGGCCAGGGTGCCGATGATGACCGCGGCGGGCGTGGTGTTGCCGATACCCATGTCGCCGGCGATCAGTAGATCGGCGCCCGAGTCGACGAGATCGTCGACGATGGCCCGCCCGGCGGCGAGCGCACGTCGGGCCTCATCGATCGTCAGCGCGTCGGAGACCCGCAGGTCGTTGCTGGAGCGACGCACCTTGTAGGCCGAGACCTCGGGTGCGGTGTCGGCATCAACGGCCATATCCACCACCTGCACCGTGGCACCGTAGCGGCGGGCGAGGACATTCACGGCCGCTCCGCCGGCGGCGATGTTGGCCACCATCTGCGCGGTCACCTCGGGCGGGTATGCCGACACCCCGCCTTGAGCCACGCCGTGATCGCCCGCGAACACCACCACGGTGGGAGCCTCGAGGGGACGCGGGGGACACGTGCCCTGGCAGGCCGAGATCCACACGCCGAGCTCTTCGAGGCGTCCGAGGGAACCGGCCGGCTTGGTCAATTGCAGCTGGCGCGCGCGGGCCGCCTCGGCGGCCTGCTCATCGGGCGGCACGATCGGGTCGAAGACCTCGGGGATGGCCGGACCGGTGGCGGTGGTCGCGTCGGCAATGGTGCGATCTGTAGCGGTCGGGGTCGGGGTCGCGATCGTCGGATCAGCGGTGGCCGCCGCGGCCGGGACGCGCTCGGTCGTCGTCGAAGCGGCCGCGCCTGCCGCGGCTTCGCTCACCGATGGCGTAGGTGTCGGCACCGACGCCGGTGCCGGTGTCAGCTCCAGCACGCGGCCGGCAACCACCAGCAGTACTCGGTCACACACCGCGGCGATGGCCTCGTTGAGTGCACCGAGTTCCTCTTGGAACAGTCGACCTGCGGGGTTTCCGGCCACCGGAGCCAACCCGACCTCCGGGCTGATCAGGACGAGGTCATCCGTGAATGCTGCTATCGCAGAACATAACTCATTGTTTTCGGCGGTCCGGTCCGGCGGTGGTGATTGCGACCATGCCTGAGTGGCGTCCAGACGTGCGGCGAGCCAGTTGCCCAGGTCGTCGACGAGTGTCGGGGTGTCATGATGCGAGCGCAACTCTTCGGCCAGAGCGATCGTCTCGACCGTCGTGTACCGGGAATCGCGTCGGCGACGATGCCGCTCGACCCGCGCAGTCCACTCCGGATCGGTGGTCAGCGTGGGGCCGGTGGCGATGTATCGCACGGCCACGGCGTCACGCAGCAGTCCCTCACCGTGAGCCGACTTTCCTGACCGGACCCCACCGAGGATCAGGGTCCGGATTCCTCGTGTCGTCATCGCCTCAGACTTCGTCGCCGACGGAGACCTGCGGCTTGGGTGCGCGCATCTTACGCAGCTGCATCGCACGCGTGAAGGCGTACCAGCCCAGTTTCAGTCCGCCATCGGTGCTGTCGGGATAACGCTCATGGGTGCGCTTGCTCACCAGCCGGCCCAGGATCACACCGTCGATCGCCATCAGGACGACGAAGGCCAGCAGCAAGAAGGTCGAGTAGACCGCGATCGCCGGCACGAACATGACAATGATCAGCACCACCGCGAACGGCATGAACAGCCCGGCGAAGTTGCGCCGCGAATCGACCAGATCACGGGTGTAACGACGCACGTCACCCTTGTCGCGCGGCATCAGATAGCGTTCCTCGCCTGCCATCATCCGTTCACGCTGCTCCAGGCGCTGGGAACGACGGTCGGCAGAGACCTGCTTCTTGTCCTCCTTGGTCATCGAGCTCCGCAGTTCCTTCTTGCGGGCCCGGGCCTCGGTTCGCGTCGTCGGCGGTGGCGCGACCGGACCGCGGCGTCGGCGCTCTGCCTCACGGCGCGACGGAGTCGGACGTCCCTTGCTTGGCGTGTACCCGCCGCCCCGCGGCTTCGAGAGATCGACCAAGTCCGTCGAATCGGCGTCGACGGACGTCTCGGCGGCGTCGTCCGCCGGGGTGGAATCGTCCTTGGTCCATGGCAACTTCACATCCCCGAGCCTAGGTGATCCGCGCTGCCGTGATGCGCCGACCTCCCTATACTTGCCCCGCATGACGGATACGGCATTGCACCCCCCGATTCGCACCGCGTCCGCGGGGGTGACATGCGTCTCCTGATCGCCCCGGACTCCTTCGGCGACACCCTGACCGCGGTCGAGGCCGCCGACGCGATCGCGCGCGGATGGCTAGCAGCCCGTCCCGATGACGAGGTCGTCCGCGCACCCCAATCCGATGGCGGCCCCGGGTTCGTGTCGGTGCTCGCCGGCAGTTTCGGGACGGTGCATTCCGCGGAGGTGGCCGGACCGCTCGGAGCCGCCGTGACCGCACAATGGCTGCTCGACGACCGGGTTCGCAAGCGGACGGTCGCCTACGTCGAAGGCGCGCAGGCGTGCGGTCTGCACCAGCTCGGTGGCCGCCCCACGCCACGCACCGCAACGGCCGCCGACACATTCGGTGTCGGTCAACTCGTCGACGCGGCACTGCGTGCGGGCGCCTCCTCGGTGGTGGTGGGTCTCGGCGGCAGCGCCACCACCGACGGCGGCCGCGGCCTCATCGACGCGCTCGGCGGACCGGAGCACGCCGTGGCGCGGTGTCGCGGAATCGACGTCGTGGCGGCCTCCGACGTGGAGAATCCGCTGCTCGGCGCGTCGGGTGCGGCGACGGTGTTCGGTCCGCAGAAAGGGGCCGACACCGAGACCGTCGGCATCCTCGAGGAACGGATGACCCGGTGGAATCGGGTGCTGGCGCAGATGGCCGGTCGTGACGTCAGCGCCGAACACGGGGCCGGAGCCGCCGGCGGGCTGGGCGCGGCTCTGCTCGCGCTGGGTGGGCATCGGGTGTCGGGGGCATCCGTGGTTGCCGGGGCGACCGACCGGGACGCGCAGATCGCGACGGCTGACCTGCTCATCACCGGGGAAGGCAGATTCGACAGCCAGACCCTGCGCGGCAAGGTCGTTTCCGCGCTGAACGCCACCGCCCGCGCCGCCTCGGTGCCCACCATGGTGGTGGCCGGCCAGGTCACGCTCGGCGCCCGTGAGATAGCCGAAGCCGACATCGCCGCGGCCTACTCGATCGTCGACCACGCCGGGTCGATACAGCTGGCGATGGACGATGCGGGCAATCAGCTCAGCCAGATGGTCCGCGGGATCGCCGCGGGCTGGGTGTGAGTGTCGGCGAGTTCACCGCCGATGGTCGAATCGGGTGGGGCGGGAATACGCGTACAAGGGGTACCGTTGAAGCCGACCGTACAAATGTGCGTCCCCGCGCGTGAGCCGGGGGCCGACCGCAACCGGCCCAATCGAGCCGGCCTCGACCAGCACGGAGGAACATCGATGACTGTGCAGAACGAATCCGGCACCGTGACCACCACCGGAATCATCCTGACCGACGCCGCCGCGTCCAAGGCGAAGACGCTTCTGGATCAGGAAGGCCGCGACGACCTGTCGCTGCGCATCGCCGTACAGCCCGGCGGCTGCGCGGGACTGCGTTACCAGTTGTTCTTCGACGACCGCAGCCTCGACGGCGACGTCATCGCCGACTTCGGCGGCGTCAACCTCGCGGTCGACCGCATGAGCGCTCCCTACGTGCAGGGCGCGACCATCGATTTCGTCGATACCATCGAGAAGCAGGGCTTCACCATCGATAATCCGAACGCGACGGGTAGCTGCGCCTGCGGCGACTCGTTCAACTGACTTCCCGTCGCACGCCGACGCCGGATCAGCCACATCCGACCGCATTCCCGTACTCCGGGGATGCGGTCGGATGCTTTTATGAGTCGGTCGGTAGCGTGAGAGGCCGTTACCGCCGAGGAGATGAAGGGCTGAATCCCCCGTGACCATCTATGTATGTGGCTCGATCGCAACCGACCATCTGATGAAATTCCCCGGCAAGTTCTCCGAACAGTTGCTCAGCGACCAACTCGACCACATCTCATTGAGCTTCCTCGCCGAAGACCTCGTGGTCCGGCGCGGAGGAGTCGGCGGCAACATCTGTTACGCGATGGGCGAGCTCGGCGGTGCTCCCGTGCTTGTCGGGTCGGTCGGCGCCGACTTCGACGACTACCGCGGGTGGCTGGAAACGCACGGTGTCGACTGCCGGGCGGTCCGCGTATCCACTCAGCATCAGACAGCGCGCTTCACCTGCACCACCGACGAAGCGATGGCGCAACTGGCCTTCTTCTACCCCGGCGCGATGAGCGAAGCCCGCGACATCAAACTCGCCGACCACGACGCCGCAAACGCCGAGCTGGTGCTGATCGGTGCCGACGACCCAGAGGCAATGGTCGCCCACACCGCCGAATGCCGCGACCTGGGCATCCCATTCGCCGCCGACCCCTCACAACAACTCGCACGACTCGACGGCGAATCCGCGCGCAGCCTCATCGAAGGAGCCACCTTCCTGTTCACCAACGAGTACGAATGGGGACTACTGCGCGAGAAAACCGGACTGACCGAGGAACGCGTACGCAACATGGTCGGCACCCGCATCACCACCCTCGGCGCCGGTGGCGTCGAAATCATCCAAAGTGACGGCAGCCGAATTCACGTCCCGGTGGTGCCCGAGAAAGCGAAAGTCGATCCGACCGGTGTCGGCGACGGCTTCCGCGCCGGATTCCTCACCGCCGTCAGCAACGGGCTCGGCTTCGAGCGAGCCGCACAACTCGGCTCGATGGTCGCCGTACTTGTGCTCGAAACAGTCTCGACACAAGACTGGACATGGCACCACGACTCGGCCATCGCCCGGATCGCCGACGCCTACGGCACCGACGCCGCACACGAAATCGGCGCCATCTTCTGAGTTTTTGGCGCCGGCTTCGCCGTCGCGCCCGCCGGGCTCTGCTTTTGGCGCCGGCTTCGCCGTCGCGCCCGCCGGGCTCTTGGCGCCGGGTCTTCCTCCTCATCGCACCGTCGCTGCGCTCCTCGCTCTTCGTCGTGCAGACCCGACG